>JAAEMS010000314.1 GCA_024225275.1 Actinomycetes bacterium
ACCTGGGACCTCCTTCAGCCCCTGGCGACTGCTGGCTTCGGAGGTGTTGTCCGCAGCGTTGCCCCCGTAGAAGTGCCCGAAACCGGAGCCATCGAGGTGGCGGCGGCCAAGGCCTTTCTCGTGCGTATCGACGGTGAGATCATCGCTCTTTCGGAGAAGTGCACCCATCTCGGTTGTCGGGTGCCCTACTGCGAATCGTCGAACCGCTTCGAGTGCCCGTGCCATGGCTCGGTGTACAACCGGGCCGGTGAGCTGGAGACTGGGCCCTCGCCCCGTGGTCTCGACCGTCATCCGGTCGAGATCGGCGAAGACGGCCTTCTCTACATCGATACCGGAACCAAGGAGGACGGGGCCTCTCCGGGCACGATAACCATCGACGAGCCCAGCCCGGGCCCGTCGTGTGCGAGTGAAGGGGGCCATTGATGCCCTACGGCTACACCACCGACCCCGAGCTCGACCGCTCGACCAACCGCGTGATGGCGGTAGGTGTGCTACTCCTCGTGGCCATGGCGGCCGCCTTCCCGCTCTACCTCACCTACGAGCCTTCTTCTCGTGAAGCGGCCCGTGAGGCCCAGCTCGCCTCACTGGCCGAGGAGGGGGACTCCATCTGGGAGTTCAATTGCGCCTCGTGTCACGGCGACTCGGGAGAGGGCGATACGGCGCCAGCGTTGAACGCCGAGCAGTTCCTCCTGTCGGCCGGCGACGACCAGATCGCACTGCTCGTGTCAGTGGGCGTGCCGGGCACCCAGATGAACGCCTACTCACAGGACTTCGCCGGCCCCCTGACCTCTGAGCAGATCAAGGCCGTGGTGACCTTCATGCGTTCATGGGAGGAGGATGCGCCCGACTTCCCCAACTGGCGGAACCCATGATCGGCCACGGGACCTAGGACCCTTCAGCACCTTTCGACTTGGGCAGATACTGCGCCTATCGCCAAGTTGCTAACTCCATAAGTAGAGAACTTGTGACCAACACCGACAATCCTGCAGACCAGCCCCCCCAACTCCTGGATTTCAACCAGGAGCGAATTCGCGTCCTCCACTTCACGTGGATTGCGTTCTTCATGACCTTCTACGTCTGGTTCAACCTGGCCCCTCTGGCCACGACCATGCGAAACGATCTCGACTGGCTCACCAAGGAGCACGTCAAGATCCTCCTTATCTGCAACGTCGCCCTGACCATTCCGGCCCGAATCGTGGTCGGTGCCCTGATCGATCGTCTCGGCTCACGGATTGTGTTCACCGGGCTGATGATCACCATGTCCATTCCGGCCATCTGGTTCGCCTTCGCCGATAGCTTCACCCAGCAGATGATCTCCAGGCTGCTCCTGGGCGGGGTCGGCGCCGGTTTCGTGGTCGGAATCAAGATGGTCGCCCAGTGGTTCCCACCCAAGTATGTGGGTCGGGCCGAGGGCTTCTACGCCGGCTGGGGCAACTTCGGATCCGCGTTCGCTGCCATGACGCTGCCCTGGTTCTCCCTCACCGTTCTGGGTCGCTGGTTCGACCTGGGCGATGGGGCCTGGCGTTGGGGCATGGCCGTCAATGGTCTGGTACTCGGGATCTATGGCGTCATGTACTACTTCCTGGTGCGCGACGTGCCCGACGGGCGCGAATTGGTTCGGACCAAGAAGGCCGAGCCGATGATGTGCTCGTCCTACAAGGATCTGGTCCAGTACCTGCTCTGGTCGATTCCCCTCGTGGGGGCACTCGGAGTGTTGGCCTGGCGGGTCAGCAATGTGAGGGTCGACGGCGATTTCATCATCAGCGACACAACCCTCTATCTGATCTACGCCGGGCTCCTGGTCGTGTACCTCGGGCATGTGGGCAAGACGCTCCACGTGAACCTCCCGTACCTGAAGGCCGGTGTACCCGACGAGGAGAAGTACCACTTCGGCAGCGTGGCCGCCCTGAACAGCACCTACTTCGCCAACTTCGGGGCCGAGCTGGCCGTGGTGTCGATGCTGCCGGCCTTCTTCGAGAACACCTTCGAACCCCTCCGCAACGGCAGCGGCGGACCCCTGGTCACCGCCACCATCGCCGGCCTGGTGGCCTCGTCGTTCGCCTTCGTGAACCTGGTGGCCCGTCCCCTCGGGGGCTACCTCTCCGACTACCTGCCCAGTCGCAAGCGCACGATGCTCGTCTACATCCTGGGCATCGTCGTCGGGTTCTTCCTCATGGCATTCATCGCCAAGTGGACCACCGGGGTCGATGACGATGGGCTGAAGAACATCGTGCCGATGTTCGGTGGCCTGACCTGGCTGGTCATAGCGGTGGCCATCACCATCTTTGCCTCGGTCTTCGTGCAGGGCGCCGAGGGTGCCACCTTCGCCATCATCCCGATGGTGAACCGGCGCATGACCGGACAGATTGCCGGCATGGCCGGCGCCTACGGCAACGTCGGCGCCGTGATCTACCTGGTGATCTTCTCCCTGGTAGATGCCCGCACCTTCTTCTTCATTCTCTCCGCTGGCGCTGCAGTCAGCTTCGCCATCACCTTCCTCATGCTCGAGGAACCCAAGGACGCGTTCTCCGAGACCTTCCACGACGAGGTCCCAACCCCGAACAGGACTACCCATGGCTGACATAACTGAGTGGGACGTAGAAGACGAAGAGTTCTGGGAGAGTGAGGGCAAGAAGATCGCCAACCGCAATCTCTGGATCTCGATCCCGAGCCTGCTGTGCGGCTTCGCGGTTTGGCTCTACTGGAGCATCATCACCGTCCAGATGCTCAACCTGGGGTTCCCCTTCGAACAGTCCGAGCTCTTCACCATCACGGCCATCGCCGGGCTGACCGGAGCCAGTCTCCGGATTCCCAGCAGCTTCTTCATACGCATCGCCGGCGGGCGCAACACCATCTTCTTCACGACGGCGTTACTCATGATCCCGGCGGCTGGTGCCGGTTTCGCCCTCCTCTCCCAGGACACCCCCCTCTGGGTGTTCCAACTCCTGGCCTTCCTGTCCGGTCTGGGCGGCGGCAACTTCGCGTCGTCGATGTCCAACATCAGCTTCTTCTTCCCCCGCCGAATGCAGGGTCTGAGCCTGGGACTCAACGCCGGTCTCGGCAATGCCGGTGTCACCACCATGCAGCTCCTGATCCCGCTGGTCATGACCACCGCCGTCTTCGGGGGCGGCTCGATGGTGTTGGAGAAGACATCCGGCACCCTGATCGGCAAAATCCAGGTCGGAACCGAAACCTGGATCCACAACGCCGGGTTCGTGTGGTTGGTGCTCCTGATCCCGCTCTCCTTCCTGGCCTGGACCCGGATGAACAACATCCGGGCCGAGCACGTCTCCCCCAATATCGGCAGCCCCTTGTCGTCGTTCGCCAAGATCTCCGGGATGCTGCTGGTGGCCTTCGCCACCTCGGCAGTGGGCCTGTTCGTCATCCTGCCCGACCCCACCGGCCTGGGCGCCCCCTCATGGGCCAAGTACCCGGTGATCGCCGCGGTGATCTGGGGCACGGTCATGCTGCTCAAGCAGATCCCGGGTGAGATCAAGCCCAACCTCGAACGCCAGTTCCGGGTCTTCAAGAACACCCATACCTGGGTGATGAGCGTCATCTACACCATGACGTTCGGCAGCTTCATCGGCTACTCGGCCGGTTTCGCCCTGGCCATCAAGGTGGTGTTCGGGTTCAAGCACATCCAGCTCGACGGGGCGTGGACCCACGACACCGTCAACCCCGACGGACCGTCGGCTCTCACGTTTGCCTGGATGGGCCCGTTCATCGGGGCTTTCATCCGCCCAATCGGCGGTTGGATCGCCGATCGGGTCGGTGGCGCCCGGGTCACCCACTATGTCTCCATCGTCATGACGGCCAGCGCCCTGGGCGTTGCCTACTACCTGCGCGAGGCCTACAAGTCCGAGACCCCCGAAGACTTCTTCGTCCCCTTCTTCCTGCTCTTCCTGCTCCTGTTCGCGGCGTCGGGCATCGGCAACGGTTCGACCTTCCGGACCATCGCCATCGTGTTCGACAAGGAACAGGCCGGCCCGGTGCTGGGCTGGACGTCGGCGGTTGCCGCCTACGGAGCCTTCGTGGTTCCCCAGGAGTTCGGTGAGCAGATCAAGGGTGGTACTCCCGAGGTGGCCTTGTTCGGGTTCGCCCTCTTCTACATCGTCTGCCTGGGTCTCAATTGGTGGTACTACCTGGGCCCGAAAGCGGAGTTCAAGAACCCATGATCTCTCGGTCCCGACTCTGGTCCGGTGCCAGCACCTTCGCAGTCCTCTTGGTGGCCTTGGCCGGTGCCACGTTCCTCGGGGGAACGTCGGCGGCGGCCGACGAGGTCGGCCTGCAGTTCGCCCAGGGCGATCTGGCCGAGGGAGCCGAGGTCTTCGCCGACCGCTGCGCCCGTTGCCACGAGCCCGATGGGAGCGGCCTGGTGGGCGAGGTTCCCCCCCTGTTGAACAACCCGAACGCCGCCGATGCCGAGTACGTCGAGTCCACCATACGTGATGGTCTCGAGGGGCCGATCGAGGTGTTGGGGGTCGCCTACGACGACGCCATGCGAGCGCTCGAGAGCAAGATGTCCGACGACGAGATCACTGCGGTGGTTGCCTACGTCGGCTCGTTGGCCGTTAGGGCCGAGACAATCGCGGATGCCCCTCCCGTGGAGGTCGAGCCGGGCAGCGTCGGCGAGGGCCACGCCTTGTTCACCGGCTCCAGCCGGCTCAGCAACGGGGGTGGTGCCTGTGTGGCATGCCACACGGCCGGCAAGGTCGGCAACCTCGGGGGTCGGAGCCTGGGCCCCGATCTCACGGGCACGGCGGCCGAGTACGGCAGCGAGGCTGCACTCGCGTCGTGGTTGGCCGACCCCAAGTCGGCCATCATGCAGCCGATCTTCGTCGACCGCCCACTGACCGAGAACGAGATCGCCGATCTCACGGTCTTTCTCACTGATGCCCCGAACCAGTCGGAACCCTCCGATCCTGGTGACGGTCTGATCCTGGCCGGAGTCGCCGGCTTTCTCATTCTCATCGGCGGCATGACCGTCGCCTGGCGCGGAATGCGCCAGACCTACGCAGACCGGCTGAGGAGCAAGCGATGACCGGCCAATGGATACAGGAGACCGTCGGTCCCGCCGAGCGGAAGTGGGAGGAGTTCTACCGGAACCGGTTCCAGCACGACAAGCGGGTCCGAACCACCCACGGGGTGAACTGCACCGGCAGCTGTTCGTGGGAGGTGTTCGTCAAGGACGGCATCGTCACCTGGGAGCTCCAGGCCACCGACTACCCCGAGCTGGAGGAGGGCCTGCCCCCCTACGAACCCCGGGGTTGCCAGCGGGGCATCTCGTACTCGTGGTACCTGTACTCGCCGATCCGGGTGAAGTACCCCTACGTGCGGGGCGTACTCATCGACATGTACCGCCAAGCCAAGCGCGAGGCCCTGGGCGACCCGGTGAACGCATGGGCCGCCATCCAGGAGAACCCCGAATGGCGCCGCAAGTATCAGGAAGCCCGGGGTAAGGGCGGGTTCCGGCGCATCGGCTGGGACGAGGCCCTCGAGCTTGCCGCCGCCTCCACCATCCACACGGTGAAGGAGCACGGTCCCGACCGGGTCGCCGGGTTCTCGCCCATCCCGGCCATGTCGCAGATCAGCTACGCCGCCGGGAGCCGCTTCATGTCGCTCATCGGTGGCGCGGTGATGAGCTTCTACGACTGGTACTGCGACCTCCCCCCCGCTTCCCCGGAGATCTGGGGAGAACAGACCGACGTGCACGAGTCGGCCGACTGGTACAACGCCCGCTTCGTGGCGGTCATGGGCGCCAACCTCAACATGACCCGCACCCCCGACACCCACTTCATCTCCGAGGTGCGTCATGCCGGGGCCAAGCTCGCGGTGTTCAGCCCTGACTTCTCCCAGGTGGCCAAGTACGCAGACTGGTGGGTGCCCACCAACCCCGGCCAGGACACCGCCTTCTGGTTGGCGGTGAACCATGTGCTGCTCACCGAGTTCTACGACCAGAAGAAGGTCGACTACTTCGAGGGCTACGCCCGCCAGTACACCGACCTCCCCTTCCTGGTGCAGGTCGAAGACGGCAAGGCCGGCAAGTGCATGAGGGCCGGCAGCCTCGACGCCTACGCCGAAGTCGAGAATCCCGACTGGAAGCTGCTCATGTGGGACGAGGGCGCCGACGCCCCCCGCATGCCCAACGGCAGCATCGGCGACCGCTGGGCCGAAGAGGACAAGGGTCACTGGAACCTCGAGCTCAAGGACCGGGTAACAGGTGAGGACATCAATCCCCGCCTGTCGTTCATCGACCATCACGACGATGTGGCCGAGATCCAGCTCGAGTTCTTCGGCAACGACGGCATGGCTACGCGGTCGGTGCCGGTGCGCACCGTCCAGACCACCGACGGTCCGGTCACGGTCACCACTGTGTTCGACCTGCTCAACGCCCGCTTCGGTGTGAACCGGGGCCTCAAGGGCTACGACGCCGCCAGCTACGACGACGATGATGTGCCCTACACCCCGGCCTGGCAGGAGCAGTACACCGGAGTCCATCGCGACACGGTCGTGAAGTTCGCCCGCGAGTGGGGCCGCAACGGTGAGCTCACCAAGGGCAAGAACCTCATCATCATCGGAGCCGGTGCCAACCACTGGTACCACAACAACCTGCTCTACCGATCGGGGATCGTGGCCCTGATGCTCACCGGCTCGGTGGGGGTCAACGGCGGCGGCCTGGGCCACTATGTGGGCCAGGAGAAGCTGGTCAACGCCGCTTCGTGGGGCTCGATCGCTTTCGGTCTCGACTGGGGCGTGGCCCCCCGCCACCAGAACACCCCGTCGTTCCACTATGTGCACTCTGACCAGTGGCGCTACGAGCGGGGCTACCGCGACTACGACTCGCTGCCCGAGGAACACCCCCAGAACCACGATCACACCATCGACCATCAGGCCCGGGCCGTGCGTCAGGGCTGGCTGCCCTTCTTCCCCCAGTTCAACGAGAGCCCCATCGAGGTGGTGAGAGCGGCCCGAAAGGAGGGAGCCGACACCGACGAGGCGATCACCGAGCACATCAAGAACCGGCTGACCTCGGGTGACCTCGAGTTCGCTATCGACGACCCCGATGCCCCCACCTCGTGGCCCCGCACCTGGTTCATCTGGCGGGGCAACGCCATCGGCACCTCAGCCAAGGGTCACGAGTTCTTCATGAAGCACTACCTGGGGACGCACTCGTCGGCCATCGCCACCGAGCCCGACGACCATGGGGTGGCCGAGGTCACGGTTCGCCCCGATGCCCCGATCGGCAAGATGGATCTGGTCGTCGACCTCAACTTCCGCATGGATACGTCGGCCCTCTACTCCGACCTCGTCCTGCCGGCGGCCACTTGGTACGAGAAGGACGACCTCAACACCACCGACATGCACTCCTTCATCAACCCGATGCAGGCCGCGGTGCCGCCGGCGTGGGAGTCCAAGTCGGACTGGCAGATCTTCACCACCCTGGCCAAGAAGGTCTCGGAGATGGCCGGTGGTCATCTCCCGGCCGGGGCCGAAGACGTCATCATGCAGCCCCTGGTCCACGACAGCCCGGACGAGATTGCCCAGGCCCAGATGGGTGACTGGCGCACCGGTGAGGTCGAGGCCATCCCCGGCAAGACCATGCCCCGCTTCAAGGTGGTCAAGCGCGACTACGCCCACCTGTACGAGCAGATGACCTCACTGGGCCTCGGGGTCCGAAACAACGGGGTCGCGGCCCACGGCCTGCGGATGCAGGTCGACGACTTCTACGACGAGCTGGCCCGCAAGCAGCCCGACCGTCGCAGCGGCACTGACGGTGCCCCCCGCCGCCCCTCCCTCGAACGTGACCGAGAGGTGTGCGAGGCCATCCTCGCCCTCGACCCGGCGTCGAACGGCGAGATTGCCCACCGGGCCTTCGAAGCCGAGGAGGCCAAGACCGGCCAGAGCCTCACCCACCTCGGGGCGGGCCAGCGCGACACCCGGATCGACTTCGCCGATCTCATCTCCCAGCCCCGCCGCATCCTGACCACCCCCACGTGGAGTGGCCTGGTGGGCAAGGGCCGGCCGTACAGCCCTTACACCCTGAACGTCGAGCACCTGGTGCCGTGGCGAACCCTCACCGGTCGTCAGCACTTCTACCTCGACCACGACCAGTACATCGCCTGGGGCGAACACCTCCCGGTCTACAAGCCGCGACCTGATCACGTGATGTTGTCCGAGACCGAGGAGTCCATGGCCGAGGGTCAGGACGGCCGGCTCTTCAACTACATAACACCCCACGGCAAGTGGTCGATCCACTCGACCTACGGCGACAACGAACGGATGATGACGCTGTCCCGCGGCGGCTATCCGATCTGGCTCAACGTCAAGGACGCCGCCGACCTCGGCATCGCCGACAATGATTGGGTTGAGATCTACAACGACAATGGGGTCTTCGTG
Organism: Actinomycetes bacterium; assembly: GCA_024225275.1. Lineage (GTDB taxonomy): Bacteria > Actinomycetota > Acidimicrobiia > Acidimicrobiales > JAAEMS01 > JAAEMS01. The sequence goes on from JAAEMS010000314.1 coordinate 8,401, forward strand.
CAGCGATGCACCACCTCGTCGCGGATCCCCCGAGGAACGGTGTTCGTCTATCACGCCACCGAACGAACGGTCGGTATCCCGATCAGCCCTCGCCGCAAGGTGAGGGCGGGAATGAACAACTCGCTCACCCGGGCCCGGCTCAAGCCGGTTCTCATGAGCGGCGGATACGGCCAGTTCACCTACGCCTTCAACTACTGGGGCCCCACCGGGGTCAACCGCGACACCTTCGTTTACGTCCGCCGCATCGACACCCCCGACTACTAGGAGCGCGCCATGCGAGTACGAGCTCAGATGAGCATGCTCTTTCACCTCGACAAGTGCATCGGGTGCCATACCTGTTCGGTGGCCTGCAAGAACCTGTGGACCGACCGCGAAGGTGCGGAGTACATGTGGTGGAACAATGTCGAGACCCGCCCGGGTACCGGCTATCCCACCGGTTGGGAAGATCAGGACCACTACAAGGGGGGCTGGCGCCGCGACGAGAAGGGCCGGCTCAAGCTGACCCTGCACTCGAGGGCGGGTGGCTTGGGCAAGCTGTTCTACAACCCGTCGCTGCCCGAGCTCGACGACTACTACGACCCGTTCACCTTCAAGTACGGCGACCTGTTCAACAGCCCCCAGGGCGAGCACCAGCCCACCGCGGTCCCGATCTCCAAGATCACCGGTGAACAGATGGAGGTCAAGACCGGCCCCAACTGGGACGACGATCTGAGCGGGTCCGACATATACGCTCGCAACGACCTGGCCCTCGAGGGCATCGATGAGGCGGTCCGTGAGCAGCTCGAGGAGATCGATCGGGTCGTCTTCAACTACCTCCCCCGGATCTGCAACCACTGCCTCAACCCGGCGTGTGTCGCGGCCTGCCCCAGTGGGGCGATCTACAAGCGGGGCGAGGATGGTGTGGTTCTCGTGAACGAGGACAAGTGCCGGGGCTGGCGCATGTGTGTGGCTGGCTGCCCGTACAAGAAGGTCTATTACAACTGGGACACAGGCAAGTCGGAGAAGTGCATCCTGTGCTTCCCTCGCATGGAGACCGGCCAGGCCCCGGCCTGCGCTCACTCCTGTGTCGGTCGCATCCGCTACATGGGTGTGCTGCTCTACGACGCCGACAAGATCGAGGAGATGGTCGCCGGGCCCGAGGACGAACTGCTCCAGGCCCAGCTCGACATGATCCTCGACCCTTTCGACGAGAGGGTGGTCACCGCGGCCAAGGCCGAAGGGATCGACGACGGCTGGATCGACGCCGCCCGTCAGTCGCCGGTGTACAAGTTCGTGAAGGAGTGGGGCATGGCGTTACCTCTCCACCCCGAGTACCGGACGGCGGCGATGATGTTCTACGTCCCGCCCCTGTCGCCGGTGATGAGCACCATCGAGCGCAACATGGTGAAGCTCGAGATCCCCGACGAGCGGGTCGACTTCGAGCTGATGGACGAGCTCGACAAGGCCCGGCTGCCGGTCAAGTACCTGGCCAACCTGTTCTCGATCGGCGACGAAGAGCCGATCCGCAAGGCTCTGCGGATCATGCTCGCGGTGCGCAGCTACAAGCGCCGGCAGTCGGTGGATCAGTCGATAGACGCCGAGACGATCGCCCTGCTCGAGTCGGCCGGCCTCACCGAGGAATTGGCGGAGGATATCTACAAGCTCACCACCATCCCGACCGTCGACGACCGTTTCGTGTTCCCTCCCTACCACCGTGAGATGTCGATCGAGGAGCTCAACGATCCCCTGTCGCACAAGGGCTCGGTTGGCTTCGGCTCGATCCGCTCTCCCCAGCGGGGGGCCTGATGCATCCTGCTCTCGTCACCGCCCTCGGGTACACCTACCCGTCGCCCGGTCACCTCGAAACGCTCACCGAGGCCGTAGAGAACCTGCCCCGCAGCTCGGCCCGCAAGCACCTCGGCCAGTTCGTCGAGGCCATGGCCGGTCTCGAGCTGGGCCAGTGGGAGGAACTGCACACCCGCACCCTCGACCTGTCGCCGGCCTTCGTGCCCTACGTGGGCCATGTGGTGTGGGGCGAGAACTACCGGCGGGGCGAGTTCATGGCCGATCTCAAGCGCGACATGGAGCGGTCGGGGGTGGATCTGGGCGGTGAGCTGCCCGACCACATCGAGCCGGTGCTGCGCTACGTGGCCCTGGCCGCCGAGCCCCTCAGCGATCTGCTCGATGTGCTGTCGGGAGCGGTGGAGACCATGCAGTCCACCCTCGAGACCGCCGAGAAGAAGAACCCCTATCGCCACCTGCTGGCGGCCACGCTCGCCGTGGTTCAAGATCTGAAGACTGTCGTGATCGGAGGAGTCCGATGAGCACCAACGATCTCCTGTTCGGTGCGTTCCCTTACGCCGCGCTCGCCCTGCTGGTGGCCGTGACGATCATCCGGTGGCGCCGACATCCGTTCTCGGTGTCGTCCCTGTCGTCCCAGCTGCTCGAGAGCCGACGCCTCTACTGGGGCTCGATCTCGTTCCACTGGGGCCTGGCCCTCATCTTGCTGGGCCATCTGTTCGCCCTGATCCTGCCCCGCGGCTTCGAGCTGTGGAACGGCGCGTCCGCCCGTCTCTACCTGCTCGAGGCCACCGGCTTGGCCCTCGGCTTGTGGGCTGGCTTTGGGCTCTGTGTTCTGGCCCACCGGCGGTTGACCAACCTCCGGGTCTGGACGGTGAGCAGCCTGATGGACTATGTCGTGTTGGCCGTCCTCGCCGTCCAGATCGCCAGTGGCATCTGGATCGCGGTGGGCTACCGGTGGGGGTCGTTCTGGGGAACTTCGGTGTTCGTGCCCTATATGCGCTCGATTCTGACCTTGAGCCCTCAGCCCGAGTACGTCGATCCGCTGCCGTTTGCTCTCCAGCTTCATGCCTTCACCTTCTGGGTCTTCCTCGCGGTCTTCCCGTTCAGCCGCTTGGTCCACATCATCACCCTGCCTCTGGGTTATCTGATCCGCCCCTGGCAGAAGGTTGTGAGAATGAAGGAGGCCCCCACGGTGTTCCATTGAGCGGCCCACCCCCGACAAAAACAAGGGCACCACCCTCGTGAAACTCGACGTAACCCGGCGGAGCGACCTCGCGGTCCGAACCCTGCTGGCCCTCGACGGGGTCGGCGACCGAGTCAAGGGTTCGGACCTGGCTGAGCTCGTGTCCTCGACCCCCGGCTTTCTGCCCCAGGTTCTGGCCCCCCTCGTTCAGAGACGGTGGGTCCGCTCTGACCCTGGCCCCACTGGTGGATATGTGCTGTTGGTGGACCTGGGCTCCATCTCCGTGCTGGATGTGATCGAAGCGATCGAGGGCCCCACCGACTTGGAGATGTGTGTGCTGGACGGCAGGCTCTGCGATGACTTGGGTCGGTGTGCCATCCATGACGCGTGGTCCCGAGCCCGTGAGACGCTGGTCGAGGAGTTGGGCGCTACCAGCCTCGAGCAGATCCGCGAACATCCGCCCCGAGGTTTCCCCAGCTGGTAGGGGAAGCTGGTTGATCCCGGCCAACAGGGCGGCCGCCCCGTCGCCAGTCATGGTCAGGGGCCAATCACGGTGCCGGCCCCGATGGTGCGGTTGCCTTCGCGCACGGCGAAGGTCATCCCAAGGTCCAGCGCCACAGGTCGCTGGAGCTGAACCTCGACCTCAGCCCGACTACCCGGGGCCACCTGCTGGCCATCGGGCACGATGATCGTCCCCGTGACTCCGGCGGTCAGGAGGAAGAACTGGGGCGCGTAGCCGCCCCCGAAAGCTCGGCGGCGGCCCCCCTCGTCGACTCCACCGCGTCGACCGGGTCGCGTGGACCAACGATCTCGATGGCGTCACCGGTGGCGAGCCGACCCCGCGTGCAACCGGGTTACCGGGTGGTCGCTGGCAGCAACAACCCAGGATGCGTACGGTGGAGAGTGAATCGCGGCAAGGAGCCAGATTCAGGGGAGGGGGGCACCTATGGATACCTCGAAACCGGGGCCACTCCTGCTGGTCGGTGGGGGAGTACTGATGGTGTTGGGTTCGATCCTCGATTGGAGCCCCAACCCATCGGGTCTGAGCACCGGAGCTGTCGGCCTGCTGGGCATCTTCGTGCTCCTGTTCGGGATCTCGGTAGGGCTGATCGGAGCCACGCGGGCCTTCGGTCTCGCGGTGCCACTACCCGACCAACTGTTGGGTTTCACCCAGGACCAGATCGCGCTCGTACTGGCGTTCACCGCCTCCTGTGGACGTTCGGCACGATCAGCCGGGATGGCACCGAGTTCGGGCTTCACGTGAGCTGGATCGGCGCCGCCGTTGCCACCACGGGCGCCTTTGTCGAGCATCGTGGATTGAAGGTCGGCACGGCCGCATCCAGCCAGGGAGAGGATTCATGACCCAACTTCGACCATCACAGATCGTCGCCCTCGTAGGCGGGGCCCTCCTTCTCCTCAGCTGCTTTCTCGAGTGGGCCGGCGAGGGTCGCTACAGCGTCGGCGTGATGGACTCCAGTTTCGGGTTCGCCGGGGTCTTCGTGCTCCTCATTTCACTCGCCCTGTTGGGGGTTGGGGTGGTGGGAGCGTTCCTCCCCCAGGTGAAGCTGCCGGAGCAGATCCTGGGGTTCACGATCGACCAGGCGGTCGTGGCCCTGGCCTTTGCCGTGACCGTATACGGCTTCAGCATCACATTCTTGAGCGTGAGGGGCACCAACCTTGCCGGTGCCGGCGCCTTCCTGGCGTGGATCGGCGGGTCGGCCATGATCGCCGCGGTGATCATGGCTCAGCGGGCCCCCGCTCCAGCTCCCAGTGAGGACCCACCCCCACCTCCTCCCGCTGAGTAGCTCGGGTGTCCACTGACCACGTGGCCGACAAGGTCATCATCGTGACGGGGGCCTCCGGTGGCTTCGGGCGGTTGGTGGCCCAGAAGGCGGCCGAGCGGCGAGCGTGGGTGGTGGCGGCCGACATCAACGAGCCGGAGCTGGCGGCCACCGTCGACTCGATCCGTGACCGGGGCGGGACCGCCCAGGCCGTCTTCGCCGATGTCACCGACCTCGACCAGATGGAGGCCCTGGCCGCGGCGGCCATCGAGAAGTACGGCCGGATCGATGTCATGGTCAACAACGCGGGCACCATGCCCCTGGCCTTTCACGCTGACCACGCGCGAGCCGCCGAAGCGTGGGACCGCTGCATCGACGTCAACATCAAGGGTGTGCTCCACGGCATCATGGCCGTACACGACCAGATGATCAGTCAGGGCCGCGGCCACGTCATCAACCTCTCTTCCATCTACGGGAACTTCCCCGTCGCAGGGGCGGGCGTCTACGGCGCCACCAAGGCGGCGGTGAACTTCCTCTCCGAATCGTTGCGCGTCGAGTCTCAGGGCCAGATCAAGGTCACGACGGTGAAGCCCACGGGGGTTCCGGCCACCGGCCTGGGGGCCGGTGTGGTGAACCCCGAGGCCATCGTCGGGATCCTGGGTACAAGAGCACCGGAGTATCTCGGGACGGTCCGGGCCCGGGGTGGGGGAGCTGATGACGAGCTGTTCGACCCCGAGAACATGGGCTACCTCGCCCTCGACCCCGAGCTGTTGGCGGACCAGATCATGTACGCCATCGACCAGCCGTGGGGTGTGTCGATCGGCGACATCACGGTTCGGGCCTCCGGCGACCGCTTCCTGCTCTGAGCTGTTGACCGAGCTCCGGACCCACCTCGCCCACCTCCTTGGCCGGGAGGTGGCGGCAATGGCACCGCTCAGCGGTGGTGATGTGGCCGACTCCTACCGGGTCACGCTCACCGATGGGCCGACGGTCTTCGCCAAGACCCATGCCGCCGCCCCACCCGGCTTCTTCGTCACCGAGGCGAAGGGGCTGGCCTGGTTGCGCGACGCCCATGCGGTGCCGGTGCCCGAAGTCATGGCCGTGTCCGACGATCCGGCCGTGCTGGTACTCGGGTGGATCGAGCCGGGGGACCGCCATTCGACGACCGAGGCCGATTTCGGTCGAGGGCTGGCCGCCTTGCACCAGGCGGGGGCGTCGTGCTTCGGCCGCGAGGACCGACGCACCACCGGCAGTCGCGGTCTGCCCAACGAGCCGTGCGATTCGTGGGCCGACTTCTACGCGTCCAACCGACTCCTCCCGTTGGCGCGGCTGGCCCGCGACAGTGGTTCGTTGCCCGAGTCGACCGTGCTCGACCTCGAGGCGGTAGCTGGACGTCTCGACCGTTTCGGTTCCGCGGAACCGCCGGCGAGACTCCATGGCGACCTGTGGGCCGGCAACCGGGTGGTGGGTGAGGGCGGAGTCAGCTGGCTTCTCGACCCCGCCGCCCATGGTGGCCACCGGGAGTTCGACCTGGCGATGATGCGCCTCTTCGGCGGATTCGGACCCGGCTGTTTCGAGGCTTACCACGAGGCCTATCCGCTGGCCGTCGGCTGGGAGAGCCGGGTGCCCCTCCACCAGCTGGCTCCTCTGGCCGTCCACGCCATCAAGTTCGGCGGCCCCTTCGCCGACGCCACGGCTCGCGCCCTCGACGCGCTGGGCTGAGCCCTCAGTTGCCCAGGCGAAGGAGGGCCTCTTGGGTGAACGAGGCCACCATCTCGAACTGGAGCCTTCCTCCGCCCTGGGTGGTACGGACCCGGCGGGATGGGGCTGGGGGCTGTACTCATCAACAGCTGGTGCCCGACGGTCTGTCGGGGATGGACGGGTCGACGATTTCGAGATGCACGTGAGGCCACGAGGGCTCGGCGGTGAAGTCGTCGACCTGTGACGCGAACGGCAGGGGTCGGGCCCGTGGGGCGATCACAGTTGCTCCCGCCTCGACCCGGTCGCCGGCGGCCACCTGGACCTCCTGAATGTGGAGGAGCTTGACCTCCCACCCGGGCTGCTCGTCGGGTTCGATGACGGCGTAGTGGTCGTCGTGGTCGCAATAGAGGATGTAGTGGCCGGCCCGCACGATGGTGCCGCTGACCGGTGCCCGGATCTCGGTGTCGGGCTGGACAACGATGTCGGCGGCGGTGCGGGACCCGGTGTCGCGTTGGCGGCTCTCCATGGTCATGATCCGGACATCGAGGTCGTAGGGCTCCAACTGCTGAGCTCCATCGTGGTTCGATTCGTGGAACCCGACCCGTTCAACCGAGGCCGAGGGCAGCCGCACGATCACTCCCTGGGTGACTGCGAACGCTGCGTATGCCTGGTCGTGGACCACCCGCGGAATCTGGGGGTGGGTGGTGGTGGGACCCGCCGTCGTGGTGGGTGCCAGGGTGGTGGGCGGCAGGGTGGTGGGTGCCAGGGTGGTGGGTGCCAGGGTGGTGGGCGCCAGGGTGGTGGGCGCGGCTGCGACCGGCAGAGCGGGCGCCCCACCGGTGGCGATCAGGGTCTCGGGGCCGGCGTCGTCGACGCTGGCGATGGGGGCACAGGCCGCCCCCATCACCGCGGAAGCGAGGACGCCGGCGAGAAGACGGGTGCGGGCCATTCCCCTCGATGGTAGTGACCAGCCTCATCCGCCCAGCTGACTGGCGATGTTGGGGTCGGTTTCCTCCAGGGAGTTGGCCGCTCCCTCGAGGAACACTCCCAGGCCGTCGAGGGCTTCGAGGAGCTGCTGGCTCGGGCTTCTCCCGATCCGATGAGGTCACCGTGGGAATCGGCGGTCGGTGAGTACATGGGGACCACTTCCCGTGCTACGAAGCAGGGCATGGCTGATGCACAGGGACGGTTGGAGCTCCGAGTGGCCCTGACCACGGGCAGCGCTCGCGGTCAGGGCGAGAGGTAGGCACCGATGAGCCGCCAACTGATCTCGAGCGGGGGTCCCTGGGAGTCCCAGGTCGGCTATTCGCGGGCCGTCCGGGTGGGCAACACGGTCACGGTTGCGGGCACTGTGGCGGTGGGGTCCGACGGCAACGTCATCGCTCCTGGCGATGTCTACCAGCAGACCAAGGCCATCTTCGCCACCATCGGGGCCGCCCTCGACGAGGCCGGCGCGTCCCTGTCTGAGGTGGTGCGTACCCGGTCGTTCATCACTGACCTCGACCTGTGGGAGGGGTTCGGGCGGGCTCACGGCGAAGTTTTCTCCGGGGTTCGTCCGGCGGCCACCCTGGTCGAGGTCTCGGGCTTGCTGGGCGATGGAACCGTCATCGAGATCGAAGTCGACGCCATTATTGACACGGACGGCTGAGAAGGGCCGAATGACCTGCTGACCGTGGGACCCGATTCGTGTCAGTCTTAACAGGTGACCCCGCTCGACCGTCCTACTCTGGCGCTCGACCGCGAGGAACAGGGGTACGACGATGACCACGAGTGCTCCGGCTCTCCCCTGGCCCGGTGTCCGTCCTGCTTCCGTGAACACGGCACCGGCTGCGACCCTGACATGGTCCGGCTCCGCTCCTGTCCCCTGTGCGCAAACTCGACGTGTGGGTGGTGCCTCGACCACGCCACCGGGCTGTGCGCCGATTGTCGTGAGCCCGAACGGCGCGAGGACCTCGACGAAGGCGGCAAACGGGGGTGGTCGGTACGCGAGCTCGACCTACTGGTGGGCATCGACACCATCACCCTGCTCAGCTCGATCGATGTGACGACGCTTCTCGCGGTCGACGCTGACCGCCGGGTCGAGATCGACTGCCAGGCACGCCTGGGCCGGTCCGAGCTCGATCGTTTCGTCGACTCCGATTCCGTTGACCCAGAGGGTCCTGTCCTCGAGCTGCCGCCCGACGCCGATGCGTCGGTCAGGGGCCTCGCCGTCTGGCTCCGAGGTGAGGTCCCACCGCTCCCGGCTCCGGTCTTGGTCCAGCGGGTTCCCGTCGGGGTCAGTGACGGGGGTTGTGACACCTGTGGGGCGTCCCGCGACCTGGTCTGTTGCGACATCTGCCTCGGCCCCAGCTGCGGTTCGTGTCGCGTCGGTGCCAGATGCCCAACCTGTGTTGTGGTCGTCAACGGAAGGCGCACCGCGGTCGACGGTCTACCCGAAGGGCTCCTCCTCGAGGGTCTGGATGCCGTCGTGGCCACCGATGGACGCAAGACGGTGGTTGCCGCGGCCGGTGCCCAACGCCGTGAGCTGATCGTGTTGCGCGAAGGACGGGTGACCCGGTGGGACCATCTGGGCCCCGGATCGGTCGACGAGCTCTGCCTCCTCCTCGCCAGTGAATCCGAGCAGGGCGATCTCGGCCTCGAGATCGACGACCGGGTGCCGGATCACGCGGAAGCCCCGGTGGTCCAGGTCACGGTGCGCCTGGTCGGCGACCACGCCCGCCGCGAGGCGACCTACCCGGTCACCATCGGCCCCGCCGACGCCACCGTGGTGGGGGCCGCCCTACGGGGCCTCACCCCCGAATGGTCCGGTGAGCGTCCCACCGCACCCGACCCGGCGAGGGCGGAACTGCTCGACGGGGTTCTGCCGGAGATGCGCGGTGAGCCTGTGGTCTGGCTCGAGATGAGGGTCGAGCCGGTCATCGGGGGCTAGTCCGGGCCAGTCCCGCTACCGTGCCCGGCCATGGCCACGTTTCTCCCCGGTGAGTGTGATCACACCGACATCTACAAGCTGATGACCGGCCTGGTCGTGCCCCGGCCCATCGGCTGGATCGGGTCGGCCGATGCTGAAGGGGTGCCGAACCTGGCGCCCTATTCGTTCTTCCAATGTGTGGCCACCAACCCACCGGTCGTCCTGTTCTCAGCCGGCGTCAACGACGGCCACGAGAAGGACAGCCTCCTCAACGCCCGAACCAGCGGTGAGTTCACCTGCAACCTCGTCACCGGGGCCACAGCCGAGGCCATGAACCAGTCCGCCGCCGAGCTGGGTCGCGGTCAGAGCGAATTCGACTTCGCCGGCCTCACCCCTGAGCCGTCCGAGGCGATCTCGGCCCCGCGGGTGCAAGAAGCCAGGGCCAGCTTCGAGTGCCGGGTCCAGCAGATCATCGAGCTGGGCAACCCGCCGGTGACCCATGCGGTCGTGTTCGGTGAGGTGGTGCGCATCCATGTGGACGACTCGATCCTCGACGGGACCCGCATCGACTTCGCCGGGCTCGACGCCATCGGCCGCCTGGCCGGCAACGCCTACGTCACCACCCGCGACCGGTTCGAGATCAGCCGGCCAGGCTGACTCTCACCTGGGAATGGGCCGACCGGTGAACTCGGCCCGCTCCGACACCTCGAGGTAGCCGCCGTCGGGGTCGCGTACGAAGGAGACCCGGGCGGTCTCGCCCAGGCTCACCGGTGGCGTCTCACCGACGAAGCCCATCTCGACCAGTCGGGGCCAGGCCTCGTCGACGTGCTGTACCTGGACCGTGAGATAGCGGAACCCGGGAGCTCGGCGGTTGGTCGGCCGGGTCAGGTCGAGCTCCTCCACGCACCCCACGATCGAGTCGCCAACCCGGAACCGGCCGGGTCCGATCTCGGTGCCGCCGATGCCGTTGACCCAGAACCGGCGGGCCTCGCCCAGGTTGGCCGTTGCGTTGACGATCTCGACGTCAATGATGTCGTCGTGGCCGGCGGGCACCAGTTCGACCTCGACCCCCTCGGGGTCATGTACCAGTCGGGGCTCGGTGACCCGGTCGGACACGATGCGCAGACGGCGGTGAATGGTGGGGTGTGGGTCCATTGGTTGGCGTGAGTGGTTGACCTTGATGACCGACCCGTTCCCGTCGAACCGGTGTTGCCGGACGCCGCCGCCGATCTTCTCGAACTTGGTGTACGAAAGGCCAACGGTGTCAGCCCAGAACGACTGGCCGGCCTCCCAATCGTGGATCATCGTGCCGATGTCGAGCTGTCGCTTGGCCAGTTCGGGGGCCGTTGAGGTCACGGCAGGTTCCATTGAAGGAGTGTAGAACTCATTCATGACCTCACTCATCCCCGACGAGACCCGGGCCATGATCGGCGAGCTCCTCACCGAGCCGGTCACAGTCAAGATCAATGAGCGCGAGTCCCAGCGCTATGCCCTGGCCGTCGATGACAACAACCCGGTCTACTTCGATGAGGTCGCGGCCCTAGAGGCCGGTCACCGCACGATCATTGCTCCGCCCACGTTCGTGACCCACGCCATCGTCCCACCCCGGTCCAACGAAACTCTCCGCGAGGATGGTCTGTGGCGCACTGGTGATGGGGTCCGGCTCGAGGTGAAGCGGATGATGTTCGGTGGCGAGGAATGGGACTTCCTCGAACCGGTCTGTGTGGGTGATGCCATCACCGCCCAGGTCAGGTTGGCCGGCGTCGACCAGAAGGAAGGGTCCAAGGGGCCCTTCGTGCGGGTGGTCCGCGAGACCACGTTCACCAATCAGGACGGCACCATCGTGGCCCGCTCACGACAGATCGGAATTGCCCGATGAGTCAGCTCACGATCAATGATGTGGCCGTGGGCGACGATCTGCCCGTCATGGCCAAGAACGCCAGTCGGGCCCAGCTGTTCCTGTACAGCGCGGCCAGCTTCAACCCCCACCGCATCCACTATGACCGTGAGTACGCGGCCCTCGAGGGCCACCCCGATGTCCTGGTCCACGGCCCTCTCCAGGGTTCGTGGCTCACCCAGTTCCTAACCGACTGGATCGGCCCGAAGGGGCGCCTGCGGAACCTGACGTGGCAGAACCGGGCCTCGGCCTTCCCGGAACAGGACCTCGAGTTCCGAGGGCGAATCACCGGGGTCGACCCGGCAACCGGTGAGGTCGAGCTCGAGGTCTGGGAGCAGACGGCAGAGGGTCAGATTCTGATGCCGGGCACGGCAACGGTCTCACTGCCAGTGGCAGGGTGATGGACCAATTGTTTCAAGAAGAGCCGGCGGCGCCGATGGGTGACCATGGCTGACACGGTTGATACTCAGGGCAGGGCTAGTGGCCGCCACCCGGTGGCAATGGCATGCAAATTGAACAGTCTCGAGGAGCCCGCGATGCCGTGGGGTCGCCGCTGGCGGATGCTGGGGGTCGTGGACGAGATCTCCGTGGTCAGCGGACAGGTGCAGATCACGAGTCGGCGAATGAAGCCACCCCCCTCGGAGCCTCTGACCCTTGCCATCGACGGTGCCACCGCCCTGGTGCGGACCCTGTCCCTGACCGACGACGGCACCCATCCCGTCCTCGAGTTCGAGGTCATCGCCCTCAGCCCGGAGCTCGAACAGCTCATCGACGCGTCGGCCGCGCCTCCTGCCGGATAGGCGCCCCGATCAGTAGTGCCATCGACAGGCCCACGACGCTGAGCGCCACCACGATCAGAAAGCCGATCCGCCAGCCGGCCATGAAGGCTTCGGACGCTCCGTTGGTGTCCGCGATCTCATTCAGGGGAACGTCGAGGTCCCGGGCCACCATCGCCCCTACCACGACTGCCGCGGCCACCGCCTGACCGACCACAGTGCCGATGGCGCGGGTGAGGTTGGTGAAGGCGCCGACGACACCGAGCCGGTTCTGGGGCACTGACCCCAGGATGCTGCTGTTGTTGGGGACGTTCCACACCCCCATGGCGACACCGGTGAAGAACACCACGATGGCCAGCAGCCCGAGGTTCGTATCGAGGCCGACGAAGGCGAACGCCACACCGGTGGCGGCCCCGATCGACACTGCGGTGGCACTCGGCCTCCGATGAGCATGCCGAACGTGATCGAGAGTCCCGTGATTGTCGCGCCGACCCCGAACAGGCTGAGGCCCAACAGGTGGATCTTCTTGTGGCCGACAGCATCGGCCAACCGGCCCAGGGGCAGCATCACCGCGCTGATGATCAGGGACTCGACGATGACGACAGTCACGAATGACATGGCGACGGCCGCGAACGCCTTCCATCTCTGGGAGTAGCCAGTCACGGCCCATCACCGGGTCATCGTCCCATCCTTTCTCGGTGGCTTGCGGCATGTGCCCCAGACGGGTTGGGCCGTCCGTCCTACACCCGGCGGATGGGGGGTATGGGTCGGCTGTTGGGCAGTGTGGCCAACGAGGTTGCCCACCACGCCAATTGTGATGTCTACATCGTCAAGACGAGCTGAGCCCGAACTCAGGCGTGATCGATGCAGAGCCCGGCGGCGGGCATGGCCTCGAGCCGCTCGGGGTTGATGTCCTTGCCGCAGATCTCGCAGGTGCCGTAGGTGCCGTCGTCGATCCGGGTCAGAGCCTTCTCGACGAGGTTCAGCTGGTTCTGGAGTGAGTCGGCCAGGGTGAGGTTCTCGCCCTGTTCGCCGGCGACTTGGCCCCGGTCGGCGAAGTCTGCGTCGAACTCCAGGTCGTCGACCTGACCGCCGGCGGTCAGTTCGTCGACTCGACGGGCGAGTTGGGTCCGTTCCTGTTCGAGGGTGGCGCGAGTGTCGTCATGGGTGCCGGTCACACCCAAAACGGTAGCAGCGCTGGTCGCTACTCTCGTTCCATGGACCTCACCACTCTGGAGTACGAGAAGGACGGCCCCATCGCGCGGGTCCGGCTGAACCGGCCCGACAAGCTCAACGCCATGAATTCCGAGATGCACGACGAGCTCGGCCAGGTGTGGCGCGATTTCCGTGACGACCCATCGTTGCGGGCCGCCATCCTTTCGGGGAACGGTCGCTGTTTCAGCGCCGGGGCCGACCTCTCGAGCGGGGCTCCCACCGAGACCTTCGTCTACACCGGCGACTTCCCCGACATCACCCAGACCCAGGGTGTCTACAAGCCAATCATCGCTGCCATGCACAGCCATGTCGTGGGCTACGGCATGTGGATCGCCATGGACGCCGACATCCGGATCGCCACCGAGGACGTCACCTTCTGGCTGCCCGAACCCCAGTGGGGCATCGCCACCATCCCGGCCGCCTGGTTCCCGAAGATCATGCCGTGGGCCATCGCGTCCGAGCTGCTCCTGATGGCCGAGCGGGTCACCGCCGAGCGGGCCCGTGAGGTCGGCATGGTCAACCGCATCGTGCCCGACGACCAGCTGATGGCCGAGGCCGAGAAGATCGCCCGACGGCTCTGCGAGCTGAGCCCTCGGGCCGTGCAGGGCATGAAGGAGTCGATGGTGCGGGGCGCGGGGCTGGACTACACCCCACTGGACCAGATCACCGACATCGTCCAGACGCGGGTCATGAACTCCGAGGACCGCAAGGAGGGAGGGCGGGCCTTCGTCGAGAAGCGCCAGGCCACTTGGGACGACTGATTCGGGAGCCCGCTAGCCTCCAACCATGGACGGGATCCACGACATGGGGGGCATGCACGGCTTCGGCGCGGTCGATGCCGCAGCCACCGAGTCGGGTCACGAGGGCTGGGAGAGTCGGCTCCAAGCGGTGGCGTTCATAGCCGGTGCCATTACCCGTGGGGGCATCGAGCAGATCGAACCCATCAGGTACCTCGATTCCACGTACCACGAGCGCTGGATCCTCTGTGCCGAGGATCGGGCCGTGGGCAAGGGCATGACCGACTCCGCCACCCTCGAGCGCTGGCGCGAGGTCTTCACCGCCGACCGCCAGGCCCAACCACCCCGCACCGAGAATGCTGACAACGTCGCCCGGGTCCAGGCCATGATCGACAAGAGCTTCAGCCTCCCGCCGGCCGAGAGCCCCACGTTCGCGGTGGGCGATCGGGTGCGGGTGAAGCGAATGCGACCCGAACCCCACCATCGTTGTCCCCGGTATCTCCGAGGGGTAGTCGGTGTGGTCGAGAAGGTCGCAGCCCAGGACTACCTGCCCGGCACCCGCTTCTCCCAGAACCTGACCGAGCCGGTGTACACGGTCCGCTTCGGTTCGGTCGACCTGTGGGGTGACAGAACCGAGCAGGGTGAGCCGCCCTACGACCTCTTCATCGATCAGTGGCAGTCATATCTGGAGCCGCCCGGCGCGGAGCCCGAGGGAGACCAATGAAGCTGGAGGCCGCATGACCCCCGACCGCGACGACGATCACGGCCACAGCCACTACGACACCCCCGCATCGCGGCGGGCCCGCTCTCCGCTCGAGGTTCGAGCCATGGCCCTCGAAGCCGCCCTGGTCGAGAACGGGGTGGTATCCACCGACGCCGTCGATCTCTTCGTCGACGCCATGGAGCATCGCTTCGGCCCCCACCACGGTGCCCGAGTGGTGGTGAAGGCTTGGACGGACCCCGAGTTCAAGGCCCGCCTGCTGGCTGACGGCACCACCGCGGTGGCCGAGTTGGGCATCACCGGCCCCGAAGGAAATGTGCGGGTTGTCGAGAACAAGCCGGGCGTCCACAACATGGTGGTCTGTACCCTGTGCTCGTGTTACCCGTGGCCCCTCCTGGGCCTACCGCCCATCTGGTACAAGAGCTTCGAGTACCGGTCGCGGGCTGTGGCCGAGCCCCGCACCGTGCTCGAGGAGTTCGGCGTCGAGCTGGCCGACGAGACTCGCATCCAGGTCTGGGATTCCAGCGCCGAGATTCGCTACTTCGTGCTCCCTGAGCGTCCGGCCGGAACCGAGGGCCTGACCGAAGACGAGCTGGTCGAGCTCATCGACCGCAACGCCATGATCGGCACCGGGTTGGTTGCGTCTCCTTGAACGACATTGCACTGGTGGTCTTCGACTGTGATGGCGTTCTCGTCGACAGTGAAGCACTCGTTGCCGAATACGAAGCGGCGCGCCTCACTGAGGCCGGCTTCCCGCTGACTTTCGACGACATCGCCGAGCGTTTCATCGGGTTGAGTTACGCCAGCATGATGTCGGCTCTGCAGGAGGAGTTCGGCCGGCCGGTCCCTGACGGGCTCAGTGGGGCGATCCAGGCGGAGGTCCTGGCCCTGTTCCCCGAACGCCTCCAACCGGTGGCGGGCATGACCGAGTTCATCGGTGGCCTCGAGCTGCCCCGCTGTGTGGCCTCGAGCAGTGATCTCCACCGCATTCGTCTTTCCCTCGACATCACCGGGTTGGCCGGCTTCTTCCCTCCCGGCCAGGTGTTCTCGGCCCAGATGGTCGAGCGGGGCAAGCCCGCTCCCGACCTGTTCTTGCACGCGGCCGAGCAGCTCGGAACCGACCCCGACCGCTGCCTCGTCATCGAGGACAGTCCCCACGGGGTCACCGCGGCTCTGGCCGCGGGAATGAAGGTTGTTGGTTTCGTGGGGGGAGGCCACGCTCGCCCCGCCCTGGTTGACCGATTGAGAGCGGCGGGGGCCGAGACGATTGTCGAACACGCTGAGCAACTGGTCGAGCTCGCCGGGTAGAGACACCGCCACGACAGAAGGCACTGGGTCGGCTGTCGGTTGTGTGTGCCGCCCTCTACATGGCGACCGTCGCCGGGGGCAGCAGCATCGCCGTCCTTGCCTCGGTGGGCCTCTCCGGTCCCCTTGCTAGCCGTGGACGAACTCGGTGCCCAACCGATCGGCAGGGTCTGGAGGCAGGGCCAGGTGTCGCTGGCGCAATGTGTCCCACAGCTCGAGTCTTGACCAGTCGGGCTCGGGCAGGGGTTGGCTCTCATCGCTGAGGAACGGGTTGGGTAGCAGCACCGTCAGCTGCTGGTCACCGTCGCCGTTGAACATGCGGAACATCCACGACCGTGGGGCGCCGTCGGTCCACCGCCGTTGGAGCTCGGCGTGGGCGCAGCGGCGCCGCCGAGCCAGCTCGGGGCTGACCGGATGGCCGGGGTCACCCGTGTGCTCGCCGATGCACAGGTGGAAGTGGGACCCTGCCCCGTGGGTATCTCCAAGCGACACGGTGAGGTAGCCGTCGAGCATCGAGAGTCGGGGTTGGCTCGCCGCTTCGATCTCGTACGCCGCCCCTTGGATGAGCACACCGAACTGGATCGAGTCCCAGTGGCGCTCGAATAGTTCGGTGAGCACCCCGAGCAGGGTGGCCTCGTCGGCCGGGATCGGGAAGACCTCGAGATCGTCGTGCTCCTGTTCAGTGGTGCGGTAGGAGGCGGCGGTCAGTCGCTCAGCATCGATCTGGTCAGCGGCGGCCAGATCATTTGCGGCCACCAACCCCTCGAAGGCGATCAACCATGACTCGTAGTAGTGCCGATGAGGGTCGTCGTCGATGGCCGCGATGAGCCGGGAACGAAAGAGCTCCCACGACAGCCCGAGCTTGGCCACGGTCTCGATGGTCACCGCCACCGCCCGCCCCTGCCACGGCTCGTCGAAGACCGGTTCACCGTCGTCGGCGAGGGGTAGCGCCTCGGTTCCGGCCATCCCCTCGGCCTGGGCCCGAAGATCGGCCAGCATCAGATCGTCAACGGTGGTCACATCGCTGACCGTAGTTGGTCCGGGGTCCGGTATCTGTGCCGGTCTGGTCCAGATTCGGTTCGCCTTGACTCTCCCCTCGGGTGAGGGTGCAGTCAGTAGGGGTGAGCACCGAATCGGAAGCACCGGTGCCCGCCTTGCCTTTCTCCGGACAAGTTGCCTCTCGGCAGGTACGATCGGCGGGCCCAGGCAACGTTAGGGGAGACCATGGATCAGCAGGCCTTGCAGGCGACCGCACTATTCGAGGGGATGAGTGAGGCCGAGGTCGAAGAGAGCGCAGCAGCCTTCGAGCCCAAACGAGTGTTCATGGGCGAAGAGCTCACCCGCGAAGGCGACTTCGGCTACTCGTTCTTCGTTGTCCTGTCCGGACGGGTCCGGGTTGAGATCGGCGGGGAGTCGGTCGCCGAGTTGGAGGCTGGAGATCACTTCGGCGAGGTTGCTCTGGTGAATGGCGATAAACGAAACGCGACGGTCAAGGCGCTGGAGACCAGCGAACTGGCGAAGATCATGACCTGGGACTTCCAGGAACTGCTGGAGACCAACCCGACCCTTGCTGGACGACTCAAGGCTGTGGCCCAGGAACGGGCGTAACTGGTCTCCCGCCCCCACCAGCACCGACGCGAGATTCCCAGCCCTTTCTCCCACCCCGAAAGAACCTCCCATGAGCACCCACATCGCCGCCATCACCTTCGACTGTGTCAACGCCATGACGCTCGCCGAGTTCTGGTCGGCCGCTCTCGGTCGCCCCATCGATCCGGGTGAGCCGGCACCCAGCCCCTTCTTCGCAAGGATCCTTGGCGGCGAGGGAAGCCCGACGCTGATGTTCATCCAGGTCCCCGAGCCGAAGTCGGTGAAGAATCGGGCCCACCTCGACCTCGGCACCGACAACCGCGAGGCAGAGGTCGAGCGGCTGGTCGGCCTGGGCGCGAGCCGGGTCCACGACAAGGCCGAGTGGGGTATCGAGTGGACGACTCTGGCCGACCCCGAAGGCAACGAGTTCTGCATCGCCGAGCACTGAGCGGTCGGCGGCTCTGAGCTGCTGGCTCATGTGGTGGCCGCCGTTGGGCGACACCACCTGCCCGGTCATGAAGTTGGCCTCGTCGGACGTGAGACAGACCGACTCGGCCGTGACAGCGAGTAGTCAGGCGATGATGCCGGCCTCTTGGAGAGCGGCGATGTCCTCCCAGGTGCGACCCAGCTCGAGCAGGATCAGCTCGGTGTGCTGGCCGAGCTCGGGGGTGGGCTGGCTGATCTCGGCCGGCCGTCCGTCGAAGTCCACCGGGGTGGCCACCATCGGGGCGGTCGAGCCGTCGGCCAGGGGGATCTCGACGAACCCGCGGGCGGCGATGGCCTGCTCGTCTTCGACCAGCTCATGAACGTGCTGGACCCTGGCCCACCACACTCCTTCCCGGTCGAAGATCTCACCCCACTCGTCGCGGGTGTGCCGGCGGAAGATCTCCTGGAGCTCGGCACACACGAACTCGGTGTTCTCGGTCCGACCCTCGATGGTGCAGAAGCGGGGATCGTCGCCCAACTCGGGGTGATTGAGGGCAGCCAGCACCAGGGGCCAGTGACGATCTCCTTCGAGGCACAGGAGCCAGAACCACTCGCCGTCGGAGCCCTGGTAGCCGGTGAGCAGGGGGTTGGCGGCCTGGTGGATCGGGGTGGCAGTCGTCTCGGTTCTCAGCCTGACGTTGGCGCTCAGGTCGGTGCCCATCTGGTACATGCCAAGGCGAAGCATCGACGTCTCGACCAGGGTGCCCTCGCCGGTTCGGTCGCGTCGGTAGAGGGCGGCTGCCACACCCCCAGCCGCTGCCAGCCCGGTCATGTGGTCTCCCATTCCCCCGCGCTGGTACGGCAGGGGCTGCCCTTCCAGGGTGAGCGACGCGGCCACACCGGCCCGGGCCCAGAAGGCCCCCATGTCGTAGGCGGCGCGATCGCGCTCGGGGCCGTCGAGCCCGTAGCCGGTGAGCGACAGGTAGACGCACTTCGGGTTGTGGGCGTGAACCGACTCCCAGTCGAGGCCCAGGCGGTCGAGCCCCCCGGGCCGGTAGTTGGTGACGAAGACGTCGGCGTCGGCCAGGAGGTCGAGGGCGATCTGTCGACCGGCGTCGGAGCGGAGGTCGGCTGCTATGGAGCGCTTGCCGCGGTTGTCGAGCTCGAACGGGGGGTTGATCTCGCCACCGAACATATGGATGTAGCCCCGGAAGGGGTCACCGTCGAGGGGCTCGATCTTGATCACGTCGGCCCCCCAGTCGGCGAGGATCGCCCCGCAGGCCGGCCCGGCGAGCCAAAGGCCCAGCTCAACGACATTCACACCATCCAGCGGGCCCTTCATGCATGTCCCCTCTCGTCGCTCGACGCCAACCGCCACAGGTCACCCGGAAGGTACCCTCTCGGATCCGTGCCCCGCTCCCCTCGTCCGGTGATGCGGTGTCCTCAACTCGGGTAGGTCCGGTGCCGATCGGAATGGCATGACTGGCGAGTATCAACCATTCGAGAGACTCTCGCCCCGCTACGAGGTCTCCTTCGCCTGCTCGCTCACCGAGATGGCGGACCGGCCGCATTCCACGACGAAACGAAGCCCGAAGCACTACCTGGGCGTGATTGACGAGCTCTCGATCAATGGTGGGCAGCTCGAGCTCTCCAGCAGGGTCGAATGGGATCCAGAGATCACCCGCTTCGAGCTCGAAGTCGAGGGAGTGCCAAGCCTGATCCGCGTCCTCGGCCACCGAGTCGACCGCGGCCGCCGGGTCGTCGGGTTCGATTTCCTCGAGCTCAGCCCTGGTTTCCAACGGCTCCTGCATGACTCCATCGCCGAGGCCAAGGGCATGCAAAGCACCTGAGGGGCACCGCTACTGGCTCATGTGGTAGCCCCCTGGCTTCGCCGGGCGCGAGATAGGCCGCGGCCCAGGCGATGCCGTCGGGCATGTGCACGGTGACGTCGACGCCCACACCCATCGAGCCCCGAAGACTCCATCGCAGTAGGATCCAGGGCCACAGCAGCCAAGGGAGCACGATGGATACTGACGCGACGGAGGACCAGCGAGCATTGCTCGACGTGTCGGCTCGTTTTGCCGAGGAGGTCTGTCCCCTCGAGGTCTTGCGGGGCCCTGACCGGCTCGATGCTGGCTTTTCTGAGGCCTACCGCGAGCAGGCTGCGGAGTTGGGCTGGTTCTCCATGCTGGTGCCCGAGGAGTTCGGGGGCGGGAGCTTGTCCGAGAACGGTTTGCTCGACGCAGCGCTGATCGCCTACGTCCGGGGCGGTCGTCTTCAGCCGGGATCGTTCGTGGGCGCGAATGTCGTCGCCCACGCGGTGGCCGCGGCGGGGACCGATGAGCTTCGAGCCGAACTGTTGCCCGCTCTCGTCGGCGGTGAGGTGTCGGCGTCTTGGGCGGTCGCCAGTGGCAGCGAGCGCGCCCTCGACGGTGGGGTGACGGCGACGGTGCAATCCGACGGTGGGCTCGAGCTTGTGGGCACGAAGACCGCGGTTCAGGACGTCGAGGCGAGCTCATGGCTGCTGGTGACCGCCCGGAGCGCGGACGGACCGACCCAGGCGCTGATCTCCACCGATGCGCAAGGTGTGACTGTCACCGAACTGGAGTCGCTGGATCTGACCCGCCGGTTCGCCGAGGTCCGCTTCGACGCGGCGATGGTGCCCGCAAGCCAGGTTGTGGGGGTCCCGGGTGACATCGGTGGTCTACTCGATGAGCAGCTGGCCGTCGCGGCGACGCTCACCGCCGCCGAGTGCGTGGGCACCATGCACCAGGAGATGGAGATGACGGTCCAGTACGCGAAGGATCGGATCGCCTTCGGTCGGCCCATCGGTTCGTTCCAGGCGGTCAAGCATGTCCTGGCCGATACCAGTCTGGCTGTCGAGATGAGCAAGTCAGTGGCCCTGGCGGCGGCGACATCGTTGGGGTCCGGCGATGAGCACGGCATCCAGGCGGCCAGCATGGCCAAGGCCTTCGTGGGCGATGCCGCGGTGGAGCTGGCCCAGAATTGCTTCCAGGTGTTCGGCGGCATTGGTTACACCTGGGAACACGATCAACACTTCTATCTGCGTCGCCTCACCACCGATGCCGGCCTGTACGGCGATGCCGCATGGCATCGCGAGCGTCTCTGCCAGCTGGCGGGGATCTGAGATCGGGGATGAACATGAGCACTGAGACGATGAGTGTCGATGACTTCCGGGCCGAGGCGCGGGCCTGGATTCGAGCCAACCTCGAACCTAGCGAGCTACCTGCCGCTGGCCGGGTCGAGAGCGAGTCCCTGACCCACGAAGACATCGATCGGGCCCGGGCCCTGCAACAGAAGCTGTTCGATGCCGGTTTCGCCGGGGTCTCCTACCCGGTCGAGTACGGAGGCCGCGGCCTCACCGCCCTCCACGAACGGGCCTTCCGCGAGGAGGCAATGGGATACGAGACGCCAGATTTCGGTGTGGTGGGCGGGGTCACGTTCGGAGCGATCGGCCGCTCCCTGATCGAGCACTGCACCCCGGAGTTCCTGCAACAGCACATCCCCAAGATCCTCTCGGGCCAGGAGATGTGGTGCCAGTTCTACTCCGAACCCGAGGCCGGATCCGACCTGGCCGGAATCCGCACCCGCGCGGTGCGCGACGGCGACCAATGGATCATCAGCGGCTCCAAGATCTGGAGCAGCGGAGCCCATCTGGCCGATTGGGCGATGTGTCTGGCCCGTACCGATTGGGCCGTGCCGAAGCACCGTGGTCTCACCTGGTTTGCGGTGCCGTGTGATGCCAAGGGTGTCACCATCAACCAGATCGAGCAGATCAATGGTGACGCCGAGTTCTGCGAGGAGTTCCTCGACGAGGTCGAGGTCACCGATGACGACATCATCGGTGATGTGAACCTCGGCTGGTCGGTGACCCAGACCATGCTCGTGTACGAGCGGGGGGCCGGGGACGGGTCGACGGCCACCCTCGAGCCGCGTGAGCTGGCGCCGGACCTGGTGGCCCTGGCCCGACGGGTCGGTCGAATCGATGATCCGGCGGCCCGGCACGCGATCGCCGCCGCTCACATCAACGACTTCGCCCAGTACCACCTGGGCAAGCGGATCTCCGATCGGCTCCGGAACTCAGCAGTGCCGGACCCCCATGTGGCGGCGTACGGAAAGCTGGCCGCCGGCGTTCTCACCCCCGTCCGGGCCCGGCTGGCGATGGAGATCGGCGGACCCGCCGCGCTCAGTTGGGCGAGTGGCGACGAGGAACATGGCCGCCCCGCCCTCGACTACCTCAATGGCCGCCGTATCTCGATCGCGGCAGGCACCAATGAGATGCAGCGAAACGGCATTGGTGAACGGGTGCTCGGGTTGCCCCGCGAACCCAGCTTCGACACCAACAAGCCCTTCTCCGATGTACTCAAGGCGGCTCAGAGCTGGGAAAGCAAGGTCAGCTGACTTCGGGGGGCGGCCGGCACCCTGGCCGTATGGGGGTCGTCTGAGCGAGGGTTCACGACTCGGCCGGACCGGCCGAGGCTGGGACCCATGGCTGTCGAACGAGTCGCGGACACCCCCGCGAGCGGCGCTGACGGTCTCCGGACCAGCATCGACGAGCAGATCCTTTCCTTCTTCGTGACCAGCAGTCACGTTGCCCCGATCGGAAACATGGTTGCGGGCCTTGTTGCGCTGTCGTTGCTGTGGGACCGCGCCCCCCGGCCCTTGCTGTGGGCCTGGCTCGGTATCGTTGTTGCGTTGGCCGCGCTCCAGGCCGTGGCCGCCCTCGATCCGAAGGGCACCACCGCCAAGCTCGACACCCCGGGCGTGTCGTTCAATACGAGTGTCCTGGCTGGGCTCGTGTGGGGGGCTCTCCCGTGGCTCGACATCAACGCGTTCAGTACCGACGAGGCCTATCGCTGGATCTGCCTCGGCCTCGCGTTCGCCATCGGGGCGGGGGCCATGGGTGGGCTCTCGGCCCTGATGGGCGTCGCGGTGCGGGTGCACGTGCCCATGTACACCCTGGTCGCTGCGGCCTTCCTCGTCGCCGGCAGCCCGGTGGTCGCCGGGGGCGTACTCGTGTACCTGGCCCTCATGGTGAATGACGGGGTGGGCACGAGCCGTAACCTCCGCCGGTTGATGGCAGTCCGGGTCGAGGCCGCCGACCTCGCAGCCGACGCGGAGTTCCAGGCTCGACATGACCCGCTCACCGGT
Source organism: Actinomycetes bacterium (assembly GCA_024225275.1). Classification (GTDB taxonomy): domain Bacteria; phylum Actinomycetota; class Acidimicrobiia; order Acidimicrobiales; family JAAEMS01; genus JAAEMS01. The sequence goes on from JAAEMS010000314.1 coordinate 31,592, forward strand.
CTGTTGAATCGGGCGGGTGCCTTCGAACGAATCGAGAGCTGCCGTGATGGGCCGTCGTTCGTGGTGATGTTCATCGACCTCGATCACTTCAAGGACGTCAATGACCGACTCGGGCATGAGGCCGGCGATCTCGTGTTGGTCGAAACCGCTCACCGCATCAGGGATGCCATGCGCCCCGAAGACATAGTCGCCCGGCTGGGTGGGGATGAGTTCCTCGTGGTGTTCGAGCGGGGGGACGGTGATCTCGAAGTGATAGTCGAACGCCTGTTGGTCGAGGTGGAGCGCCCAGTCGGCTTCGGTGCTGACGAGGTGAAGATCTCGGCTTCGATCGGCATCACCGCGGTTGACACACCCGAGTGGACGACCTCGACGTTCCTGCGCCAGGCGGATCACGCGCTCTACCAGGCCAAGCGGGAGGGTCGGCGGCGCATGGTGTGGTTCGATGATCAGCTGGCGGACCAGCTCGAGGAGCGCTCCAGCCTCGAGCGGGAGCTGCGCGAAGCCATCCGGGCCGGTGCGATTGAACCAGTCGCCCAACCGGTCATCGATCTGAGTACCGACGAGGTCAGCTGGGTGGAGATCACCCCGCGATGGATGCTGCCGGCCGGCAGCCAGGTTCCGCCGACGGTCTTCCTACCCCTCGCTGAGGAGATCGGCCTCATCGACGCCCTCACCCGCTCGATGCTCGATCGCGCGGCCCAAGCGCGGGTGGGCTGGCGTGGCCATCCGGTCCTCGGGTCGGCCTCGGTCATGGTCCGTGTGGCGGCGAGTCACCTCATGCGCGGCGGCCTTGTTGACGATGTGGGTGCCATCTTCGTTGGCCATGGCCTCGGCCCCGGTGAACTCCAGCTGATGTTCACCGAAACGGCTGAGATCCGCGACCCGGTGTTCGCTGCCGATGCCATCAACTCCATGAGGGTCATGGGTGTTGGGATCGTGCTCGGCGAGTTCGGCAGGGGGAAGTCCACGCTACGGGATCTTCTCCATCTCCCGATCGATGTGGTGTCGCTTCATCCCCGCCTGGTGCAGGAGGCAACCCAGAATGAGAGACTACGGAAGCTCCTCGCGGCCGTGGCCCATGTGGCGGGCAGCCTCGGTCTGAGCGTGGCCGCTGACGGAGCGGACACGCTGGCCCAACTCGACGTGGTCCGTGGTCTGAGCGTGCCCTACGCACAGGGCGAAGCCCTGTGCCCACCCCAGTCACTGGAGGACCTCGAGGCGCAGATCGCTTACCCTCGCCCCGTGTGAACCCGCTGGATGGTTTGGGGGTGTGTCGGCGGGGCGGGGCAGCCGCTCAGGAGTTGGCGGCCTTACGTTCGGCTTCCTGGGCGAGTTCGTCGAGCAGGCCTGAGAAGTTCTTGGCGATGCCCTTGGCCATGAGGGGCCCGGCGAGCTTGACGATGAAGCCGGGGGCCTTGGGGGTGACCTCGGCCTGAATCCGGGCTTCGGACGTACCGGGGCCGGTGGTGTGGACCGAGAACGTGGTCTGCGATGACTTGAGGGGTAGCCCCTCGATGTTCCACACATCGACGGTCATGCTCTGGCCGGGGGTGTACGCGCTGATGCGTTCGTCGAGGATCTTGTTGCCGCCGAGCTCGCAACGCCGCTCGGCCCCCACGCCGGTGGCGAGGTCGGTGGTGCCGGTGGTGTAGCTCTTCTGGATGCCGGCGCTCCAGCCCGCGATGGCGGGGAAGTCGTCGAGGACGGCCCACACCGCTTCTTGGGGGGCGTTGATGGTGCGCTGGGTCTGGGCCTTGACGGGCATGGACGGTCTCCTCGGTGAGATTCGATGGTTTTGCACTAGAAGGTGCAAAGATCCGATGCTAATATACACTGCATGGTGGAAAAGGCAACCACGGGGAGCCGGCGGGGCCGTCCCCGCCAGTTCGACCCTGATCAGGTGGTCGAGGCGGCCATGGGCGCCTTCTTCGCCAAGGGTTTTGAATCCACGACCCTCGCCGACCTCGAGGCGGCCACCGGAGTCGACCGTTCGACCCTCTACAACAGCTTCGATGGCAAGAGCGGCCTGTACCACCAGGCCACCGCCCTGTATCTCGACCGGGCGGCCCAGATGCTCTTCGACGAGCTGGGCCACGGAACCGGCGATGGGCTCGCTGACATCATCACCTTCCTCGAGCGGCTGCGTGCTGGCCTCACCGCCGATGGGGTCTCGCCCGGGTGTCTGATCGTCAACGACATGGCCTCCGGCTCCGATCCCGAAGCCACGGCCCGCTACCGGGCGATGCTCGACTCGGGCCTGGCCGCGGCCCTCGGGCGCGCCGCCGGGGCCGGCCACATCGATCCCGCTTCGATCGACGGCCGGGCCTCGCTCCTTTCGGCCGCCGTGATCGGCATCAACCTCGTCAGCGCCCACACCGGCGATAACGGTCAGGTCAGCCATCTCGTCTCTGGCGCCATCGCCGAGGTGTCGTCCTGGCGGGCTGAATGAGCTCTGTCCTCCAGTGAGCTTGGCCGTCCACACCTGGGGCGCCGGCCCTCCGGTCGTCCTCCTCCACGGCGCGGCCGGCAGCTGGAACCACTGGGTCCGAAATGTCGACGTCCTGGCCGAACACCATCTGGTGGTGGCCCCCGACCTCCCCGGCTACGGCGAATCTGACCTGACCCCTGACATCCACGATGCCGCCGGGGTCCTGGTCGGGTGCATCGACGACGTGCTCGGCCCCGATGCCGCGTTCGACATGGTCGGCTTCTCCTTCGGCGGAATCGTCGGCACCCTCGCCGCTCGAACCCTGGGCGACCGGATCAAACGCCTTGTGCTGATCGGCACCGGCGGCATCGGCACCTCCGGCCGGGTCCCCGACCCTCCACCGGGCGCCAGGCCGGCCGATGAGCGCGAGCGTCAGCGGCAAGACCTCGCCCGCTTCATGTTCTCCAGCATCGATGCCGTCACCGACGAGGCCCTCGACCTTCACCTCGAGAACCTGGCGAAGGCCCGCTTCAAGTCAGGCGGCTTCCCCGGATCGACGCTGGTGGCCGAGACCCTGCCGTATGTGAGTGGCAGCCTCCATGCCCTCTACAGCGACCGCGACGCCTACATCGAGGCCAACCCCGACATCGCCTTCGCTCGCCTCCGCGCCGTTCGCCCCGACACCGTGTGCCGGGTCATCACCGGGGCCGGTCACTGGAGCCCCTATGAGAGCCCCACCCAGGTCAACGACGCCCTGCTCGAGATAGTCAGCCGGTCCCCGGTGAAGATCCGAGTGGCCCGGCGCGATGACCAGTCCCAGATCGAGCGCTGCGTTCGGGCCGCCTACCAGGGCTATGTCGAAGCCATGGGCCAGGAGCCGGCCCCCATGCTCGACGACTACTCTGCCCTCATCGCCCGCGGAGTGGTGTCGGTGGCCGAGGTCGAGGGCCGCCCGGTCGGAGTGATCGTGATGTGGCCCGAGCCCGACCACCTGTACGTAGACAACATCGCCGTCGACCCCACCAGCCAGGGCCTGGGCGTCGGCGGCCTCCTTCTCCGCCACGCCGACGACACCGCCCGCTCCGCCGGACTGGACGAGATCCGCCTCTACACCCACGAGTCGATGACCGCGAACCTCGACTACTACCCGGCCCGCGGATTCACCGAGACCCACCGGGCCACCGAGGCCGGCTACGACCGCGTCTACTTCGCCCGGGTCGTGC
>JAAEMS010000315.1 GCA_024225275.1 Actinomycetes bacterium
GGGCCCATCATGAGGACTCTCGCCCTCGGGGCCGCCCAGCTGGGCCCGATTGGCCGTAACGAGACGCGGGCCGAAGTGGTTCAACGTCTCCTCGCCCTGCTCCGCCAGGGCCACGAGGCCGGGTGCGACCTCGTGGTCTTCCCCGAACTGGCGCTCACCACCTTCTTCCCCCGCTGGTACCTCGACGACGACCCGGCCCGGCTCGACTCGTACTACGAGACCGAGATGCCGAGCCCGGTGACCCAACCCCTGTTCGATGAGGCCCGGCGACTCCGGATCGGTTTCTGCCTCGGCTACGCCGAGCTCACCCCCGCGGGAGAGCGGTTCAACACCTACATCCTCGTCGAGCGGGACGGATCGGTGGTGGCCCGGTACCGCAAGGTCCACATCCCCGGCCACGAGGAGCACGAACCCGAGCGGCCCTTCCAGCACCTCGAGCGCCGGTACTTCCAGGAGTCCGACGAGGGCTTCGGGGTATGGGAGGCATTCGGTGGGGTGGTGGGCATGGCCATCTGCAACGATCGCCGCTGGCCCGAGACCTATCGTGTGATGGGCCTGAAGGGGGTCGAGCTGATCATGATCGGCTACAACACCCCGCTCCACTACGCCCCTGACCCAGGGCAGAACCCACTCCAATCGTTCCACAACCATCTCGTGATGCAGGCCGGCGCCTATCAGAACGGAACCTGGGTCGTCGGGGTCGCCAAGGGAGGCACCGAAGAAGGCGTCGAGTCCCTGGCCCAGAGCGCCATCTACGCTCCATCCGGGCAGATCGTCGCCCAGGCCGTCACCACCGGCGATGAGCTCATCACTGCCCGGTGTGATCTCGACTGGTGCCGCCAGTACAAGGAGACCCTGTTCGACTTCGAGCGGTACCGCCGTCCCGAAGTCTACCGGATCATCACCGACCAGAAGGGTGCAGTTGGGCCCGCGCACAACCCACAGAGCGGCGAGGACACCACTCATGGCTAACTTCCAACTGAACGGAACCCCCGTCACGGTCTCCGGCGACCACCCCCACCTCTTGTCAGCTCTGCGCGACGAGCTGGGCGTGATATCGCCCAAGGACGGCTGCTCGCCATCGGGTCAGTGCGGCTGCTGCACGGTCCTGATCGGAGGCAAGGCCCGCATCGCCTGCCAGACCGACCTCGCCAAGGTCGAGGACGCGGAGGTCGTCACCCTCGAAGGCTTCGAACCCACCGAGCTCGACCGTTATGCCGACACATTCTCGGCCCACGGTGCCCTCCAATGCGGCTTCTGCACGCCGGGCATCGTGGTACGGGCCAAGGCCCTCATCGACCGTAAGGGTTCCGAGCTCACCCGCGACGAGGCCTCGAGGCACCTGGGCGCCCACCTGTGCCGGTGCACCGGGTACGTGAAGATCCTCGACGCTGTCGAGGCCCTGGCCCACAACGAGGTGCCGGTGGTCATGCAGCCCGGAGGAGTGGGCTCCCGCGGCATCAAATACGAGGGCCGTGAGCTCACGGTTGGGAGTCGCGGCTTCGTCGCCGACATCACGCCCGATGGGTGCCGCCACGGGGCCCTGAAGCTCTCCGACCACGCCCGCGCCGATATCGTGGCCATTGACACCACGGCCGCCGAGGCCGTCGAGGGCGTCATTGGGGTCTTCACTGCGTCCGACATTCCTGGCGAGCGTCGGGTAGGTCTCATACACAAGGACTGGCCGGTCATGATCCCGGTGGGTGGTCGCACCTCCTACCTGGGCGACGTGGTGGCCGTGGTCGTGGCGGCTGATCGCGAGACGGCCCGCAAGGCTGCTGTTCTGGTCGAGGTCACCTACAACCCGCTCGAGCCCATGGTTGATCCGGTCCGGGTGGTCCACAGCGACGAGAACGCAGTGTGGGAGCTCGACGGGAATGTGCTGTCGACCTCGACCTACAGCCGAGGCGACACCCCGGAGGCCCTGGCTGGTTCGGCCCACCGCATCGACGAGACCTTCCAGACCCAGCGCATCGAGCACGCGTTCCTCGAGCCCGAGTCGACCCTTGCGGTCCCTCGGGGTGAGGATGAGCTTCACGTCTACACCGGCGGCCAGGGCATCTGGGACGACCGCAACGACATCGCGCGCGTCCTGGCCGTCGAGCCCCACCAGATCACCACCGAGCTGGTCTCGAATGGGGGTGCCTTCGGAGGCAAGGAGGACATGTCGAACCAGGCCCACACGGCCCTGGCCGCCTGGCTCCTCCGGCAACCGGTCAAGATCACACTGTCCCGTGAGGAGTCCCTCCTCATGCACCCCAAGCGTCACCCGATCCGGATGAGGTACGAAGCGGGCTGCGATTCCGACGGTCTGCTGACCGGCCTGCGCATCCGCATGATCGGTGACTCGGGCCCCTACGCCTCGGTGGGCATGAAGGTCCTCGAGCGGGCCGCCGGCCACGCCACCGGCCCGTACCTGGTGGACAATGTCGACGTCGAGTCGGTGGCCGTGCGCACCAACAACTCGGTCTGCGGGGCCTTCCGCGGCTTCGGGGCCAACCAGGCCCAATTCGCCATGGAGGGCATCCTCGACCGACTGGCCGAGCAGGTCGGCATCACCGGCTGGGAGATTCGCAGCCGCAATGTGGTCATGCCGGGTCAGGTCTGGGGGCCCGGCCAGATCATGGACGAGGGCTGTGCTGGTGCCCGCCAGTGCCTCGATGCCGTCAAGACCGCCTACGACCAGGCGCGGGCGGCCGGCAAGCCGGTCGGTATCGGACTGGGCATCAAGAACTCAGGACTGGGCAACGGGTTCGACGAACTGGCCAGGGCCGTCGTGCGTTTCCGTGAAGACGGGCTGGTCGAGGTCCGGCATTGCTGGACCGAGATGGGCCAGGGCGTCCACACCGTGGCCCTCCAGGTCGCAGTCGAAGAGCTGGGGATCGAGGCTGAACGGATCCGCGTCATCGTCGATTCCACCCGCGAGCTGGGCGCCGGCCAGACCACCGGGAGTCGGGGCACCCTCATGGTCGCCGGTTCAGTGGCCGACGCCAGCCACCAAGCCATGGCCGATGGCTGCCAGATTGGTGTCGACTACGAGGGCCAGTACCGAGTCGACTGGACGAACTCGCTGAAGGACGGGGTGGAGAACCCCATCATCCACTCAACCTTCGGCTACGCCGCCCAGGTGGTCGTACTCGACCCCGAGACCGGCGAGGTCGAGCACGTCGTCGCCGCCCACGACGTGGGTCGGGCCGTGAACCCCACCCTGTGTGAAGGCCAGATCGAAGGGGCCATCCACATGGGCCTCGGGTATGCGTTGTCCGAGGGGTTCCCCCTCGACGAGACGGGCAGGCCCATCAACAGCACCCTGCGCAGCCTCGACATCATCCGCCCCAAGGACATGCCCACGGTCGAGGTGATCCTGGTCGAGGCTCCCCAGCCCAACTCACCCTACGGAGTGAAGGGCGTGGGGGAGATCGGCCTCGTCCCCACCTCTGGAGCAGTGGCGGCCGCCCTCCGCGAGCACTCGGGCCAGTGGCAGAACGAACTGCCCCTGCGCAACGAGTCCAATCGCGAGAGGCCCACCGCATGGCAGTGAGTCCGGTGGCCGCGCTGGCGTCGAACCAGACCCCTGGTCTGGTCTGTGCCCACCATCACTTGTACTCGGCGCTGGCCCGGGGCATGCCGGCCCCGCCCGCCGACCCGACCTCGTTCCTCGAGGTTCTCGAGCTGGTCTGGTGGCGGCTCGACCAGGCCCTCGACCTCGACATGATCGAATGGTCGGCCAAGCTCGGTGCCCTCGAAGCACTCGAAGCCGGCACCACCTCCATCATCGACCACCACGAATCCCCCCGCTCCATCGAGGGATCCCTCGATACCATCGCCCGGGCCTGCGCCGAGGTGGGTGTGCGGGTCGAGTGCGCCTACGGCGTGACCGACCGTCATGGCCCCGAAGGAGCACAGTCCGGACTGGCCGAGAACGACGACTTCCTCAGTTCCGGAGGACGGGGTCGGGTGGGTGTGCACGCCGCCTTCACCTGCTCCGACGAAACCCTGGCCACCGCGGCCGATCTGGCCCTCGAGCACGGAGTGGGCGTCCACATCCACGTCGCCGAAGGCCCCGACGACCGTGAAGCGGTCCAACGTCTGGCCGAGCTCAGCACCGACGACTGGCTGATCGTTCACGGGGTGAACCTGCCCAGCGACCACGGCCTCCGTGGCACCATCGTGCACAACCCTCGCTCCAATATGAACAACTCAGTGGGCTACTCAGCTCCCGCCCGTTTCTCGAATCCGGTGGCTCTGGGCACCGACGGGATCGGGGCCGACATGCTCGAGGAGTTCCGATTGGCCTTCGTCCGGGCCCGCGAGGCGGATCTGGCCGCCACCCCCGACGATTCCTGGGGCTGGCTCAGCACCGGCTGGGATCTCTTCCCGGAGGCCGCCACCGACCGGGTCACCTGGTCCTACGAAGACATGGACCCCTGGCACCTGGTCTACACACCCACCATCGGTGCCGTCGACATCGACATCGACGGTGAGCCGGCCCTGGCCGACGGTCGGCCCACCCGCGTGGACGCCGACGAGATCCGGGCCAAGGCTCGCGAGCAGGCCCGTCGCCTCCACTCCGCTCTGGCTGACATGCCGTACCCGGTGGGGGCCCGGCCATGACGGCATCGGTCACCCCCAACCGGCTCCGGAGCTCGACCCGGTGGGAGGCGCCGCCGGCCGCCGTCGCCGAGTTCCACCGGCGTATGCCCGCCTACGCACCCACCCTCCTGCTGGACGCCCCCGACCTGGCCGAACGGCTCGGCATCGGCCGGATACTGATCAAGGCCGAGACGCGGCGCATGGGTCTGCCCTCGTTCAAGATCCTGGGCGCCTCGTGGGCCACCTATCAGGCTCTCTGTGCGCATATCGGTCACGAGCCCGAGCCCTGGGGCAACATCAACGAGCTGGCGGCCACTCTGGCCCACCTGCGTCCGTTCACCCTGGCCACGGCCACCGACGGCAACCATGGCCGCGCCGTCGCCTTCATGGCTCGGCTGTTGGGGTTCGAGTCCCGGATCTTCGTCCCCCAGCCCATGTCCCCAGCCCGTATCCGGGCCATGGAAGCCGAAGGGGCGACCGTCAGGGTGGTCGCCGGCGACTACGACGATGCGGTAGCCCTCGCCGCGGAGGAGGCCAGCGACCATTGCCTCGTCGTATCCGACACCTCGTGGCCGGGCTACGAAACCATCCCCGGCCAGGTCATCGAGGGCTACACCACGATCTTCCACGAGATCGATGACGCTCTCGAGGCCAGCCATCTGGCCCCGCCCGACCTGGTCGTCGTGCCCATGGGCGTCGGTGCCTTCATGGCGGCTGCGGTCACCCACTATCGATCAGGGGGCCACGAACCGGTCATCGTCGGCGTCGAGCCCCTCACCGCCAACTGTGTCCAGGCCTCGACCTTGGCCGGTGCCATTGCTCACGTTCCCGGCCCTCACGAGTCGATCATGGTCGGCCTGAACTGTGGCCGGCCCTCGTTGATCGCGTGGCCCCGACTGGCGGCCGGCATCGATTGGCTGGTGTCGGTGGACGACGATGGCGCCCGGCGGGCCATGCGCGACCTGGCCGATGCTGCAGTCGTGGCCGGCGAGACCGGTGCAGCCGGCCTGGCCGGACTCGAGGCCCTCATGACCGATCCGGACGCGCTGGCCAGCCTTCCCGATCCGAGCTCCCTGACCGTCCTGACCGTGGTCACCGAGGGGGCCACCGACCCACACAACTACGAGACGATCGTGGGCCGCGGCCATGACACGGTGGGCCGGGTGCTCACCGCGATGCGTTGAAGGAGTCGACTGTGAGCACACCACCACCCCTGACCCCTATGGGGCTCGACGTACTACTCGGGCGCATCGCCCACGAATGGGAATCGCGGGGTCGGATCTTCGATCTCCCGACGGCCCGTTACTGGAAGCCGGCCGACGACGTCGATCTGTCGTACCAGCACCTCGGGCGACCGGCCGCCACACCGATCGGACCCGCCGCCGGGCCCCACAGCCAAATGGCTCAGAACATCGTCCTGGCCTGGCTGGGTGGCTCACGGCTCATCGAGCTCAAAACCGTCCAGGTCATGGACGACCTCGAGATCGCCCGACCCTGTATCGATATGCAAACGATTGGGTACAACATCGAGTGGAGCCAGGAGCTGGAGGTTGCCCAGAGCCTCGAGGAGTACGTGAAAGCCTGGATGATCCTGGAGATCCTGGGTCGTTGGGAGCCCCTCACGCCCCATCTCGGCCCCGATCCGGGCCCTCATCTGTTCGACCTGTCCGTCGGCTATGACCTCGCCGGGATCCAGAGCGACAAGGTGGCCGGCTTCATCCGCGACATGGGCGACGCGTCCGCCGAGATCGAACGCCTCCGACCCCTCATCCCAGAGCCCTTCGCCCAGTTCCGCGACCACGAGTTCCCCACCCTGGTGTCCGACACCGTCACCCTGTCGACGTTCCACGGCTGTCCTCCCGATGAGATCGAGGCGATCACCAAACATCTGGTCGACGCCCACGATGTCGACGTGATCGTGAAGCTCAACCCCACCCTTCTGGGATACGACCGGGTGAACGAGCTCCTCCACGACACACTCGGCTACGGGGACGTCACGCTGGTGGCGGCGGCGTTCGACGAGGATCTCCAGTTCGACCGCGGTATCGAGCTCATCGAGAGCCTCAACGAGCACGCCCGGGAGGGTGGCCGGCGCTTCGGGATCAAGCTCACCAACACCCTGGTGGTCGCCAACCACAAGCAGTGGATGCCCGAAGACCGGATGTACCTCTCGGGCCCACCCCTTCACGTCCTGGCCACCGCCTTGCTCGACAAGCTGTGCGCTGCCCTGCCCGGCCTGCTCGACATTCCCGGCCATGACGGCGACGTCCAGGTGAGCTTCTCGGCCGGCGTCACCAAGGAGAACCTGGCCAACAGTGTGGCGATGGGAGTGAGGCCGGCCACCGTCTGCTCCGACCTGCTCAAACCGGGGGGCTACGGAAGACTGGCGCCCATGTTGCGCACCCTGACCGAGGCGGTCCGAGCTGACGAAGCCGCCACGCTGGGGTCGTTCGGAACCGCCCGTCACCAGCAGGCTTCAGCCGCCGGGCACCGCGATCCTGCCGCCCACCATCTGGCCCAGGTGCTGGGTGAGAACCTCGGGCGCTACCACCTGACCGGCAACGAGAAGCTACCCCGGGCAGTCGATCACGAGCTCGAGATGTGGGGTTGTGTGGCGTGCAACCTCTGCGTGACGGTGTGCCCCAACGACGCCTTCTTCAAACTGCCCACCGGCGACGTCGAAGGGCTCGAGGGCCGCCACCAGTACCTGGTGTTCACCGAGCTCTGCAACGAGTGTGGCAACTGCATGACGTTCTGCCCCGAACAAGGTGATCCCGCCATGGTGAAGCCTCGCCTGTTCCTCGACCCTGGGCGCTACGCGACCACGGCCGGCCCCCGGTTCCTGCTCAGCGCCGACGGACGCCAGGTGGTCAAGACCGATCAGCCTCCCGACGACGTGGGCAAGCTCACCTCCCTCCTGGGGGCTCACGAAGGCAGCCCCCTGGCCGGCGATGGAGACTCATGACTGCCGTCGAGACACCCCCTGAGCCCGATACCGGCCCATCCCCCGAGACGGGCGGTTTGGGTCGGATGGCGCGCTCGATGTCTGGGCTGGTCGTACCGGTGGCCGCAGTTGCCGCCGCGCTGGCCGTGGGGGCGATCATGCTCCTGGCCCTGGGGGCCAACCCGCTCACCGCCTACGGCGCCCTCATCTCGGGCAGTCTCGGGGGCGTAGACGAGCTGGCTGACACCGCCATCAAATCCATGCCTCTCATGCTCGTGGGCGTGGGCATCTGTATCGCCTTTCGTGCCGGGGTCATCAATATCGGGGGTGAGGGACAGATCATCGCCGGTGCCATCATGTCCACCACGGTGGCCCTGCTCGTTCCCGACGTGCCCCGCCTCGTTCTGGTGCCCCTGGTCCTGGTGGCCGGGGGAGTCGGCGGAGGAATCTGGGGCGCGATCCCGGGTGCCCTCAAGGCCTACGCCGGAGTGAACGAGATCCTCAGCACGATCATGATGAATATCGTGGCCGCCCAGTTCCTGAGCTTCCTGCTCCAGGACCTCCTCATCGAGGAGGGGGCGATCAAGATCCAGCAGACCGAGCGGCTCACCGAGAACGCCGACCTGCCCCTTCTGCCCGGCGGGACCCGTCTCCATCTCGGTTTCGTCGTCGCCCTGGTCATCGCCGGCCTGGGCTACGTCCTGTTGTTCCGCAGCTCGCTCGGGGTTCGGCTCCGGGCCGTCGGTCACAACCCGAACGCCTCCCGATACGCCGGCATGCCGGTCGAGCGCAGCATCGTCCAGGCCTTGGCCCTGTCGGGGGCCTGCGCCGGCATTGCCGGAGCGATCCTGGTCTTCGGGAGTGAGTCTCACCGCCTCATCGGTGAGGGCGGAGCATCCGCCTTCACTCAGAGCGCCGGCTTCAACGGCATCGTTGCGGCCCTGTTCGGCGGCTTGCACCCCCTCTGGACCATTCCGGCTTCGTTCCTCTTCGGAGGCATGCTCACCGGCGGCATCGAACTGCAGCGCGAGGTCCAGGTACCGGCAGCTCTGATCGTGGCGCTGAACGGCGTGGTCGTCGTCTTCGTGGTGGGCAGCCTCCGCCTCAGGGAACGGGTTCAGCGCTGGGCCGACGATATCGACTCACGGGAGGGGTCATCGTGAGCGAGTTCTTCACCGTCTCGGTCCTGGTGGCCACCCTGGCCGCGGGTATCCGCCTGGCCACCCCGTTCCTGCTTGCTGCTCTGGGCGAGGTCATCGGCCAGCGGTCAGGTGTCCTCAACCTGGGTATCGAGGGTGTAATGCTCCTCGGGGCCTACGGCGCCTACTACACGACCCTCGAGACCGACAGCGCCCTGGCCGGGGTACTGGTGGCTCTGGCCGTCGGGGCCGTCATGGGGGTCATCTACTCGTTCATCACCGTGGTGATGCACGCCGAGCAGGGCATCAGCGGCATCGGCATCTTCCTGTTCGGCCTCGGATTCACCGACCTGCTCTTCCAGAAGCATGTCGGTACCCCCATCCCCATCGACGGCCTGAACCGCTGGGCGATTCCGGTGCTCGCCGACATCCCTCATGTGGGCGAGATTCTCTTCGACCACCACGCCCTCGTGTATCTGGCCTTCCTCCTGGTCCCGGTGGTCTGGTTCGTGATCAACCGCACCACGTTCGGGCTGAACATCCGTGCGGTGGGCGAAACGCCCGAGGCGGCCGACACGCTCGGGGTCAACGTCAATCGGGTCCGGACGTCGGCCATCATCATCGCCAACTCACTGGCCGGCCTGGCCGGAGCGTCTCTGGCCCTCGAGGTCGGGGTGTTCCAGCAGAACATGACCTCGGGCCGCGGTTTCATCGCCATCGCCCTCGTCTACTTTGGTGCCTGGCGAGCTTTCGGGGCCATGGCCGGCGCGTTGCTCTTCGGCCTGGTGTCCTCCATTGTGCTCCAGTGGAAGACACTCGGAATCGTCTCGGGGGCCACCTCGAGTCTCACCGCCATGGCCCCCGCGGTGCTCACAATTGTCGTTCTCGTCGTGGTCAGCCGTCGCATCGGTGCGCCCGCGGCGCTGACCAAACCGTTCGACCGAACGGCTTGATGTCCCCAACCACCCACCAATGAAACCGCAACAACCCTGGAGAGGATCCGCCCCTATGAAACATCCAAAGAGAACCCGGCCTCTGGCCCTCCTTCTCGCCCTGCTCAGCATCTTCGCCCTCGTAGCCGCCGCCTGTGGCAGCTCTGACGACGACACCTCTACCGGCTCCGATGACGGTGCCACCGAGGAAGAGGGCGGCACCGAGGAAGAGGGCGGCACCGAGGAAGAGGGCGGCGGTGAGGATGACAGCGGCGGCACCGAGGATGACAGCGGCGGCGAAGCCTTCCGGATCGCGATCGTGGCCCCCAGCGCCCAGAACGACCTGGCCTTCACCCAGAGTATGGTCGACGCCATCAACGCCCTTGACGGCAACGTCGAGGTCGATATCACCGACGGAACCTTCGTCGTCGAGGACGCTGCGGCCGCCATCCGGGGCTACGCCGAGGACGGCGTCGACCTGGTCATCGCCCACGGCTCCCAGTACGGCGGCCCGCTCGAGGAGATCGCCCCCGACTTCCCCGACACCGCCTTCGCCTGGGGCACCGCGGTCGACACCTTCGACCTCGACAATGTCTCCGCCTACACCGTCCGCTCCGATGAGGGCGGTTACGTCAACGGCGTCATGGCCGCCCAGCTCAACAGCTCGGGGGTCATAGGTGTGGTCGGACCCGTCGAGGTCGGCGACGCCAAGCTCTACGTCGACGGCTTCAAGGCCGGTGTCGGCGCCACCGACGATGCCATCGAAGTCAACGTCAACTACATCGACTCGTTCAGCGACGTCACCCTGGCCGCCGAGGCGGCCACGGCCCACATCGCCGCCGGCGCCGACATCCTCACCGGAACCGCCCAGATGGTGGTGGGGGCCACCGGTGTGGCCAGCGATGAGGGCGTCCTCTGGTTCGGCACCCAGGCCAACCAGACCGCATTGGGCGAGGACATCGTTGTCGCATCTCAGGTGTACCACTGGCAAGTCGTGCTCCAGCAGATCATCGACGCCATCGACGGCGGCAGCCTCGGCGGCGAGGTCTACACCGCCACGCTCGCCAACGGGGGCCTCGTCATCGAATTCAACGATGCCTACGACCTGCCTGCCGACGTGCGTTCGGCCGCCGATGACGCCATTGCCGGCCTCACCGACGGCTCGATGTCGACCGGTCTCTAGTCCGTGATGGCAGCTGACCCGGTGGTACCGATGCTCGAGATGAGGGGAATCACGAAACGATTCCCCGGCGTGGTGGCCAACGAGCGCGTCGATCTCACGGTGCTACCGGGTCAGGTGCACACCCTCCTGGGCGAGAACGGTGCTGGTAAGAGCACCCTGATGAAGATCCTCTACGGCCTGTACCGGCCCGACGAGGGTTCGATCCGCCTGAACGGTGAGGAGGTCACCATCAGCTCACCCACCGATGCCATCAGTCGCGGTATCGGCATGATCCACCAGCACTTCATGCTGGTTCCCACCCTCACCGTGGCCGAGAACGTGGCCCTGGGGCTGGGTGGCCGCCACGGACTGGCCGATATGGGTCCCGTACGGGAGAGGCTGGCCGAGGTGTCGGAGCGTTACGGCCTCCAGGTCGACTCCGATGCCCAGATCTGGCAGCTCTCGGTAGGGGAGCGGCAACGGGCCGAGATCCTGAAAGCCCTCTACCGCGACGCCCAACTCCTCGTCCTCGACGAGCCCACCGCGGTTCTCACCCCGCCCGAGGTCGACGAGCTGTTCGCCACCCTCCGCCAGCTGACCGCTGACAATCGGGGGCTGATCTTCATCTCCCACAAGCTGCACGAGGTGATGGACATCAGCGACGACATCACCGTGCTCCGCGACGGCCAAGTGGCGGGCCACACCACCCCGGCCGAGTCGACCCGCGAGTCCCTGGCCCGGCTCATGGTCGGCCGCCCGGTCCAACTCACCCGCAGTATCGATCATGTCGACCCCGGTGCCGAACGGCTCACTGTTTCGGGTTTGACCGTTGGGGGCGACCGTGGCCATCACGCCGTCAATGGCGTATCGCTGTCCGTGAACGCGGGCGAGATAGTGGGTATCGCGGGCGTGTCAGGCAATGGTCAGAGGGAGCTGGCCGAAGCCCTCTTCGGGCTGCGCCCCATCGTCAGTGGTGGCTTCAGCATCGATGGTGATCCGGTACCCGACCCGTCACCCCGGATCGTCCGCAGCCGATCCCTCGCCTACGTGCCCGAGGAGCGCATGGTCGACGGTGCCATCGGTGAGTTCTCGGTGGCCGAGAACCTGATGTTGGTCGACTACGCCAACCCCCCGTACAGCCGCAACGGTCTTCTGCAGAGCGACGCCATCGAGGAACGGTGCAGTGATCTGGTCGACCTCTATTCGGTCAAGACCCCCACCCTCGACACCCCCACCCGCCATCTGTCGGGCGGCAACATCCAGAAGGTTGTCATCGCCCGTGAGTTCAGCTGCGACGCCGAGGTCCTGGTAGTGGCCCAACCCACTCGCGGTGTCGACATCGGAGCGGCCGAGTACATCCACGAGCGGTTGCTCGAACAGAGGCGCAAAGGTGCGGCCATCCTGCTCATCTCCGAAGACCTCGACGAGGTCCGGCAACTCTCTGACCGGATCGTGGTGCTGTTCGAGGGGAGTGCCATGGGTGTCCTCGACCGGGCCGACGCCAGCGTCGAGCGCCTCGGGCTCCTGATGACCGGTGTCGCCACCTGACACCACCACTGGGGACCAACTGCCCTGGGGTGTCCGCACCGCTCGGGCTTCAATGGAGGTATTGAGAAGGCAGCGGTCGAGATCATCGGACTGGCTGCCATGGGTGAGACGCTCCCGCAACGACTCCCAGCAGCGCCGGTTCCGCCGCTGACCCCACAACCTTGTTCAGGAGGTGATGGAATCGTGAAGGCCAAGACCCCTCTGGGTCGACTCTCCCTCTGGTTCTTCGCCGCCTTCGTACTACTGATGCTTCTCTTCTTCGGAGCGGTCTCAGTGGGCGAGCGGGGTGGCGATGACCTCTTCGACAACCTCCGCTTGACCGTTCCGGTCCTCAGCGCGGCAGCGGCCGCGGTGGCCGGAGCAGTGACCGGCATCCTGGCTATGGTCCGCCAGCACGAGCGCTCGATCATGGTGGCCGGGGTGACCCTCGTGGGCGGGTTCGTGTTCGCCTTCGCGGTGGCCGAAGTAGCGTTCCCGCACTAGGCCCTAGCCCCCGTCGCCGAGCCCTCGGAGGTGCCCAGGTCCGAACGGGTCGGGGAGAAGCTCTTCGAGTTGCAGGGTGTCGTCGTCGGTGTGGATGAGCAGACTCGGACCACCGTGCTCGTACAGGAGCTGGCGGCACCGTCCGCAGGGGGCCAGATGCCCACCGTGACCATCGACGATGCAGACCGCCACCAGCCGGCCTCCTCCCTGCCGGCGAAGGTCTGAGACCAGTCCGCATTCGGCGCAGAGGGTGATGCCGTACGACGCGTTCTCGACATTGCAGCCGGTCACCAGGTGGCCGCGATCGGTCAGCCCCGCTGCTCCCACCGTGAACTCCGAGTAGGGCGCGTAGGCGTTGGCCGCCACGGCAACCGCCTCCTGGTGTAGGGAGTCCCAGTCGATGTTCGGCTCGTCCACGTCCGAACCCTAGCCATGACCAGCTCGGGCACCGAGGCACCTGGCCGCATAGGGTTCCCGTCATGCCAATCGAAGGTGACTACGAACCGAGCAAGTGGGACTGGGTGGCCGACCAAGCCGCCCTCTACGAGGCCTCCGGCGGAACCGAGGCCAATACCCTGCGCGACACCGGTCTACCGATCATCGTGATGACCACGGTGGGTCACAGGTCCGGCAAGGTGCGCAAGGTGCCCCTCATGAAGGTCGAGCACGAGGGCGAGTACGCCATCGTGGCCTCAAAGGGTGGGGCACCGGCCAATCCCGGCTGGTACCACAACCTCGTCGCCGACCCCAACGTCATGATCCAGGACGGACCCGAGCCCTTCGACTGTGTGGTGAGACTGGTGACCGGCGACGAGCGGGCTACCTGGTGGGAGCGCTCGGTGGCGGCGTTCTCCCCCTACGCGGAGTACGAGGTCAAGGCCGGCGACCGGGAGATCCCGGTGTTCATCGCCAGCCCCGTCTAGGAACCCGCCGCTCGGGCCACTGCTTCGCCGGCCGACTCGCTCAGGCTCTGAACCAGGCCCGGTAGATGTCGGCGACCTTGTCGAGCTCGGTGATGTCGATCCACTCCACCGCCTGGTGGGCCTGGTCGATCGAACCGGGGCCGAACACGACGATCTCGTCGGCCACCTCCGGGTAGCGCAGGGCGTTGCTGCCATAGGTCGCGCATTCGGGCTGGCTGTCGCCCAGCTGGGCCAGGGTGAGGATCAGGGGACTGTCGGGGTCCTGGTAGAAGGCCGGGATGCCCGGGAGGTCGTTGGCGTTGTTCACGTCTACCTCGAGCGGTGCTGACGCTGCTTCGATCAGGGCCGAGAGCTGCTCGAACAGTTCTTCGGGATCCTCACCGGGGGCGACCCGGCGACCAACGTAGAGCTCAGCGCGATCAGGGATGATGTTGCGGGCCAGGCCCCCCTCGATCTCGTTGACCGCGATGGTGCCGTTGCCCACCGCGGTGGCCGGTTCGAGGGCCTGGAGGCGCTCCTGTTCGGCGTCGACGGCCAGCACGATGCGGGCCGCGGCACTGATGGCGTTCTGGCCCAGATGGGGCTTGGACGAGTGCGCCGCGTGGCCATGGACGACGAGCTCCAGGCCCATGCCGCCCTTGTGCCCGTGCACCGGAGCACACAGGGTGGGCTCGGCCACGATGAGCTGGTCGATCCGTTGGCCGCGTTCCTGGAGCCAGTCGCGGTAGCCGGCGGCACCCATCAGACCGCCCGCCTCCTCGGCGATGGTGCCTACGACGTTGACGGTGGGAACAGGACGCTTGCCCTCGGCCTGGAGCTCCTCGAGCACAGCCAGCACGACGGCGAGGCTGGCCTTGGTGTCCACCGAACCCCGCCCGTAGACCC
This sequence comes from Actinomycetes bacterium, assembly GCA_024225275.1. GTDB lineage: Bacteria > Actinomycetota > Acidimicrobiia > Acidimicrobiales > JAAEMS01 > JAAEMS01. The sequence continues at coordinate 14,610 of JAAEMS010000315.1, forward strand.
TGCCGTCCTCGATGCGACCGTCGAAAGGGTCGTCGGTCATGTGTTCGACACCAACGGTGTCGAGATGCACGTCTATGGTGACGGCGCGTTCGGAGTCGCCCTCGAAGCGGGCGTAGACGTTGGCCCGACCGTCCTCGATCACATCGACGGTTACATCGGCTCCCATCGCCTCGGTGCGGTCGGCCATCCAGGCGCTGATCGCCCTCTCCCCGTCCTCACCCGACTTGGGGCCGGCCTGGAGCGGGTTCACACTCGGGATGTGGACCAAATCGGCCACCCGTTCGGCCATCGAAGTGCTGGTATTCGCCATGGTGGTTTCCCCCTTCGGACCGAACCCTAGCGGTGGCCGGCCGGTCCGCGAACGTTGGCCACATGGATGGCCAACCGGACAGTCCGACTCGGAGCCTGACCGTACAGCCACACCACCTGGCCCCCGGCAGTACCGGGTGGGCGAAATTGGGCAGTCTGACCACAATTCTTGTGGGTCAAGCTGCCCCAGAACGACTGAGCCGATGACGGCGGCCTCGTCGGTGAACCCGTGCCCGTTCCTCCCCCGGGCCCGAGAGACACACCTCTGCCGACGGAAGCAGAGCCCCACGGTCGAGCGCCGCCAGACCAGTGGCCGAGACGAACGGCGCCAACAACCACGGGCCCACCACTCCGTCATGGATGGGGCGGGGAATCGGACTGATGGGCTCCTATTCGAGCAGCTCGGCGCTGGCGAGGTCGGCGATCCTGTCACCGTCGTAGCCGAGGGTGTCGGTGAGGATGTCGAAGGTGTGTTCGCCGAACGTGGGCCCACCGTGGCCGTAGGTGGCGGGTGTGCGCGAAAGGTGGAACCGGCTGGCTTCGACGACGAACTCACCCTTGCAGTGGCTGACGGTGGCGAAGTGCCCCCGGTGCTGGATCTGGGGATCGGCCATGAGCTCGGGAGAGTTCGCCACGATCTGGGCGGGGACACCGGATGCCTGTAGCTCGGCCATCAGCTCACTGCCGTCGCGGCCAGAGGTCCAGGTGGTGACCAGCTCCTCGAGCTCGTCGATGCGGGCATGGCGTTCGGGCTCGCTCAGCCCGGCCAGGTCCGCCCTCCCCATGGAGGTGGCCATCGACGCCCAATGGGTGTCGCGGCAAGCCGCCAGAGCCAACCACTGGTCGTTCCCCATGGTGGGGAACACTCCGTTGGGGACGAACACCCGGTCGCGGTTTCCGACCCGTTGGAGGGTTCGCCCGTTCACCGCCTGGTCGAGAAGAGCCGGGGCCAACAGGTGCAGGGCAGCCTCGGCCTGGGAGAGGTCGACGACCTGCCCTTCGCCCGTTGCCCGGTGGTGCTCGACGGCCGCCATGATGGAGGTGGCCAACCAGCGGGGAGAGGTGTAGTCGGTATAGGCCCCGAAGGGGCCGGCGGGCGCCCGGTCGGGCCACCCCACCGGGTAGAAGAAGCCGGAGATAGAGGCGGCCATGGTGCCGAAACCGGCCAGCATGGCGAGGGGTCCGCTGTGCCCCATCAGACAGCTCGACACCATGATGATGTCGGGTTTGCGTTGCTTGATCGTGGCGTAGTCGAGGCCCCAACCCTTCATGGCCTTCGGGGAGAACGAGTCGAGTATCACGTCGGCCCAGTCGATCAGGTCCCAAACGACGTCGAGCGAGTCGGGCTTCGACATGTCGAGGCTGAGACCCCGCTTGCCCGCGTTCATGTTCTGGAATAGACCCGACAGGTCGGGGTCGGTGACATCGTCACGGAAAGGCTGGAGGGTGCGGGCCACGTCGGGTTTGCTCACCGACTCGACGCGGATGAGGTCGGCGCCGTAGTCGGCCAGTACCCGCGACCCCGCGGGGCCGGCCATGACCCACATGAAGTCGAGGATCTTCAGCCCTTCGAGTGGGCGTGCCGTGCTGGCCCGCGGCTCGGTCACGGCCACGTGAGGCCGGCGGGGTGCCTGGCCCACTACCTCGTCGGTATCGGCCCCGAGGGTGGGTGGTGGTCCCAGGGGAGCCAGGGGAGAGGCGCTGAACCTGGCGAAAGCCCCGGGGTAGCGGACCGTTCCGAAGGAGCCGTGGTCAACGTCTTCCCAGTAGTCGCGGACCGCCAGCTGCTCGCTGTTGAACACCTCTTCGGTGGTCCAGACCGGGGTGATCAGGACCCGCCTGGTCATGGCGGCGTCGAGGAGCTCAGCCTTGGTCTTGGTGGCGAAGAAGGAGGTCAGACATTCCTTGACCCGTGTGTACTCCTCGATCGGCTCACGCCCGTCGAGGAGCATCAGGGCGTATTCGGCCCAGTCCTTGTCGCGGGTGGCCTCGTCGATGAAGCCCTCGTCGTGGACCCAGGCCATGAGGTTGCGGGTGAACGGGGCGAATCCGGCTCCGAACAGGAGGGTCACCGAGGCATGGCCATCGGCACACGGCCACATCAACTGGATGTCGATGCCCTGGAGGTTGGCTCCGCCGGCGATGCGGGTGGTGGAGATGGCGTTGTTGGGGGCGGCGAGCATCATCGACTGGGCGGCCTGGTTCATGCTCTGCTGGGCCGACATGTCGATGAACTGCCCCAGCCCAGACACCGTCTGGCGCTCATGGAGGGCGATCATGATGGCGGCCGCCGCCTCGGAGGCGGCGTTGTGGAAGGCCTGGGGAAGGAGCCCACCGGCCCTCAGCGGCGCTCGATCCTTGTCCCCGGTGATGACCATGTTCCCGCACGACGCCTGAAGGGTGATGTCGGCGTAGGCCCAGTTGGCCTTGGGGCCGTCGCTGCCGTAGGCGGTGATGGCCGTGTGCAGGAGGGCCGGGTTCCGGGCAGCCAGGGTTTCGTGATCGAGACCCCAACCGGACATGACCCCCGGGTCGAACGAGTCGATGAGCACGTCAGCACCTTCGGCCAGGCTCAGGAGCTGGTCGCGCCCCTCGGGTGTCTCGAGGTCGAGAACGACGCTCTTCTTGCCCCGGTTGTAGGCCCAGTGATGGAGGGAGTGCTCACCGTCGTCGATGTCATGGGCGAAAGGGGCCAGACGCCGGGCCGAGGAGCCGTCCGGAGGCTCGATGGCGATGACCTCGGCTCCCATCTGGGCCAGAATGCACCCAGCCAGATGGCCCCGCTCGTCGGTGAGATCGAGGACGCGGTAATCCGAGAGCACAGCGGTTCTCCTTGGCCAGACTGGACGGGGGTGACAACCGGCTAGGCGGGACCGAAACCAGCGATCACCGCATTGAAGGTGGGGCTGGGGCGCATGGCTTCGACGGCCTTGGCCGGGTCGGGGAAGTAGTAGCCGTCGATGTCCATGGCCGGGCCCTGGGCCTCGTTGAGCTCACCGATGATGGTGTCCTCGTCGGCGGCGAGCTGCTCGGCCAGCGGTCCGAATCGAGCCTGAAGGGTGGGGTCGATGGTCTGCTCGGCCAGGGCCTGGGCCCAGTACATGGCGAGGTAGAAGTGGCTGCCCCGGTTGTCGAGCTCGTGGACCTTGCGCGACGGCGACTTCCGGTTCTCGAGCAGGGCACCGGTGGCCTTGTCCAGGGTGTCGCCCAGGATCTGGGCGCCCTGGTTGCCGGCCGCCTGGGCCAGGTGTTCGAACGAGACGGCCAGGGCCAGGAATTCGCCCAGAGAATCCCAGCGCAGGTGGTTCTCCTTCTCGAACTGCTGGACGTGCTTGGGGGCCGAACCGCCCGCGCCGGTCTCGAAGAGCCCGCCCCCTTTCATGAGGGGCACCACCGACAGCATCTTGGCGCTGGTGCCCAGCTCGAGGATGGGGAAGAGGTCGGTGTTGTAGTCGCGCAGCACATTGCCGGTGACCGAGATGGTGTCGAGGCCGCCGCGCATGCGGGTCAGGGAGAGCTCGGTCGCCTGGGTTGGGGCCATGATCTCGATCTGGAGGCCATCGGTGTCGTGATCGCCCAGGTACTGGTTGACCTTGGCGATGAGCTGGGCGTCGTGGGCCCGGGTCTCGTCGAGCCAGAACACAGCCGGGGTGCCGGTGGCTCGGGCCCGACTCACGGCGAGCTTCACCCAGTCCCGGACGGGGGCGTCCTTGACCATGCACATCCGCCAGATGTCGCCATGGTCGACCTGGTGCTCGAAGACGACGTTGCCCTCGCTGTCCAGGACCCGAATGGTGCCATCGCCTTCTGCCTCGAAGGTCTTGTCGTGGGAGCCGTATTCCTCGGCCTTCTGGGCCATGAGCCCAACATTGGGAACGGTGCCCATGGTTGAGGGGTCGAAGGCGCCGTGAGCCTTGCAGTCGTCGATGGTGGCTTGGTAGATGCCGGCGTAGCTGCTGTCGGGGATGACGGCCAGGGTGTCCTGCTCATCGCCGGCCGGGTTCCACATATGGCCGGAGGTTCGGATCATGGCCGGCATCGAGGCATCGATGATGACGTCGCTGGGCACGTGGAGGTTGGTGATGCCCCGGTCGGAGTCGACCATGGCGAGGTCGGGTCCGGCGTCGATGGCGGCCTGGATGTCGGCCTCGATCTGGGCCTTCTGATCGGCGGGCAAGGTCTCGATGACGGCCAGGAGGTTGCCCAGGCCGTTGTTGACGTTCACCCCGATCTCGTCGAACAGGGCGCCGTGCTCGGCGAACAAGTCGGCGAAGAACACCTTCACGCCGTGGCCGAAGATGATGGGGTCGGAGACCTTCATCATCGTGGCCTTGAGGTGGAGGGAGAACAGGACGCCGCGGTTCTTGGCCTCGGCCACCTGGGCACCCAGGAATTCCACCAACGCTTTGAGGCTCATCGTGGTGGTGTCGACCACCTCGCCGGCCAGGACCGGCACCGAGTCCTTGAGAACGGTCACCGATCCGTCAGCCGCCACGAACTCGATGCGGAGCGAACCGTCGGTCTCCATGGTTGTGGACTTCTCGTTGTGGCGGAAGTCTCCAGCAGTCATGGTGGCGACGTCGGTCTGGGAGTCAGGACTCCATGCTCCCATCGGGTGGGGGTTCTTCCTGGCGTACTGCTTGACCGAGGCCGGGGCGCGGCGGTCGGAGTTGCCCTCGCGCAGCACCGGGTTCACCGCGCTGCCCTTGAGCTTCTCGTAGCGGGCGAGGGTGTCCTCTTCCTCCCCGCTCGACGGTTCATCGGGGTAGTGGGGGAGGTCGTAGCCCTTGGCCTGGAGCTCGGCGATCGCGGCCTTCATCTGGGGCACCGACGCCGAGATGTTGGGCAGTTTGATGATGTTGGCCATGGGGTCCTGGGTGAGCTCGCCCAGCTCGGCCAGATGGTCGCCGATGCGTTGTTCGGCGCTGAGCCGCTCGGGGAAAGCGGAGATGATGCGGCCGGCCAGCGAGATGTCGCGGGTTTCGATCTCCACACCACAGGCTTCGGCGAAGGTCTCGATGATGGGCAGGAACGAGTAGGTGGCCAGTGCCGGCGCCTCGTCGGTGTGGGTGTAGATGATCTTGGCGGTGTCAGTCATGGTCTTCCCCGTCGAGGTGCTTCCGGGCGCGGTCCGGTGCCGCGCCGATGTCCAGGCTCTGAGGCTACCGACCCGGACACCCGGCGGTGGACGATCGGAGGCTCAGAGGCGATCGACCATGACCCGGCCCCTGCTCATGACCATGTCGAGGACCGCGTCGGGGTCGGCGAAAGAGGCGAGCTGGGCCAGGGGATCGGCTGAGGCGACGAGTACGTCTGCCATCGCGCCGTCGGCGATCACCGCGATCTCGCCCGTTCGGTGGCAGAGACGGGCGTTGACCCGGTACATCGAGTCGAGGACCTGTTCGGCCGTCTCGAGCTCGGCCCGGATGGCGAACTCACGGTTCTGCCAGGGTTGGGCTTCACCCAGCAGGTCGGTGCCGAACCCCAACTCGACACCGGCCTTCCGGGCGATCTCGATGGACCGCTGGCCCCTTTCGAACACGCCCTGGTTCTTCTCCTGGTTCCGGACCGGCAAGCCGACCTTCGGCCCCATCTCCGCCAGGGCACGGTAGGTGATGAGGGTGGGCACCATGGTCACGTCGAGCTCGGCCATACGGGCCGCGGTCTGATCGTCGATGAGGTTGCCGTGCTCGATGCAGCGGACCCCGCTCTCGATGGCCAGGGCTATGGCGTCGGGCTGGTAGGCGTGGGATGTGGTGTAGGTGTGGCGATGATCGGTCTCGACGGTCACCGCCCGGATCTCCTCAGCGGTGTACTGGATGGCATCGAACGGGTCGGTGGGCGACGCCACCCCGCCCGAGCTCATGATCTTGATGAACTCGGAACCAGTTCGGAGCTCGGTACGGGCTGCCCTGCGCACCGCATCGGGCCCGTCGGCCACGTGGGAGAGATGGTTGCTGTGCACCTCACAGGCACAGAAGCCGGTGGAGGCGCTGGGATCGAAGTCGCCGTGCCCACCGGTCTGGGAGAGGGCCCGACCAGCCCCCACGATCCGGGGGCCGTCGCATAGGCCGGTATCGATCGCTCGGATCAGACCGCCCACGTCACCGCCCGTGTCGCGGACGGTGGTGAAGCCCCGCCGCACGGTGGCCTCGGCCAGTCGAGCCATGCCCAGGGCCAGCTCGGTGGCCGATAGCCGCAAGAGGCGCGGGAAGTCCATCGTGGTGATCACATGATGAACATGGGCATCGATGAAGCCGGGCAGCACGAACTTGTCGCGGGCATCGATGGTGAGGTCGCTCTCGACGGTGGGTGCGCTCTCGGACACCTCGACGATCCGGTCGTCTTCGATGGTGACATGGCGCTCACCCACGATGGTCATCGAATCGGTGTCGAGCAGGTTCCCGTTGACGATCGTCGTGATCATCCGCCCATTGTGCCCTACCCACTCCCCTTCATTCTCGTCGCCTACGGAGCCAAGGGAGTCGAGAACGGGGCGGCAGGGGGGGGATCAGTTCCCCAGGCCGGGGAAGCCGGAGTCGGTGGGGCGTGAACCCGCCTCGGCCTGTTCACGGATGCCGTCGATGGTGCGCTCCATGTTGGCCCGATGCTCGTTCTGGCGACGGGCCAGGATGGCGGGCTCCTTGTCGGGCATGGCCTCGATGGCGGGGCTGAGGCCCGAGGGTCCGGGGCCGAGGCGGACCTGGAACCGCAAGCGGCAACCGCCCGGAACCTGTTCGATGGTGAACCGCCACTGGGCCGATGGTTCCTCGAGGTCGCTCACATGCCAGCCGAACCGCTTGGGCGGCTCCCAGTCGGCGACGTAGGAAGTCGTGCTCCACTCGCCGATCGCTGGATGCCGGTTGTGGCCGGTGAAGCTCGAGCCCACCGCGGGCTCGGCGTCTGGATCATCCCAGGTGGCGCCCTGGAATTCCTCGGAGAACTGGCCGGGGAGATCGACGTCTGAAACCAGGGCCCACACCACCGCCGGCTTGGCCTTGATGTCGACTTCGACCGCCACGCCGGGGCCGTCTGCGTAGGACCGAGGTTCGCTGTGCTCGTGGGCCAGGGTGTGGCCGTAGCGATCGAAGTAGGTGATGTCGCGGGCCGGGTACCGCCGACTGGTGGGCTTGAAGTCGGTGCCCAGGGTGAACGCCACCGGGAACAGGCTGATGATCGTGGTGTCGTTGGGGATATCGAGCAGTTCGGCGACTGCGTCCTTCTCGTTGAGGAACATGGTGGTCCACACCGTCCCCAGACCCCGGGCTCGAAGGGCGACCATGAAGCTCCAGGCCGACTGGACGACCGAGTCGAAGAGCCCGGGACGGCCGCTGCCGTCGTGGGTGCCCATGATCGTGGGGATCACCAGAGCCGGTGTGCGGGCGATGTTCTCACCCAGCCGCTTGGCGCCCATCATCAGTGACTCGTTCTGATGCCCGGTACCTTCCAGCCTCTCGGCCGTCTTGATGACCCAGTCGACACCAGCCGAGAGGTACAGCTCGGCCATCCGGTTCTTGGTGGCCTGGTCGCGGATCACCATCCACCGGCGACTCCCGTTGTTGCCACCGGTTGGGGCCTGCTCGGCAACGTCGATGCAGTCGAGAATGGTCTGGTCAGGGACTTCTCGATCGAAGTCGAGGCGCTGGCGTAC
>JAAEMS010000316.1 GCA_024225275.1 Actinomycetes bacterium
CAGTCGGCGGGCGGGTTATCGGGCGGACAATATGGGATACCTCGCGCCGCCAGATGTGGGGATCTCGGATGGTCTCGAGCGCGGTCGAGCGGCGTGATTCTCGAGTGGCCTGAGTAGTGTCGGAGGTGCACGACTTCGCCGGCTACGTGCTGCCGACATCGGTTGGGGCCTGGGGAGCGTTGATGACGATACGGGGCGAGTTCGGCATCGAGGCTGGATATGCGCCCGTCACCTCACAAGACATGTCCGCTTCCGCCCACCTCCGGGACTGCTCGGCACTCTCGCTTCCCGGTACCCCGGCCTCATCGCCAGAGGCATAGATCACGTGGTACAGCTGGTACTGGTCCCGCTCGCCGGTTTCTGGGTTCTCCGGGTCCAGGGACCGATGACCATGGCGCTCGGCGAGGTCCTTAACGTTTCTGAGTTGACGCAGGGCCATGATCGAGTCGATCAGCGGGAGCGTCACGATAACGAGCCACCTGGCGGCGCCAGCGGCGGCACCGTCAACCCGCATCAGCAGGCGCGAGCCGTCACCGTCCGGCACGACCGTGTACTGCCACGACGACCATGTTCGCGCTCCGAGGAACGGAGCGTCGGGGGCCCACCACACGAGCTCCCGCCCCAGCTCGACGTGCTTCAGGTACCCGATCGCTGCGGCGTCTCCGACGCGCGGTTCGGGGACCCACTGCACGATGTGTCGCGCCGACGCCCGGCCGCCGTTGTCGAGACGGTCCCAGCTGTACCACCCGGCGCCCCGGCCGTTCTGGGCCAGCCAGTGCCACACGGTCTCCGGGGACGCCTTGACCGAGACCGCCCGAGTCATCCGCATGCGTGAGCCGGACACGCCGTCAAACCAATCGTCCGCGGTGCTGGCCGATGCGATCTCCTCCGGCGTGGCGCCCCATCGCATAGCGCGACGACTCCAGCCCACCGCAGCGGCGAGCATGCCCATCACTACCCCGAGGGTGATCGTGATCCAGCGCATGCCAGCCTCCTGCCTGCAACGTTGCAGCGGTCGCATCGCCAATGCTGTCACTGACACACCTGGTGAGCCAGGGGCCTTCGTCCTCCTGCAAGCCGACTAGCCGATCTGCCTTACCCGTTCCCCGCCTCGGGGCTCGCCGTGGCGCGCTTTGCGGAGGGATCCGATCCGACACCAGTCACACTTTCGATCCGAGCACTGAAGCGGCCTGGGACCGATGGTCAGTGGCCGCCGTCGCCCAGAACACGTCCTCGAGGGCGCTCAGAAGACCGGCATCTTGGACGTACTTGACGAACGCTTAGCCGGCAATTGTGCGCAGGCTCGGCGGCTCGAGAACGTGCGTCATTGTGCCGGTGCCGAGTCGGTGCCACAGGTCGGTCAGTAGGAGAAGTGGCCAATTCGACACCGCTCACATCGAGATGCAGCCACGTGCGCACTTGAGGCCAGCGATAGCGAACCAAGTCGCTCAGCGCCGATGATGGTGCCGAATCGTCCCGGCCGTTTGCCCGGTCTTGCCCACATCAGCCAGGGGCTTCCGTAAATCGCGCCAGCTTCCATTTCTCCTCCACAGCTGGGGCAGAGCTGTGCGGGATCCGGAGATCTCATGAGCCGAGGCTAGTCACGCAAGTAGGAATGGGGCCCCGTCCCGTCCAGCGAACAGCCGGCATTCTGCGTTCACTCCGGCGACCGAGATCGCGCGCCGCAGATCCGGCG
>JAAEMS010000317.1 GCA_024225275.1 Actinomycetes bacterium
CAAAAAGCGCGGGATTCTGGCGGTGATGGCGATGACCCGGTACTTGCCCGGGCCATCTGCCGTGGCGATCATCGCCGTTTAGTTGGTATGGGCAGGATCTGCCATACGCCATCGATGTGACCGGGATGCCAGGGCCGGTGGGCGATGAGTTCGAGTTCGAGTAAGCGGTTTAGGCTGCGGTCGAGGTCTCGGCGGGGCATGGAAAGTGCCAGGGCCATGGTTTCGCGGCGGTAGAAAGACGCGCCTACGTGGTCGGCTGCGATAGCCAGTAGGAACAGTACAGCCAAAGGTTCCACGCCGAGCCGGGCTAGCCATTCGTCGCGCAGTAGGCGTGCATCGAGCCAGCCAAAGCTGGCCGGGGGACGGCGTTCGAGGCCGGGATGAGGAGGGATGGGCGGCGTGCGCTTCATTTGATGTCCCCCTTCTTCTTGGTGGAGCGCTTGCGCCCGGCGCGGCGCTTGGTTCGTGCTTGTTCACGTTCCTTGGCCTCTTTGAGGCGATAGGAATCGCCTTCGATGTGCACGATCTCCGATCGGTGAATGAGCCGATCGATGAGGGCCACCACCGAAGTGGAGTTCGGAAAGACTTCGTTCCACTCGCCAAACTCCTTGTTGGTAGTCACGACGGTCGAGCGCTGTTC
>JAAEMS010000318.1 GCA_024225275.1 Actinomycetes bacterium
ACACGACACCCAACTACCTCGACTCAGACGACGACGGCGACGGCACCCTCACCTCAGCCGAGAACGCCGACCCCAATGCCGACGGCGACCCCCGGGATGCCCTCGACTCGGATTGGGATGGCCAACCCGACTACCTCGACCGCCCAACCACTTCCGCCGATGGCACGGTTGCGGCCGAGCAGAAGATCTCGGACACTGCAGGTGGGCTGACCGCCATTCTCGACAACACCGACTACTTCGGGCGCTCGACGGCTTCGATTGGCGACCTCGACGGTGACGGGATCGTCGACATCGCCGTCGGCGCCCCCGCCGATGATGACGGCGGTACTGGTCGGGGTGCCGTGTATGTGTTGTTCCTCAACGCCGATGGCACGGTCAAGGCTGAGCAGAAGATCTCCTCGACCATGGGTGGGCTCACAGGACCCCTCGACGACAACGACGGCTTCGGGTGGTCGGTGGCTGGTGTTGGTGATGTGGATGGTGACGGGATCGTTGACGTCGCCGTGGGCGCTGACGGCGATGATGACGGCGGCACTGATCGCGGTTCGATATATGTGTTGTTCCTCAACGCCGATGGCACGGTCAAGGCCGAGCAGAAGATCTCGTCGACCGTGGGTGGGCTTACCGGCCCCTTGGATGACTCCGACTACTTTGGGTGGTCGGTGTCGGGTGTCGGTGACGTTGATGGTGACGGGATCCTGGATGTCGCCGTCGGGGTGCTTTCTGATGATGATGGCGGCCCACTTCGGGGTGCGGTGTATGTGTTGTTCCTCAACGCCGATGGCACGGTCAAGGCCGAGCAGAAGATCTCCTCGACCATGGGTGGGCTCACAGGACCCCTCGACGACAACGACCAGTTCGGTCGTGGGGTGGCAGGTGTTGGCGACTTGGACGGTGACGGGACACTCGACATCGCCGTCAGCGCCAATGGCGATGATGATGGCGGCCCACTTCGGGGTGCGGTGTATGTGTTGTTCCTCAACGCCGATGGCACGGTCAAGGCTGAGCAGAAGATCTCCTCGGTTACCGGTGGGTTGACCGGCCCCCTCGACGACGGAGATCAGTTTGGGATATCGCTGTCGGGGACTGGTGACGTAGATGGTGACGGGAACTTCGACGTCGCCGTCGGCGCCTATTTTGATGGTGATGGCGGCTCAGGCCGGGGGGCCATTTATGTGTTGTTCTTGAACGCTGATGGCACGGTCAAGGCCGAGCAGAAGATCTCATCAACTGTCGGCGGGTTGACTGGCCCACTCGACGACAGCGACCTGTTCGGGGCGTCGGTTTCGGGGCTGGGTGACCTCGACGGTGACGGGATCGTCGACATTGCCGTCGGCGCTCACGGCGACGATGACGGCGGCTCCGATCGGGGTGCGATCTATGTGCTGAATCTGGCGGCGGCGCCTGTTGATCATTGTGCGGTTGATTCTGATTCGGATGGCCTGTGGGATTGTGAGGAGGACGCCAACACCGACCTCGATGACGATCCGGCCACCACCCCGGGTCCGGACACTGATGGCGACACGACCCCCAACTACCTCGACTCAGACGACGACGGCGACGGCACCCTCACCTCAGCAGAGAACGCAGACCCCAATGCCGACGGCGACCCCCGGGATGCCCTCGACTCGGATTGGGATGGCCAACCCGACTACCTCGACCTCCCGATCACGGTTGCCACTGACGGCACGGTCGCCTCTGAGCAGAAGATCTCCGACACCGTCGGCGGT
>JAAEMS010000319.1 GCA_024225275.1 Actinomycetes bacterium
GCGGGGATCTGGCGACGGTCGAAGGTCACGAAACGTACCGGTTGGGGGAGGCGGTGGGCGGCGGCAAGGTGGATGGCGTCGACCATGCGCACCCGGTAGGTCGTGCCGATCTCGACGGCGCGGGCCAGGCACCGGTCGTCGACGGGGACCACCGCGAAGTGTTCCCAGTCGAGGCGGGCCCGCTGGTCGAGCTCGACGGCCTGGGCGGGGTCGACGGCGATCCGGTGCAGGAGGATGAGCAGCTCGGATCGAGCGATCTCGGAGACGCACCAGTCGGGGTCGTCGGCCAGGGCGCCGGCCACCAGCTCGCGGCCCGGTTCGTTGACGTACCGGGTGACGAGTGCTGACGTGTCGAGGGCGACAGTCATTCTGAGGAGCCGGAGGCGAGTGGTGTCATGAGGAGCCGGAGGCGAGTGATGTCATGAGGAGCCGGAGGCGAGTGGTGTCATGGCCCGCGCAGCTCGTCGAGGGCGGCACCGGGGCGGGTGTCGGCTGGGGCTTCGACCGGGTCGGGCAGCGTTGCCCCCCGTGAGCGACCGGGGGCCCGGACCAGTCCGTTGGCAATGAGCTCGTCGAGGGTGGCCGCGCCGCTGGAGCCGCCCACGGGTCCCAGCTCGGCGAGGGGTTGGCCGTCGACGGTCACCACCACTCGCTCACCGCGCTCGGCCCGTCTCACATAGTCGGCGAGGTTGGCCCTGAGATCCCTGATGCCGATCCGCTCCATGTGTACACCACTGTACATCACCAGCTGGTGCCGCCTGACCGGGCCCCCTACATTCGTTGGCGATCTCAGAACCAGACCCAGGGAGACCCCCGTGAACTTCGCATTCTCCGAGGAGCAGGAACAGCTCCGAGGTTTCGTCCGCTCCTTCCTCGAGGAGAAGTCGGCCGAGGCGGCTGTCCGCGAGCAAATGGACACCGAGCAGGGCTACGACAATGCCGTGTGGTCACAGATGGGCGAGCAGATGGGCCTCCAGGGCCTCATCGTCCCCGAGGAGTACGGCGGCCAGGGCTACGGCTACGTCGAGCTCACCGTGGTGCTCGAAGAGATGGGTCGCGCCCTGTTGTGCGCCCCGTACTTCTCCACCGTGGTGCTCGCCGCCAACGCCCTCATCCACTCGGGTGACGAGGCCGCCAAGCAGGCCCACCTCCCCGGCATCGCCTCGGGCGAGACCGTCGCCACTGTCGCCTTCACCGAGGAGAACGGCAAGTGGGACGAGTCGGGCATCACCGCCACGGCTGACGCCGATGGCAAGATCACCGGTACCAAGAGCTTCGTCCTTGACGGTCACACCGCCGACCTCCTCATCGTGGCCGCCCGTTCGGCCGAGGGCGTCAGCCTCTACACCGTCGACGCCAACGCGGAGGGGGTGACCCGCACCGCGCTGTCCACCATGGACCAGACCCGCAAGCAGGCCAAGATCGAGTTCGCCGGCGCCCCAGGCACCCTGGTGGGCACTGCCGGCCAGGGCTGGGATGTCATGAACACCGTCCTCGACCTCGCCGCCGTGGGCCTCGCCGCCGAGCAGGTCGGTGGCGCCCAGGCCTGCCTGGACATGGCGGTCGAGTACGCCAAGGTCCGTGTCCAGTTCGGCCGGCCCATCGGTTCGTTCCAGGCCATCAAGCACAAGTGCGCTGACATGCTGCTCGAAGTCGAGTCGGCCAAGTCGGCTGCCTACTACGCCGGCTGGTGCGCCTCGGAGATGAACGACGAGCTGCCGTCGGTGGCCAGCCTGGCCAAGGCCTACTGCTCCGACGCCTACTTTCACTCGGCTGCCGAGAACATCCAGATCCATGGTGGCATCGGCTTCACCTGGGAGCACCCGGCTCACCTGTACTTCAAGCGGGCCAAGAGTAGTGAGCTGCTGTTCGGCGATCCCACCTACCACCGCGAGCTCCTCGCCCAGCGCATCGGGATCTGATCCCGCTCTGACGCTCTAGAGAACGCGAAAGCGGGCCCGGTCCCCTTGGGGGCCGGGCCCGCTGCCGTTCCTGGGTACGATCCCCCGTCGTGGAGATCGTGATCATTCTGTTCACCGCGGCCGTCGTGGTCGCAATCGCCCTGGTGGCGGTGGGCCGGGTCGTCGGTGAGACGACCAGTCAACCCGCGCACACGGTGTTCGACTCGGCCGAGGCCCTGTCGTTCGTGGCCGAGGCGCTGCCCGACGACGTCACCGCCGAGCTCTCCTACGACGAGGTCACCCGCCTCATGCGACTCCACCTCGAGTATGTGCAGATGCACCATCTGGCACCCGAGGACCCCGACGATCCGGCGGCCAACCTCGTGGTGATGGGCGAGGAGGATCCCGTCGACCACATCCTCCGGCGAGCCGGGGAATCGAAGAAGCCGGTCGAGCGCCACCACGCCCAGGCCGTGGTCACGGCCCAGCTCGCCTACTTCGAGGCCATCGGGGCCCTCGACATCGAGCCTCCCGATCCAGGGTCCGCAGACCCCGACACCTGATCTGACCACGGATCAGACCAGGCTTGGCGGGTTCTCGTTCAGGAGTTTCTCGGTTCGGGCGTGGTCGACGCGTTTGACCAGTTGAGAGGCTTCATGGATGTCGCGGATCGTCTTGGCCAGGGTGAAGGCCGAAGAGACGGTGAAGGCCAGACCGAGAGTCAGAAACGCCCGGGGCCAACCATCGATCGGAAGGTTGTAGATCCCGAGTCCCGTACCACCGAATCCGATGCCGAACGCGATCCAAGCCTGGGCCACGAAGGCGGGTGTGTGAACGGTTTGTTGTGCCGTGTTGATGTCCATACGTGAGTGTTCGCCATCCCCGAGAGCCGTGGCGTGGGGGCTTTCCCCCAACTTCGGGCGGGGAAATCGACCCCAACGGTCACCGTCGGTGAGGTACTCTTGGCGGTACCGAGGAAAGGAGGTGGTCCAAATCAACAGAGATCTTGGGACTTCGGAGGTGGCTGGCCGCTAGTTCGGCCTGCTGGACCAAGCTGGCGAATCTCCGCCAGTCACCCCTTTCGCTTGGTAGTCGTGAGTTGGTCCCGCACGACGAAACACGCCGGCGTCGGGTACAAACCAGTTAGTTCTGAGAGAGGGTGTTCCACCGCGGTGGAACACCCTCTCTTCGTTTTGGACTCTTCGCCTTTTTTGCAGCCGGTAGGGTGGTGTCATGGAGCGACCAGGCAAGTTCGAAGAGCATCGGTTCGTGGGCGACAAGCGGAATCAACGGGTGTACGACGTCGACGCTCTCCCCGACGAGGCTGCCCCCGTCGTCGACGAGCTCATGGCCTCCGAGCAGTACCTCTGCTTCGGTCCCGACTCACTGGCCGAGGCCCGCAACCGGGGTTACCGCCCGGCCAAGGACTGGCCCTTGGGCGACTGACGCCC
This sequence comes from Actinomycetes bacterium, assembly GCA_024225275.1. Taxonomy (GTDB): domain Bacteria; phylum Actinomycetota; class Acidimicrobiia; order Acidimicrobiales; family JAAEMS01; genus JAAEMS01. The sequence continues at coordinate 3,353 of JAAEMS010000319.1, forward strand.
TGATGGACGTCACCATTCCGATCGGGCCCATCGAGCTCTCCGGATACCTCGCCCGCCCCGAAGGCCGCCGGTCACGGCCGGCACTCGTCATCTGCCACGGTTTCCCCTCAGCCCCTGGTGGCGGCGCGAACTCGGTGGTGTCCTACCCCCAGCTGGCCGACCGCATTGCCCGCGAACTCGAGTGGATGGTCCTGACCTTCAGCTTTCGGGGCTGCTCACCCAGTCAGGGTCAATTCTCCTTGCAGGGGTGGCTCGACGACGTGCTGGCGGCAGTCCGGTTCGCTCGCCGCCAGGACGCCTCTGGTGTATGGGTTGCCGGCTTCGGCACCGGAGGGGCTCTTGCCGTTTGCGCCACCGCTGCTGACCCCGACATCTGCGGTGCGGCGGCGTTGGCCGCACCGGCTGACTTCGATGACTGGGCCCGCCACCCCGACCGCCTCCTGCGCCACTCCCGCGAGGTCGAGGTCATCACCGACCCAGAGTTCCCTGGCGACCGCGACCGGTGGGCCGCCCAGCTGAAGTCGGTGAGAGCGGTGGCCTGCGCCGAGGTGATGGCCGACCGCGACCTGCTGGTCGTACACGGCAACGACGACGAGAATGTCCCGGTCTTCGACGCCCGCGTCCTGGCCGACGCCCATTCGGCGGCTGAGTTGCGCATCGTCCCCGGCGCCCGTCATCAGCTGCGTCACGATCCTCGCGCTGTGGCCCTGCTCCTCGGCTGGCTCGACCGGCGGGTGGCGCCGGTACGTGATAGCTGATCTCCGGGGGGCAACTGGTACCTTTCTGGACGTTCACAGCCGTGGCACCGGGTGCCATGACCACGGGAGACCAACGTGTACACCTTCGCCGATCCCCTGATTCGAGCCGCCAAGACCTCGGCCCGCAGCGAAGCCCTCGTTTGTGGCGATGTCCGGCTGACCTTTGGCGAGTTCCTCACCCGCTGTCGCAAGGTGTCGGGCCTGCTCGACCAGCTCGGCATCGCCGCCGGAGAACGGGTGGCCCTGCTGGCCGCCAATTCCCACCAGTACGTCGAGCTCTACTGTGCCGTTCCTGCCAGCGGTCGGGTCATCGTTCCCCTCAACACTCGGTGGGCCGAACCCGAGCTGCAGTACGCACTCGACGATGGAGGGGTCACGACCCTGATCATCGATCGGGAGCCGGGCACTCATGCGGATTCGGTTGATCGGGTCATCTCGCTGACCGACGAGTACGAGACCATGCTGGCCGATGCCCCCGAGGGTGAGCTCGGCGTCGGGATCGACGAGAACACCCTGGCGGGCCTCTTCTACACCGGCGGCACCACGGGTGCTTCAAAGGGAGTGATGCTCACCCATCGCAACCTGATCGCCAACACCATGAACAGCCAGATGTCGGTGCCTCTCTCTCCCGACGATCGGTACCTGGTCATCGCCCCCCTGTTCCACGCCGCCGGTTCGACATCTGTGCTCCAGTGCATCTGGCTGGGTGTGTGCCAGGTCATCGTGCCGGCTTTCACACCAGCGTTGGCCCTCGACCTGATCGAGTCGGAGGGGATCACCAACACCCTCGGGGTACCCACGATGGTGGCGGGCATGGTCGAGGAGCAGAAGGTGAACCCTCGCGACGTATCGACGCTCGGGACCTTCACCCACGGGGGATCGCCCATCGCCCTCGAGGTCGTTCGTCAGGCCAAGGATCTGTTCCCCGTCACCGAGCTCGTCCATCTCTACGGCGCCACCGAGACGGCCCCCCTGTCGACCGCTCTGCGCAACGAGGGCGATCTTCTCGACAGTGAACGAGGCAAGTCCGCCGGCCAGTCGCTCATGGGTGTTGAGGTGGCGATCATCGACGACACAGGCGACGAACTGCCTCCCGGTGAAGTCGGCGAGGTGGCGGTACGGGGCGCCAACGTGATGGCCGGCTACTGGAACAAGCCTGAACAGACGAAATCGGCGCTCAACGAGGGCTGGTACCGGTCCGGCGACCTGGGGCGGATGGACGACGAGGGGTACCTGTTCCTCGTCGACCGGGCCAAGGACATGATGGTCAGTGGTGGCGAGAACGTATACGGCACCGAGGTCGAAGATGCCATCTACCAACACCCCAAGGTGCTCGAGGCCACCGTGTTCGGTATCCCCAGCGAGCAGTGGGGCGAAGCAGTGCACGCGGTGGTGGTTCCCCGCGACGACTTGCTCACCGCCGACGAGCTCATCGAGCACTGCCGGGCCCTCATCGCCGGCTACAAGGTGCCCAGGTCGGTTGAGTTCCGAACCGAACCCCTACCCGTCTCCGGACCAGGCAAGGTCCTGAAGCGTGAACTTCGGGCCCCGTACTGGGAAGGCCGCGACTCTCAGATCTGATGCAATGGCAAGCCGCGGTCAGCGGGTGAGGGGGTCGGGTGAGCTGCCGTCGAGTCCGTAGTAGGCGATGGCCTTTTCGACCTGGGACACCGGTACCCGGCCGTCCTGAGCCAGTGCGGAGAGTACGGCGACGACGATGCTCACCATGTCGGTCTCGAAGAATGCCCGCAGGGCCTCGCGGGTGTCAGACCGGCCCATGCCGTCGGTGCCCAGGGGTACAAAGGGGCGGGGCACGAAGCGGGCCACCTGGTCAGAGACTGATTTCATGAAATCGGTGACCGCGACGACCGGACCCGTGCCGTCGCCGAGGATCTCGGTGATCTGGGCCTGCCGGGGGTTGGAACCCGGGTTGAGACGGTTCCAACGCTCGGTGGCGAGGGCGTCTTCGCGGAGACGCTTGTAGTTGGTCACGCTGAACAGCTCGGCGCCTACGCCCCACTGCTCGGACAGCTCGGCCTGGGCGTCGCGGGCGGCCCCGTGGGCCGATCCCGAGAACAGGATCGTGGCTTGGCTCGTCTGGCCTCCCAGTGGGTCCGCGAACCGGTAGATCCCGTCGAGGATGCCCTGCTCGACCCCTTCGGGCATGGCGGGCATGGCGTAGTTCTCGTTGTAGATCGTGACGTAGTAGTAGACGTCCTCGCCGCGGACATACATCCGGCGGAGGCCGCCGCGGATGATGACGGCCAGCTCGTAGGCGAAGGCCGGGTCGTAGGCCTGGCAGGCGGGGATGGTGCTGGCCAGGACCAGGCTGTGGCCGTCCTGGTGCTGGAGACCTTCGCCCATCAGGGTGGTGCGCCCGGCGGTGGCACCCAGGAGGAAGCCACGGGCCCGGCTGTCGGCCGCTGACCAGGCCAGGTCGCCCACCCGTTGGAAACCGAACATCGAATAGAAGGTGTAGAAGGGCACCATCGGCACGCCGAGGTTGGCGTACGAGGTGGCTGCCGCGATCCAGCTGGCCATACCGCCGGCCTCGGTGATCCCCTCTTCGAAGATCTGGCCGTCGCTGGACTCGTCGTAGCTGAGGAGCAGCTCGTGGTCGACCGGTTCGTATTTCTGCCCGAACGGGGCGTAGATCTTGAACTCGCGGAACAAGGAGTCCATACCGAAGGTGCGGGCTTCGTCCGGGACGATCGGGACGACCCGCGAACCGAACCCCTCGTCGCGCATGAGCTCGCGCAACAGTCCGGTGAAGGCCATGGTGGTGGACACCTCGCGGCCTCCGGATCCGGCCAGCAGGCTATCGAAGGGGGCGTCCTGGGGTTGGGTCATGGGTCGGCGGGTGCGGACGATTCGCTGGGGGAGGGGTCCGTCGAGGGCCTGGCGCCGTTCGCGCATGTAGCGCATCTCGTCGGAGTCCTCGGGTGGCCGGTAGTAGGGCGGCACGCCCTCGTCGAGTGACTCCTCGGGGATCTCGTCGCGGAGCTGGAGCCGGTCGCGCAGGCCCAGGACCTGATCCTTGCTCATTTTCTTGATCTGATGGGTGGCGTTGCGGCCTTCGAAGCCCTCACCGAGAGTCCAGCCCTTCACCGTCTTGGCCAGGATGACCGTGGGCTGGCCCTTGTGTTCGACGGCTGTCTTGTAGGCCGCGTAGACCTTCTGGTAGTCGTGTCCGCCGCGCGGGAGGGAACGAAGCTCGTCGTCGCTCAGGTGCTCGACCATCCTGCGCAGGCGGGGGTCGGGACCGAAGAATTTCTCGCGGATGTAGGCACCAGACTCGACCGCGTACCGCTGGTACTCGCCGTCGACTGTGTTGTTCATCTTGTTGAGCAATACGCCATCGACGTCGCGTTGGAGCAACTCGTCCCAGCGGCTGCCCCAGATCACCTTGATGACGTTCCACCCGGAGCCCCGGAAGTTGGACTCGAGCTCCTGGATGATCTTCTCGTTACCCCGGACGGGTCCGTCGAGCCGTTGGAGGTTGCAGTTGACAACCCACACGAGGTTGTCGAGGCCCTGCCGCCCGGCCAGCGAGATCGAGCCCAGGGTTTCTGGTTCGTCGGTCTCACCGTCGCCCACGAAGCACCAGATCCGCGACGCCGAGACATCGTCGATCCGCCGGTTGGTCAGGTACCTGTTGAACCGGGCGTGGTAGATCGAGTTGATCGGGCCGAGACCCATCGAGACGGTGGGGAACTCCCAGAAGTCCGGCATGAGCCGGGGATGGGGGTACGACGACAGGCCGTGGCCGTGGATCTCGCGGCGGAAGCTGTCGAGCTGAGCCTCGTTGAGCCGGCCCTCCAGGAAGGCTCGGGCGTACACGCCGGGTGCGGCATGGCCCTGGAAGTAGACGAAGTCACCGGGGAGGCCGTCTTCTTTGCCCCGGAAGAAGTGATTGAACCCCACCTCGTACAGTGACGCCGAACTGGCGAAGCTCGAGAGATGGCCACCCAGACCGTCAGACTTCTTGTTGGCCCGGATCACCATGGCTGCTGCGTTCCACCGGATGTAGGCGCGGATGCGGCGCTCGACGTGATCGTCGCCCGGGAAGAAGGGCTGGTCCTCAGGGGGAATGGTGTTGACGTAGGGCGTCAGCACCGGCAGTGATGTTCCGATCTGGAGCTCTCGAGCCCGCTCGAGCATTTTCACCATGAGGAAGCGGGCCCTGGTCTTGCCCGCCAATCCGGCCACGGCCTCGAGGGATTCGAGCCACTCGGCCGTCTCCTCCGGGTCGATGTCGGGGAGCTGGTTCAGAAATCCATCCAGTTTCACGTTCTCCATGCTGGCACCTAAGCGGTTGTTCCGGCGGTATGTTGACTTCTGATGGTCAGTGTCGTCTACACCGACGGAGCCTGTAGCGGGAATCCGGGTCCCGGCGGTTGGGCCTGGGCCGAACCTCACGGAGAGTGGGCGAGCGGCGCGGACACCGACACCACCAACCAGCGGATGGAACTCACCGCGGCCCTCGAAGCGGTGGGGGCGGTAGCGGGTCCGCTCGAGATCGTGAGCGATTCCACCTATGTGGTCAATTGCTTCCGTGACCGCTGGTACGAGGGCTGGCTCAAGCGGGGCTGGCTCAACAGTCAGAAGAAACCGGTCGCCAACCGCGACCTCTGGGAGCCCTTCATCGAACTCGTTCTGGCCCGCGGCGACGTCGAGTTCCGCTGGGTCAAGGGCCACAGCGGTGAACCAATGAACGAACTGGTCGACCAGCTCGCGGTCGAGGCGCGCGACAGCCAACGGAATCGCTCGGGGCCCGACTCGAGCGTGGCAGTCGAGGGAGGCGGCGGGGGCGACGCCCCCCTGGTCCAGGCCCCCAATGATGGTTTCGATCTGGCTGCCCACGGGATCGTGGTCCTCGGCCATCAACCCCCCGACATCGGTGGCTACGACGCCAACCCGTGGGCCGACCGCATCGCCGACCGCTTGGCCGAGATCCTTGCCGCGAAGCTCGTGATCGACCCTGAGCTGGTGGTCGTGTCCGGACTACGGTTGGGTGCCGAGCAGCTGGGAGCCCGTGCCGCCATCGAGGCCGGGGTGCCCCTGGTGGCCGTCCTGCCCCATCCCGACCCCGACAGCCAATGGCCGCCCGCGTCCCGTCGACGATTCGCCGAGCTGCTCGACCAGGCGGTCGAGGTCATCACTCTCGAGAAGAAGTCACCGCGCAATCGCGAGCAGGCCGGAGCATCATTGAGCCGGCGCGATGGCTGGTTGGGGAGCAATGTGAACGAGGCGATCCTCGTGCGCTGCTCCAACGACAACAAACTTGCTCGGCTCGCCTCCCGGCTCGACGAGAAGTTGGGGGTCGGGCTGTGGGAGCTCGATCCCCTCGAGGTTGCTCCCTGATCGGGAGCAACCCAGGATTCAACGGGTCGGGGGACCCGGCGAAATCAGAGGTCGAACCAGTGGTTGAACCCGATGCGCTCGGACTTCTCCGGTGGACGGTTCTGTTCGGCCGAGGTGGTTGGAGCCTGTTCTCCGACCGGTGCACTCACGAGGACGTAGTCTTCTCCCACGGGGTGGGTCTCCTCACCGGGGCTGGGAGGGAACATGGACTCGAACACCCCGGTGTCGGGCTGCCGGTAGTCCTCGTTCGACTCCGTTGGCGTACCCGGGTCGAACTGCTCCGGTTGGGCCGATCGACCGGTCTCGATCGGGTCCGCCGGTTGTGGTTCGGGCTCCGGCGTCGGGTCGACGGTCTCGGCGACGGTCGGCTGCGGCTGCGGCTGCGGCTCGGGCGTCCGGGGCCGTAGCAGAGGCCCGGCGATGTACAGGGTCTCGCGTAGGGAGTCGACGGCCCCGTTTATCTCGCCGAGACGGTCGGCCATGGCCCGAGCGTCTTCGTGGGTACGAATACTCGACGGGTCGAGCTGGGCGATCAGGTCGCGGCGGCGGATCCTCACGGCCTTCCAGCTGGCGTCGTGGGGTAGCCCGAGCACATCGAATGGGTTGGCGGTCTCGGGTTCGAGCTCGTGAGCCTTCTCGGGCTCAGCATCCGAGGCCTGGGTGTGGTCGACCGGAGCAAGATCCTCCCTGACGACGGGAGACTCCTCGAGAGAGGGAGCAGGAACCGCGGGATCGGTTGCCGGTGCCAGAGAGAGGCCGAACTGGCCTTCGATGGGCGAGGCATCCGCACTGAGCCCGGTTGGCTCGTGGGCCGGCTCGACCTCAGCGAAGGCAGCGAAGGTCGGGGGGACATCGGCGGGCTCGCCGTAGTCGGCAGCGCCGAAGGCGGGTTCCGAGGTGAAGCCGGTGTCGGCGGGCTCGTCGAAGCCACCGGGTCTGGCGAAGATCTGACCGGGGAGGTTGGAGGGAATCTCGTGGGCCCACGTCTCGGCGACCGACTGCTGGTCCTGGGGGATCCCGAAGCTGGTGGGGTCGAAGCCTGTGTGGTCGAATTCGGTCGGTTCGGGTTCGGGTTCGGGTTCGGGTTCGGGTTCGGGCTGGTCGAACCCAGTGGGCGGGAACTCGGTCGGTTCGAAGCCGGCGATACCGGGGGGTGGGTCCCACCTCTCGGGCTCCGGGTCCCGGGCCGGGGTCTCGGCCATCACCCCGGCGGCGAAGTCCCGAGCAAGGTCGGCGCTCAGGGTCGGTTCGGTCTCTTCGGGGATGGATCCAGTCAGCGGCTCGGCCGCGAACTCGGTCGTCTCGACATCAGGCCCAGGATGGAGCCCGAGACCACCGGATCCGGGTGCCTGTGCGGCAACCGGAGTTTCGGCCGCCGGACGAGGCGGGAAGGAAGCCTCGGGTTCATAGTGGGGTGGCTGGGGTCGATCGGTCGCGGCTGCGGCCAGCGATTCGACCTCGGCCAGCAAGCTGGCGAACGGGTCGGAATCGTCGGTGGCCGGAGGTGGGGGAGCGGTCTGCTCGAGCGAGCGCGGTAGTCGGAAGCCCTGATCCGAGTCTGGTGCTGGGGCCGGGGCCTCGGGAGCGGCAGGCCGGGGAGAGGGAGCGATGGCCTCCAGGGGCGGTGGGGGTGGCGGCTGGACGGAGTGCTCCGGCACCTCCACGCTCGCGTCCTCAGCATCCTGGTCAGAGGCCCACCATTTGTAGGCTTCGTCGCTGAGCGAAACACTGTCATCCTGGGGCTTATTGCCCCTCTTCTTGCCGAACAGGCCCATCAGTTGGCCATCTCCCGCCTGAGTTCGTCTACTGCTTCGTTGATCCGCTCGAGGACATCGGCTGCCTCATCACGTTCGGTGGTGGGTGCGGACACGAAGCGGTCGGGGTGGTACCGGGCGGTCAGCTCCCGGTGCCGGGTCTTGACATCGCCCCAGGTGGCACTGGAGTCGAGGCCGAGGAGGTTCCGGGGGTCGTGACGGATCGGGCTGAACAACAAGGCGGGATCCCACGGATCGGGGACCGGTTCCTTCTCAGCTGACTGGGGCTGTTCTTCGGCCCCGGCCACGCCCGACAGTTGGTTGCGCTTGGCCCACCACGAGTGCTCGTCGTCGTCGAGTTGGGCCAGGTCGTCCTGGACGCCCATGCCCGCGACCCACCGACGGAATCGTTCGTTGACGCCATTTCGCTCATGGCGACCGCGCAGTCTCATACCGTCTCAATCGACACTCCAGCGAGCGAGTTGAGCACCGATTCCCGGCTTGGCCACAGATTGGAACATCTCCTGTCATCGGTGGGTTATGGGGAACAGGTCGGATGACGGGGCCCCGCCGGGCCCGTTGGAACAAGGGAGACTCCAGATGCCCAGAGCTGTCCTCGAAGGCACCGTGTTGGCCGAGAGCGATCAAACCGTGATCGTCGAGGGAAACCACTACTTCCCGCCGGAGGCGGTCAACCAGGAGTTCCTCTCATCGAGTGAGCTCGAGACCTCGTGCCCGTGGAAGGGAATCGCCAGCTACTACTCCGTCACCATCGACGGTCAGAGCTGGGACGATGTGGCCTGGTACTACAGGGACCCGAAGGGGGCGGCGGCCGAGATCCGTGACCATGTTGCCTTCTACCCGGCGGTCAATGTCGAAGCCTGAACGAATCCGGCAGCCCGGCTCAGGTCCGCGGGCGGCCAACCCAGGTCGGGTGGTCGGCATGGGCCAGGAGCTCGCGATCGCCGCGGCTGTCGCCGTAGGCCCATAGGGGCCGCGCCGGGCGACCACCTTCCCACTCACGCAGTCGGGCTACCTTCTGAGGTCCGCGACAGTTGGGGCCCTGCATCTGACCGGTCAGGACGCCGTCGACATGGTCGAGCTCGACGGCCAGAACCCCGTCGAGACCCAAGCGAGCCGCGAGGGGCCGCAGATACACGGCCAGCGACGCCGAGACCAGCACCACCTCATGACCGTCGCCCTGGTGATGGTGCAGACGTTCCACCATCGTTGGTCGCAGCCGGGACTCGAGCCGCGCCGCGTAGCCGTGACCGGCCTCTTCGACGTCGTCCATCCGCCGGTCCTGGAGTAGGCGCTCCAGCAGACCGGCCTTGATGCGGTCGCGGCGCTCGATGCCGTCGGCGGCGGGAGGCGCAACCCAGGCTCGGGTCAAGGCCAGCCCCACGCGACCCGGTCCGCACAGTCGGGCGAGAAACGGGAGAAGGGAGTCTCGCCGGGCGAGAGTCCCGTCGAAGTCGAAGGCAGCAACCGGACGATTGGTGGGGGACGCGGTCACGCTCCGCTGGTCACCGCTGCTTCGAGCCGCTCGAGCGTCTCTTCGATGTGGGGCCCGTGGCGCTGCGGATACCGGGCAAGCTCGAGCAGCTTGCCGATGGGCGACGTGGACCAGTCGAAGGACTCGATGACACGGGTGCCGCCGTCGACGGGCTCGAGTTCGTAGCGCCAGCGGTGACGGCCGAAGTGGCGCCAGGCGATCAGCCGGTCCTGTTCGTACTCGACGACCGTATTGGTGATCCGGTAGGGCACGCCGATGTGCATGTCCATACCGAAGCGGGAGCCCAGCTCGAGCCGCTCGGGGTCGGTGAGGCGGGCCTTGCGCACGCTGCCCGACCCGTCGATCTCAGGGTGGCGGGTCGGATCGGCGAGGATGTTGAAGATCTCGTTGGCTGGGGCGGCTATGACCCGCGTTCTCGACACGGTTTTGTCGCTCATGCCATGCAAGCTAGCGGCACCGTCGACCGTGGCCGCGTAGTCCTCATGATTCCTCGCCCCCCTTCAGCAGGCGTTCGAGGCAGGTCGTGAGATCGGGATGGACCCAGCGGAACCCTGCCTCGTCCAGGGCCCGGGGGATCACCCGCTGACTTCCGAGCAGAAGGTTGTCGACCAACTCGGCGCCGAGGGCCAGCTTCACTGCGAACACGGGTGTGGGTAGAAGGGTGGGCCGGCCCAGCACCCCACCCAGCGTGCGGGCGAAGTCGGCCTGGGTCACCGGATTCGGAGAGGTCAGGTTCACGGGCCCGGGAATGTCGCGGTCGAGTAGGAACGCGATGGCCCCCACCATGTCGTCAATCGAGATCCACGACTGCCACTGCTGACCTGACCCGGCTCGCCCGCCCAGACCGAGACGAAACGGGAGGAGCTGGCGTTGGAGTGCTCCTCCCAGGGGGCTGAGAATGATGCCGGTCCGAAGAAGTGTGGTGCGGATGCCGGCCTCGGTGGCCGGAGCGGTGGCCGCTTCCCAGTCGGCTGCCATCTCGGCCAGGAACCCCTGGCCCGGAGGATCGTTCTCGGTCACAAAGCGGTCGCCGGTCTCGCCGTAGTACCCGATGGCCGAACCACTGAGCAGTACCGCCGGTGGTCTCTCGAGGCTGGCCAGGGTCGAGGCCAGCAGCTCGGTGCCCCGAGTCCGACTGTCCCGGATGCGGGTCTTCTGGGCGGGTGTCCAACGACGCTCACCAATGCCCTCACCGGCCAGGTGGACAACGGCGTCGACCCCGTCCAGCGCGGCCCCGTCGATGGTGCCGGCCATTGGGTCCCAGGTGATATCACCCGGGTCCGGGGACGAGCGCACGACGCGGATCACCTGGTACCCCGCGGTCCGCAGGCGGGCCACGAGTGGTTGGCCGCTGAGACCGCTCGAACCGGTGACGGCGACGGTCCGGGGTGACGATTCGGGCATGGTGTGACATCCAGGAGTGGGCGACATCTTCAGTGTCGGCGGTGCGACACTCGAATGCCCAACCGGATGGGTCAGGTAGCGGCCAGCCTCTCGATGCGTTCCCGGAGGCTGTCGTGGTTCAGACCACCCACCACGACCTCGATCGAGCCGTCGTCGTTCACGAAGGCCCAGGACGGCTGGCTGATGATCTCGAACCCGGACCAGACCGACCCCTCGGTGTCGGCCACATGGGGGATGTGGGCCACATCGAACTGGGAGACGAAATCGGTCATGGCTTCGATCTCGTCGCGGCCCGAGACACCGACGATCTCGACCTCACCGCCGGCCAGGGAACCATCCTGCAACTCTCGTGTGATGTCTGCGACCGCAGACGCCTCATGGCGACAGGTGCCTCACCATGGGGCCCAGAACCAGAACACGGTGTCAGTGCCGGCGTAGTCGGTACCGATCAGCTCGCCCCCGTCGACGGTGGGGGCGGTGAAATCGAGTTGGGCCACCGCGGGAGCCGCCGAACCGGTGTCAGCCGAGTCGGCCCCCTCGTTGGCGGCCCCACCGTCGTCGGCCGATTCGCTGTCGCCCCGTTCGACCATGGTCTCGTCGTCCTGGGCCGTTGGCTGGACACTGTCGTCCGAACTGCCGCACGCCGCGCCCAGAAGGGCGGCGGCGAAGGTCATGGCAAGGAGTCGTCGCACCCTGTCGATCGTAGGGTCCACGGGCTGGATCTGGCGGGCAACGCAGCTGAGTTCATTGGTTGGCAATATCTGGGCGGATGAGAATATGGTCACCTAGGGTGGGACTTGTGAGCACCCGCATGCTGATCGTGTTGGCCCTGCTCTGTGGCCTGGCCATCCTCGTGGCCGGAACCGTCCAGGTACTGATCGCCCTGTCCTGACCCTCGGTTCGCCAGTCCAGTCCTGAGTCTCCACAGTTCGCTGCCTGGCTGTCGCTAGGCTGGCGACCTGGTGCTGCACTGGGCAGCCCCGCGCCGGTCGGGCGCGACATAGCCCCCCGGGTATCCGTAGCCGCGGGCGTTGGAGGTGAGTCCCACGACAACGGAACGCTTCGATGTGGTGGTCATCGGTGGAGGTCCCGGAGGTTACGCGGCGGCCCTCTACGGATCGGCTGCCGGACTCAATGTCGCTCTCATCGAGAAGAGCAGACTCGGTGGCACCTGTCTTCATGTGGGGTGCATCCCCGCCAAGGAGCTGCTCGAGACGGCCTCGGTCTTTCGAACCGTCGGTCACGCCGGCGACTTCGGGGTCATCACCGACGCTCCGAGCCTCGACTTCGGTGTCACCCAGGCCCGCAAGCAGAAGATCATCGACAACCTCACCAAGGGGCTGTCCGGCCTGCTCGAGGCACGGAAGGTCACCGTCTACGACGGTGTCGGCACCCTCGAGGCCGACCGTTCCGTGCGCATCAGGGGAGGGGCCAGCGGTGAGGTTCACCTGCAGGCCGACTCGGTCATCCTGGCGGCCGGGTCCGTGCCCCGCAGCATCCCCGGATTCGATATCGACGGCCGGGTGGTGGTCACCTCCGACGAGCTCCTGTCGCTAGGGGAGCTGCCCAGACGCGCCGCGGTCATCGGGGGCGGGGCGATCGGTTGCGAGTTCGCGTCGATGATGGCTGATCTCGGAACCGAGGTCACGATCCTCGAGGCCCTGCCCCAGATCCTCAACGGCCTCGACCCTGACGTAGCCAAGGTTGTGCAGCGTTCGTTCAAGAAGCGAAGGCTCACCACTCGTACCGGAGTCAGGGTCAACGGTCATCAGCCCGGTCCTGATGGCACGGTCGTGTCGTTCGGTGACGATCAGTCAGTCACGGTCGACCTCGTGGTCGTATCGGTGGGCCGCCGCCCCTCGTCGGAAACCCTGGGCCTGGACTCCACCGGTGTTTCGGTCGAAGCCGGGGGGTTCATCACAGTCGACTCCACCATGCGCACCACTATGGACGGAGTGTGGGCCGTCGGCGACGTGGTTCCCACCGCCCAGTTGGCCCATGTCGGGTTCGCCGAGGGCATGCTCGCCATTCGCGACATCCTGGGCGAAGACCCGGTGCCCATCGACTACGACAACGTGCCCTGGGCCATCTACTGTCACCCCGAGGTCGCGTTCGCCGGTCACTCCGAACAGAGTGCGGGGGAGGCCGGCTACGAGGTCGTGACCTCCAGCCATCGGTTTGCCGGAAACGGCCGGGCCATGATCGTGGGTGAAACCGAAGGTCTGGTGAAGGTCATCGCGGAGAAGCAGGCCGACGGAACCGGGGGCCGCATCCTCGGGGTTCACATGGTCGGACCTTGGGTCACCGAGCAGTTGGGTCAGGGCTACCTGGCCGTCAACTGGGAGGCCACGGTCGATGAGGTGGCCCAGTTCATCCAACCCCATCCCACAATGTCCGAGCTGTTCGGCGAGACGGTGATGTCCCTCACTGGCCGCGCCCTCCACGGCTGACCCAACTCGATCTCCCGCCCGAAAGAGGAACGCAGAGCATGGCTGACATCACGATGCCCCAACTGGGCGAGACGGTGACCGAAGGCACCATCACCCGATGGTTCAAGCAGGTCGGCGACACCGTGGCCCAGGACGAGGTCTTGTTCGAGGTCTCCACCGACAAGGTCGACAGCGAGGTGCCCTCACCAGTGTCGGGGGTCGTCTCCGAGATCGTGGTGCCCGAAGGCGACACCGTCGACGTCGGCGCCGTCCTGGCCCGGGTGGGCGACAGTGATGCGGTTCCCGCCGCGGCTCCCGCCCCGGAAGCGGCCCCCCCACCGGCGGCACCAGTGCCCGGCCGGGCTCCTGCCCCGGCCCCCGAGCCCGAGCCCGAAGCGGCCCCTCCACCACCGGCGGCTCCCGCTCCGGCTCCCACCCCTGCCCCGGCGGCTCCTGCTCCCACCCCTGCCCGGGCGGCTCCTGCTCCGGCTCCCACCCCTGCCCGGGCGGCTCCTGCTCCCACCCCTGCCCGGGCGGCTCCTGCTCCCGATCCCGTCCCTGCCCGGGCGGCTCCCTCGGACGAGCCAGCCCGCCTGTTGTCGCCTGTGGTGCGTCGCCTCATCAATGAGCACGGCCTCGACCCCGCCAAGATCGCGGGTACCGGTGTTGGTGGTCGTATCAGCCGTGATGATGTCCAGAAGGCCATCGAGAGCGGCA
>JAAEMS010000320.1 GCA_024225275.1 Actinomycetes bacterium
TACGTGGAGCGGACGACCGGACTCGAACCGGCGACCCTCACCTTGGCAAGGTGATGCTCTACCAACTGAGCTACGTCCGCAAGGATCCTCGAATATACCAAACGCGGGCCGGCCTGCGACACTCGATTGGGATCAGGTTTGCTCCTGCTGATCCGGCGGGCGCAGATCGACGGTGAAGGTCACGATGCCGTCTTCAACCATGGCTTCCGCGTCGCCGATGATCGCAAAGTCCTGGTAGTCGACCTGCATCTGGTTGATGAAAGCCGCCCGTTCGTCACCGCCCACCGGCGGCAAATTGCGCTTCTTCACTGCCTCGGCCCGCTCGCGGAACCGGGTCACCATCGCGTCGAGGTCGAGTCCGTCAGCCATGGAGCGACCCTACCGCTGGGGAGGACTCTCGCCCCAGTCGGGCCCGCGGGCCGGCGGGGCCGACGGGTCCGGAACAGGATCGCTCCACTGGGGGCCAGCAGCGGGGGCGCCGGCCTGCCACTGGGGACCGGAGTGGACCCCACCACCGGCGACCGGTTGGGGCTGGCCCCATTGGGGGCCTGGCGCCTGGGCCGGAACCACAACCTGGTTGGGGACTGCGGCCCGAGGCTGGGTAGGGCGGACCTGCTGGGGAGCCTGATTCCTGGGGCGGGTGCGGTTCCAGTACCAGACGGTCAGCACCGTGAGCACCAGAGCGATCACCAGGAGGATGTAGACGATGAGCTGGGCGAGACGCTCAGCGTCGGGGCCGCCACCAGCGGCCACCGCCAGCTGGGTTGCCAGCGCAGGCTGGGAAAGGAGGGTGCTCACAATGAGCAGAGCCTATCGGGCCGTCAGGGACGGCCGGGGCCGCCGGTCGGCGCCCCTCAAACCTGGTGGTCAGGGCACCAGTAGGTCGTCCTGCCACCCACCTGCTCGCGCCTCAACAGGGTGCCGTCGCGGGGGCAGACACCCTGGCGGTTCCTCTCCAGATGGAGGTCGCCGGTGTGGCTGCCTCCCCGCTCGAACAACTGGTCCAGGACCCGCCGAAGGTTGCGGCTGAGCCGTTTGAGCTCGGTGTCATCGAGGCTGTTGGCTGGTCGGGTGGGATCGAGGCCAGCTCGCCACAGGATCTCGTCGGCCAGCAGATTCCCGATCCCCGCGATCCGAGCCTGGTCCAGGATCCGCGCCTTCAGGGTGGCCGTCGATGAGCCCAGCGCCACCCTCAACGTGCCCGGAGTGATGGCGAAGCCGTCGATGCCCAGCTTCGACTCATCGGGGTCGAGCTCCACCCCACCGAGGCGGCGAGGATCGCGCAGGCGCATGTCGCCACCATCGGCGAAGTGCACGATGAAGCGATCCCAGACCGGGTTGTTCCGGTCACTGGAGTACTCGAGGCGCTCGATGGCAGGCCGGTCATCCACGAGGAGCCGACCGGTCATACCGAACCGCAGGCCCAGCGTGGGTCCGGGGTCGGCCACCGCGCCGGCCAGGGGAGGTGAGGTCTCGAGCAGGAGTAGCTTGCCGATCCGCCGATCGCCGGTGAACTCCCGCCCCTCGAGCGCGTCGACGACGGTGGCGGGGTCGAGCCCACCCTTGAGGAACCAGTCGTCGGGCGCGTCGACCCGAACGATCTCGCGACCGACTGCGTCGTGGGCCAAGCGCCGGTAGTACTCGATCTCGAGTATCTCGGGCACGAATCAACGCCCCGAAACGTGCCGAAAGCGGTGGTTGAGGAAGCGGCCCTCGGGGTCGAAGCGGCTCTGCACGCCCCAGAGCTCGTCCCCGGAATCCGGATACTCGAACTCGGCAGCGGCCAGGTTGTGATCCTTGCCCCAATGGGTCGCGGCGTTGGCCACCAGTCCCGACCAGTTCATGAAACCAGCAGTCACAGGGGCGATCGTAGGCGCCCGGGCGCCGGGAGGGCTCAGGGTCGGCGGTCGGCCTTCTCGATCTCGATCAGGAAGTCCTGGAGGGGTGGCCCGATCTGGGCGAACTCGAGCAGGAAACCGTCGTGGCCGTGCCGCGAACGGATTTCGACGTGCTCACAGTGGGTGCCCTGGGCGTGCAGGGTGTCGCGGATCTCGTACTGCTGGTAGGGGTGATAGAGCACATCGGAGTCGACGGCCATGGTGAGCACCGGACCCTTGATGCGCTCCAGCGCCTGCTCGATCCCGCCCCGGCCCCGACCGATGTCGTGGAGATCCATCAGCTTGTTGAGGACGAGATAGGTGTTGGCGTCGAACCGGCGCACCAGCTTCTCGCCGTGGTAGTCGAGGTACGACTCGATCTGGAACCGGTTCCACATCGAGAACCCGTCGAGCCGCTCGACCAGGTTGCGATCGAACCGGTCGCGAAGGGACTGATCGGACCGGTAGTGGATCTGGGCCGCGGCCCGGGCCAGCATCAACCCGGTGTGAGGCCCGTCGCCCGGTTCCGCGTCGTAGTAGTCGCCGTCGCGCCACAAGGGATCGGCCGCGATGGCCCGGCGACCCACCATGCTCCAACCGATCTGGAGGGCGCTGGCGGCCGCGGTGGTGGCGATGGGTGCCAGGCTGCGGACCCGCTCCGGGTACATGGCGCCCCACTCGAGCACCTGCATGCCACCCATCGAACCGCCCACGACCGACATCCACTGGCCGATGCCGAGATGATCAGCCAGGGCGGCCTGGGTGCGAACCACATCACGGACCGACACCACCGGGAAACGGGAGCCGTAGGGCCGGCCGGTAGCAGCGTCGATCGAAGAGGGGCCGGTGGTCCCTTGGCAGCCGCCCAGCACATTGGCGCAGACGACGAACCAGCGATCGGTGTCGATGGCGCGGCCGGGGCCTATGAGTGGGTCCCACCAGCCCTCGGTGGGCTGGCCGGTGCCGGACGGGCCGGCCGCATGGGCGTCGCCGGTGAGGGCGTGGCAGACGAGAACCGCGTTCGAGGCCGAGGCGTCCAGCTCACCCCAGGTCTCGTAGGCGATGGTGAGGTCACTGAGCGTTCCGCCTCCTTCGAGGGCGAACGGGCGGTCGGCGGCCATGGAGAAGAACTGGCGACCGAAAACCGGATCGCCGGGGCGCCAAGCACCGCTGGCCGGAAGCTTCGACGCCCGGTCATACAGGCGCGGGGATCGGGCCAGACCACCGTTCCCGATCGGCTCGGGGCTCTCAGCCCCCTCGTCTGCACTCATGTGCCGAGAAACTGTATCGGCGGTGCCCGGTGGTCACGAACCAGTTTGGGCGCGGTCCAGACCCAGGGGCCAGAACGGTACGAATCGGGGGGTACGGCTGGCGTAGTCGCCGTAGGCCGAGTACCGCGCCCTCAGGTGGCTCTCCTCCCACCGGGCCTTCGCCATCAGTACCGCGATGAGCAAGACGGCAACGACGACGGCCAGCCAGTTGCCCGACCCCACGGCCGATCCGACTCCGAGCATCATCAGGCCACCGTAGAGGGGATGGCGCACCAGCCGGTACAGGCCCCCGGTCTCCAGTTCGCCATGGGGAACCGGCAGGGGCAGAGGTGTGATGGACGAGCCCAGATTCAGGGCCCCGACCACCAGGAATACCACCCCGACCAGCTGGAGCACACGAGCCGCGGCATCGAGCCCTGCCGGCACCGACCAGTGGTCCGAGCTCGGTACGACCACCAGGGCGGCTATGAGGATGAATTGGGCCGCCACGAAAGCCCAGGCCACCGAAGTCTGGCGACCGTCATCACCGGAGAAGAGTCCCATCACCCCAGTCTGGTGGCCATAGGCGGGTATCACGACTGGACACCGACGATGCCACCTTCGACTTCGGGGTGAACATCGAGGAGCCCATGGGCTGATCAGGGCCGGTCAGACCGGAAGGCCGGAAGGCGAGCCATCCACCACTGGGTGAGGGCTTCGCCCTCGCCGGCCTCTAGGTCGTAGGCCCGGTTGGTCGCCTCGGCCAGGTCGAGTAGGGCAGTACGCCACTCGTGCTCGGTCGTGGCCCGGTTGATCCGAGCCAAGGGGTCATGGGTTCCCGCCAGAGCCCCTCGATCCCGCGGGAGAGGCAGCTCGGCCAACCGTCCCGCCGACACTCGGACAGCATCGTGGGTCATCCCGGTACCGACCGAGCCGCCCACCAGCCACGCGGTGGCCCAGGGCGAGGACACGACGGCGGCCAGTTCGTGTGCGGTCCAGGTATCGGGCATGATCGCCACCACCGGAGTCGAGGGCAAGAGATCACCCACCGGGTCGACAACCGCCTCGATCACCCGCGTCTGGGAAGCCACCAGGACCTTGGGCCCCCACGTGGTCTCCAGCCACGCTCGCGCCCGGGGGTCAGTGACCCGGTCAGGGTCAACCACCGGACACCGCCACTTCTGCTTGGCGAACCGGACCCCGCGGTGGCCGATTACCAGGCGGCCCGGATCGATCTGACCCGACGTGACCAGGCGACGGTACCCAGGGTGGCCCGTGTCTTCTCGAGCACCCGGTACCAGGCCGTAGTACTCGTCGCGGAAGCCGGCCACGACCCGGGAGACGGCGCCCACCGTCGGACCAGTGGGCGCCTCGACTGATGGTATGCCCTCGACGCAAGCGGCCACCTCGACCCATTGGGACGGATCTGATGGAAGGGGTGCGGTGCCGGACCGTGAGGGCGGATTGCCAGTCCAGACCTCGATCCGGGTTACGTCGCCACCCCGGCTCAGGATCGGGGCGCACACCCTGACCGCAGCCGTACCGAACACCTCCTCCGACGTCATCCAGAGACCCGCCAGGTTCAGTCGGCGGGCCAGCGCGGCTCGGATCGGACCGGCGTCCCGAGAGGCCAGGACCGATTGGGGTTGGATGAGCACCAGATGACCCCCGTTCGCCACCAGGTCGGCGCCGAGGAGAAGGAAGAGGGCCGAGTCGTCGACATAGGCGGGGATGTCGAGGCCCAGCCGTTCCGCCAGGGCCTCGGCCCGATCCCGGGTTCGGGCGGTGTCGGCCGCGAGCTGACCGAGAAAGGGGGGGTTGCCCACCACCGCGTCGAACGAGGCCCGGGCCCAGCCCGGCGGCCGGTCGACCAGAGTGTCGGTGCACACGATCTGGGCCGTGACGGCCTCAAGACCCCGGCCCGCCGCCCACAGGGCCACAACTGCTCTGGCCACCCGGACGGCCAGGGGGTCGATGTCGGCCCCGTGGAGGCCGGTCACGACATCGGCCGGGTCGACGCCCCGGGCCTCCTGATGATCAGCCACCGCGACCAGGAACACTCCACCCCCCACCGCCGGGTCACACACTCGCCGCGGACCGGGGCCCAGAGCACCAAGGGCGGCGTCGACCAGGGCCCGGGCGACCGGCTCGGGGGTGTACCAAGCGCCGCGCGCTCGCTGATCGACGCCGGCCGCCAGCACCTCGTGGACCTGGCCGAGCAGGGCGGGTCCCGAACCGACAGGCAGAGGGGGTAGCAGAGACGTAGCGATGGGCTCGGTGTCGAGCAGATGCCCGATGCGCTCAGCTACCGCGGCCGACCGTGCCAGCTCTCGACCGACGGCGGCCAGGACAACAGGGGCAGGCGCGTCAATGGCCGCTACGGCGTCGAGCCAGGCCTGACGATCGATGTGACTCACCGGCTCCTCCCCTACGCTCGCCTCCGTGTCCACTCGACAGATCCTGACCGACGGAGCCCGCCGGTGAGGTGGACCGTGCACGGCGAACGCTTCGTCTACGAGAGCCCTTGGGTCAATCTGAGTCTGGTGGATGTCGAGATCCCGGGCGCCGATCGGTTCGAGCACCACGTCATCCGTATGCCCGCCGATGCCGCCGGAACGATCATTCACGACCCCCAGCGGGGCGTGCTCCTCCTGTGGCGACACCGCTTCATCTCCGACACCTGGGGGTGGGAGATCCCTGCCGGTCGGGTCGAGCCCGACGAGGAGCCGATCGAGGCCGCGGCGCGAGAAGCGCTCGAGGAGTCAGGCTGGCGGCCCGGGCCGCTCACCCGCCTGACCAGCTACCGATGGGCCATCGGAGTGTCCGACGGCAGCTTCCATCTCTACCGGGCGGACGGCGCCCACTACATCGGCGAACCGACCGACGCAGGTGAGTCCGAACGAATCGAGTGGAAGACCGTGGCCGAGGTACGAGCCCTGCTCCAAGCCAGCAAGATCACTGACGGGCTGACGCTGACCGCCCTCCTCTGGGCCCTGTCCTTCGGAGAGATCTAGCAAGAAGAGGGGGCTAGGAACGCTGGTTCCAGCAGAGCCGCCACCCGAGTAGTCGCCCTCTGGGGGTTCCGTTCAGAGAAGCGGGATCAAGAACAGGGATCCCAGGCAGCCAGGTCTTCGAGGCGGGCGTCGTTGGAGAACATCTCGACGATGGGGATATCGAGGTCGATGCGCTTCTGGATGCGCTTGACCTCGAGCTCCTGGTCCCACAGGACGAGGGTGACGACGAGGCCCGACTCGCCGGCGCGGGCGGTACGGCCCGAGCGGTGCAGGTAGGTCTTGTGATCCTCGGGTGGATCGAAGTGGATGACCGCTTCGACATTGTCGACATGGATGCCGCGGGCGGCGACATCGGTGGCCACCAGTACGGGCAGGCCGCCCTCCATGAACCGGGCCAGCGACTTCTCGCGAGCGGTCTGACGAAGGTCGCCATGGATGGCCGCCGACTTGACGCCTTCCTTGGCGAGGTTGGCCGCCAGCTTGTCGGCCATCCGTTTGGTGCGGGTGAATACGAGAGTGCGGGAATTCTGGCGGGCGATGCTGGCCACGACCTTGGTCTTGTCCATCTGGTGGACGTGGATGAACCGGTGGGTCATCTCGTCGACGGTGACATCTTCCTCCTCGACCTCGTGCATGGCCGGATCGGTCTGGTACCGCTTGATGAGTCCGTTGACGACGCCATCGAGAGTGGCCGAGAAGAGCAGGGTCTGGCACTTGCCCTCGATGCGACGCAGGATCCACTCGACCTGGGGCAGGAAGCCCATGTCGGCCATGCGGTCAGCCTCGTCGATGACGATGTACTCGACATCGGCCACGCTGACCTCACCCCGATCGAGCAGGTCGATCATGCGGCCGGGGGTGGCCACCACGATCTCGATGCCGTCGTGGAGCTTCTTGATCTGGGTCTCGATGTTGGCCCCACCGTAAACAGCGAGGATGCGGCGGTCACGGCCCATGCACAGGGGCTCCAGCTCCTCGACGACCTGGGTGGCCAGTTCGCGGGTGGGAACGAGCATGAGGGCGAGGGGGCGGCCGGACTCGGCCTCACCCACCCGCTCGACGACGGGGATGCCAAAGGCCAGGGTCTTGCCCGACCCGGTCTTGGCCTTGCCACACACGTCGTGGCCGGCGAGAGCGTCGGGCAGGCTCATGGCCTGGATGGGGAAGGCATCGGCGATGCCTCGCGACTGTAGGGCTTGAACGATGTCTTCGGATACGCCAAGTTCGGCGAAGGTGGTCATTGTGGGGGAACTCCGTTGGTTCGGTTGAGCGACGGGAGTCTTCAGCGGGGACTCGCCCTTCGGAAGCGAAGGCCGTCGTTGGTGACAAGGGGTCAAGGGACCCCACGGGTCTCCCTCGTCACTCCTGGTCCGGAACCGTCCGGGTCGTTTCGCCGAGAGGGCGACCCTGAGCCTCACAGGACTGTGAGCTCTGGATGCCACCCAGGGTAGCGCGCCAGGCCGCTCGTCCGACGCATGACCGTGACCGGTCAGGATCGGGGCCGCACCACGCGGTCGTTGTCCACCTCGACCCCCTCGGCCCGCAGAAGACGGGCATGGCGGGCCGGATCATGCGGAATCAGGCGGCCGGACGCGTTCACCACCCGCCACCACGGCAGATCCTCCACCTCCGAATGGGTGGCCAGGATTCGGCCCACGGCCCGGGCGGCCCCCGGGTAACCGGCCTCGGTGGCCATCTCACCGTAGGTGACCACATCGCCCGGTTCGAGGGTGCGCAGCACATCGATCACCGCCTCCTCGAACTCGGTCACGCCGTCACGTTAGGTTCTTGGTCCTGAACCCACACAGTCGGCCACCAGGAGGACAATCGGCATGGATCTCACCGGACGGGTGGTAGCGATCACCGGAGCGAGCCGCGGACTCGGCGCAGGGATGGCCGAGTGGTTTGCCGCTCACGGGGTCCGGCTCGGATTGTGTGCCCGCAATGAGCCGCCCGCGCCCGATGGGGCCGAGGCGGTCTGCGCGGCCGTCGATGTCACCGACGCCGGCGCCACTGAGACCTTCGTCCGACTGGTGGCCCACGAGCTTGGTTCGATTGACCTCTGGATCAACAACGCGGGTGTGCTCGAACCCATCGTCGCCCAGCGCGATCTGGATCCCGCCGACCTCGCCGCCCACCTTGCCATCAATGTGGGCGGGGTACTCATCGGCACCCAGGCCTACCTTCGCCACCTCGACGAGGCCGGGCGCGCCGGGGCCCTGGTGAACATCAGCTCGGGGGCGTCGCAGAGCGGCCGAACCGGTTGGTCGGCGTACTGCGCAGGCAAGGCCGCGGTTGACCGCCTCACCGAAACCATCGCGGTGGAGGAGCCTGACCGGCTCCCGGTCGCGCTGTCGGTCGCTCCCGGACTGGTCGACACCGACATGCAGGCCCTCATCCGTGAACAGGGCACCGACGTCATGCCCGACGTCGACTTCTTCCGCCAGCGCAAGACCGACGGGACCATGAACTCGCCGGCCTTCATCGCCGAGACGATCGCGGGGTGGGTGTTCGAAGGCCCTTCCCCCGACTCGGTCTTCTGCCGGGTCCCAGACCAACCCCGCTAGCCGAACCGCCTTCCGCCGAGTCAGATTGGTACGCGAAGGCAGAACCGAGCCCCGACGGGAGCGTCGGTCGGCACGTTTTCGACCGTCAGGGCACCCCCGTGGGCCTCGACGAAGCCGCGGGCGATGGCCAGCCCCAGGCCCGCGTGGTTGGCGCTACCCGGAGAGCGGGCGGCGTCGGCCCGGTACCCGTGATCGAAGATGCGGTCGAGATGCTCTGGAGGTACACCGCCACCGGTGTCGGCCACCGAGAGCGCCGCCGTTCCGTCCTCGTGCCCGGCATCGATGGTGACCGTCCCGCCCTCGGGGGTGTGGCGGATGGCGTTGTCAACCAGGTTGTGGATGGCCCGATTCATCTCGCGGGGTGACACCGAGGCCATGAGCGGCCTCTGCGAATGACCCTCGATGACCACCCCGTGCCGCTCCGCCACCGGGCTGAACGCGGCCACCGTCTCGCTGACGAGGTCGGCCAGGTCGATCTCCTGGCGGTGGAGCTCGAGGGCTCCAGCCTCGATCCGACTCAGTTCGAACAGATCGTCGACCAGCGACGACAGGGTGGCAACCGCGACTCCCATCTGATCGTGGTAGCGGTCGATGGTGGGCTGGTCGTCGACCACGCCGTCCTGGAGGGCCTCGACCATGGCCCGGATGCCGGACAGCGGGGTCCGCAGGTCGTGTGAGACCCACGCCACCAGCTCCCGGCGGGCCTGCTCGAGCTGACGTTCGCGTTGTCTACTCTCGTCGAGGCGGGCCGCCATGGTCTCGAGCTCTCTGGCCAAGGCCGCGAACTCGCGGGTGGGGGGCCGGGCCTCGACCCGGGCCGCATCACCCTGGCCGATCCGCCGGGTGAGCTCGGTGACATACCGGCTGGCCTGGTCGATACGACTGCCCACCGAGACGGCCATCACCACCCCAACGGTCCCGGCCGCTACCGCGACCATCAGCAGGGAGCCCACATCGGGGGTGGCGAGGAACATCCGGCTCTCGGCCCGGAGGGCACCGGCCACCACACCGGCGGTGGTGACCAGGGCCACCAGCACGGCCTGAGCCTCGAGCGACACCGCTTCGAGGCTCCTCAACACCAACGCGCCGATGGCCCCCACCACCAAGGCGACCACCACCACGTTGACCAGCAGCGAGACGGTGTCTTTCATCGGCGAGTCGTACTGCCAGCCGACGAAGCCGACCAGGCTGATGCCGACCACGGCTATCCCTACCGCAACCAGGAGACGGCGTCTCACGAGAGCGCCGCCTGGTCCGCAGGGTCCTCGGTCGGCTCGAAGCGGTACCCGACCCCCCACACCGTGGCGATCCGGGAAGGATTGGCCGGATCGACCTCGATCTTCTCCCTCAGACGTCGCACATGGACCGTGACGGTGGAGGTGTCGCCCACCGAGTAGCCCCAGACCTTTTCCAGCAGATCCTCGCGGCGAAAGGCGGTGCGGGGCTGGCGCATGAGAAACACCAGCAGCTCGAACTCCCGCGAGGTCAGGTTGACCGACTCGTCGCCCTTGGTGACTTCGTGGGCGGCCACATCGACCCGGAGATCACCGTCGAGGAACATCGCGGGGCCGGCGGGCGCGGTGGGATGCTCGACCCGGCGGAGCACGGCCTTCACCCGCGAGACAACCTCGCGCGGCGAGAACGGCTTCACCATGTAGTCGTCGGCCCCCAGCTCGAGGCCGATGATCCGGTCGTTCTCTTCACCTCGGGCGGTCAGCATGATGATCGGAACCGGAGCCAGAGCGCGCAGGCGCCGACACACCTCGAGGCCGTCGAGGCCGGGCAGCATCAGGTCGAGCAGGACCAGGTCAGGGCGATCGGCCACCACTCGCTCCACCGCGGTGCGGCCGTCGCCCACCTGCTCGACGGTGAACCCGTCGCGCTCGAGGTAGCGGGTCACCACTTCGGCGACCGTGGGATCGTCGTCGACCACCAGGATGTGACGCGACGCGGAGTCCTCCATTGCCCCCCAGGATAGGAGGCGTGCCCATGGTGATCAGTGGAGGCTCCGAGTGTTCAGCGATCCGTTATCTCTTGCTCGCCATCATCGGATGGGGTCAGGCTCGGGCGGCCCGACGGATGTCGATGGCCGGAACCGGCTGATCGTACCCCTGCAGATCGAGGAGGATCGGGTCGAGCCCGACCCCGCTCGGCGCCAGTGACTGATGGGCCAGCACCTGACCCGGGTTGGCGTGGTCGCACAGCCGGGACGCCAGGTTGACCGCCTTGCCAATGTGGTCGTCGCCCTCGAAGAGGATCACGGCCCCTTCCGACACGCCGGCCTTCACGGGCAACGCCCCGCCGGTCTCATGGAGCCGATCGATCATGTCGAGCACAGCTTCGATGACCACCCCGGTCTCGATCCCCACGAGCATGCAGCCGTCGCCCAGCCACTTGGCCACGCGAACGCCGCGGGCCGAACAGACCTCGCGCACGATCCGACGAAATTCGCCCAGAACGGCCACCGCCTCGTCATCGCCGTGGGTGTTGTTGTAGGCGGTGAAGCCCGACAGGTCGACGAAGGCGAACGCTCGACGGACCCGTCCCCCGCCAATCTGGGCTGGCGGCCGATATCCGGAGGTCACAGGTCCGAGGGTAGCTCCGCCAGCACCAACCGCGAGGGGAAGTATCGTCGGGGTCGTGACCCAACGGCAGCTCCTGGACCTGTCCCTGGTCGATGAGTGGCCGGTTCCCCACGTCGCGACTGGGGTCACCGACCCCGACGGCGTTCTCGCCCTCCACGGCGATCCCCACCGCATCTTTCGCCTGGCCTCGATCAGCAAACTCCTGGCGGCCTGGGCCAGCCTTGTCGCCGTCGAGGAGGGCACCGTCGACCTCGACACCCCCGCGGGCCCTGAAGGATCGACCGTTCGTCACCTGCTGGCCCATGCATCGGGCCTCGATTTCGACTCCAACGAGATCCGCTCGGCCCCCGGCCGGCGGCGCATCTACTCCAACACCGGCATCGAGGTTCTGGCCGACACAGTGGTCGAGCACTCGGGCCTTCCCTTCGAGACCTACCTTCGCGAGGGGGTACTCGATCCCCTGGCCATGACCGCCACCACCCTCGAGGGCTCACCGGCCCATGGTGTCCACTCCAACGTCCTCGATCTGGCCCGTTTCGGCCGCGAACTGCTCACCCCCACCCTTCTCGCCCCCGAAACGGTCGCCGCCGCCTTCGAGCCCGCGTGGCCCGACCTGGCCGGAGTTCTGCCTGGTATCGGACGCTTCAACCCCCTGCCCTGGGGCCTCGGATTCGAGATTCGAGGAACCAAGGACCCCCACTGGACCGGGGTGGGCAACTC
This sequence comes from Actinomycetes bacterium, assembly GCA_024225275.1. Taxonomy (GTDB): domain Bacteria; phylum Actinomycetota; class Acidimicrobiia; order Acidimicrobiales; family JAAEMS01; genus JAAEMS01. The sequence goes on from JAAEMS010000320.1 coordinate 12,014, forward strand.
ACCCCGAACCGTCGGTCATTTCGGCGGATCGGGCACGTTTCTGTGGATGGATCCAGCCATTCGGCGGGCCTGTGTGTGCCTGACCGACCGCCCCTTCGACACCTGGGCCCTGGGCCATTGGCCGGCCCTGAGCGAAGCGGCCCTGGCCCCCCTCTCCTGAGCGAAGGGCCTGTTCGGGTCAAGACTCGTACTCCTGGTGCCGACGGGAGGAGGGTCGACAAGAGGAAGGTCCCCGGACATGAGCGGATTTGCGGAGGCCCGGGCTCGCCGGGCGCTCGATGCCGCGGGCCTCGACATGAGTGTCGCGCTCAAGCGGGCCAACTCCGTCACCAACGAGGTCTTCCTCACCGACACCCACGTAGTGCGTATCAACCGGCGACCCAACCAGCGCCTGCGGCGGGAGGCCCTCCTGGGACCCCGCCTTCCCGATACGGTCAAGTACCCCAAGGTGGTGGCCTACGGCGGCCGTCTGGGAGCTGACTGGCTGATCGTCGAGCGCCGCCCCGGCGAAGTCCTGTCCCGCTGTTGGCCGCTCATGAGCATCGAACAGAGGCAGGGAGCGGTGGCCGAACTGGCCCGCATGCTCCGCGAGCTCCACCTGACCGAAGCCCCGGGCAACCTGCCGGCCATCGACGCCGCCCCCCAGCTCATCGACCGCGACACCTTCTCGCCGGTGATGCGCCTGCTGGTCGCTCTCGACAAGGCCCACACGTTCCCCCACGTCGACGGCGAGTTGGCGGACAAGGCCGAGCAACTGGTCATCGAAACCTCCGAAACCCTGCTCCCCTACCAGCCCCGCACCCTGATCCACGGCGATCTCCACTTCGAGAACCTGCTCTGGGACGGCTCTCACATCACCGCCCTCCTCGACTTCGAATGGGCCCGCATGGGTCCGCCCGATCTCGATCTCGATGTCATATTGCGCTTCTGTGCCTATCCGTACCTCCATGTGGCAGAGGACTATGAACACCTCACCCTCACCGAGGAATACGCCCCTGTGGCCACCTGGTTGGCCAGCGCCTATCCCGAGCTCTTCGCCGGGCCCCACCTCTTCCAACGCCTGCGCCTCTACTCGGTTGCCTACGACGTTCGGGACCTCCTCCTCCATCCCCCACCAGCTCCGGCGCACCATCTGTCGGAACACCATCCGGTCAACCGACTGAGGCGCACCGTCGACGGAACCGACCACCTGGTGGAACACTTCAGCCACCTGATGTCCTCCACTGTCTGAAAAAACTCCTCTCCTTGCGTGCCTATCGGCCTCAAGAAGGGGACAATGGGGGGATGCAGCAGCCCCAGAAGGCCTGGCGGGTCGAGCCCAACGGACCGCTCGTTGGCAATGTCGCCGTCCGCGGTTCCAAGAACGGGGTCACCAAGCACATGGTGGCCGCCATGCTCGGCAACAGCCCGAGCCGGATCGAGAACGCCCCCGAAATCGGTGACATCGACATCACAGCCCAGATGCTCGAGGCAGTCGGATGCGAGGTCCATCTCGACGCAGAGGCCTCCGCCATCGATATCGAACCCCGCTCGATGGGCCGGGGCCACGTGCCCGTCCATTTCAGCGGACTCAACCGCATCCCGATCCTCATGGTGGGCCCCCTGCTCCACCACATCGGTGAGGCCTTCGTGCCCATGGTGGGCGGCGACGACATCGGCGCCCGCCCCATCGACTTCCACGTCGGCGTGCTCGAAGCCATGGGCGCCGACATCCAAATCCTGCCCGAAGGCCTCGAGGCCAAAGCTGCCCGCCTCCACGGTGCCCACATCGAGTTGCCCTACCCGTCGGTCGGAGCCACCGAGAATGCCCTGCTCTGTGCGGTACTGGCCAAGGGTCAGACCATCATCGACAATGCCGCGGTCGAGCCCGAGGTCATCGAGCTGGCCCTGTTCCTCCAGCGGATGGGTGCCGTCATCGAGATGCGGCCTGATCGCCGGTTCATCATTGAGGGCGTCGACGAGCTCGAGGGCGCCGAGCACAAGCTCCAGGGTGACCGCCTCGAGACGTTCAGCTACCTGGTGGCCGGCCTGATAACCGGGGGCGAGGTCACCGTGCACGGCTGCCGCCAGGATCGCTTGGTCACCGCCATCAGCACCCTCCACCGTATGGGCGCCCGGTTCACGATCACCGACACTTCGATCTCGGCTCGGGCCGACCACCTGACCTCGGCCGCGGTGGAGACAAACACCCATCCCGGGTTCATGACCGACTGGCAGTCGCCACTGGTCGCCCTGTTCACCCAGTGCCATGGCCTCTCGGTCATGCACGAGACCGTGTACGAGAACCGGTTCCCCTATGTCCCGGCCCTCAACGAAATGGGCGCCGAAATCGAGCTCTTCACCCAACCCCTGGGCGGCACGTACAACCGCTTCACCGGCTCCACCCACCCCTGCTCAGCAGTCGTCAAAGGGCCCACCAGGCTCCAGGGCCGCCATCTCGAGGTGCCCGACATCCGCGGCGGGTTCGCCCATGTGTTGGCCGCGGCCGCGGCCGACGGCCAGTCGATCATCACCGGGGTGCACCACCTCGAGCGGGGCTACCACCGTCCCGTCGAAGCCTTCGCAGCCATCGGCTTGAGTATCGAGCGGGTCGACTACGAGGGCTGATCCACCAGGTCGAGCTCCGGCTCGATCACGACCTCGTCGCCCACCCCTACCGGACCAGAGCGGACCACCCGAGCGTAGACGCGGGCCCGGCCCGGGTAGAGGTCGTGGTCAATCCACCACGACCTAGCGTCGACGAACAGGTCGGCGACCTGCTGGCACGGCTCGGCCCACGCGGTGAGCTCGAGCACGACCGGGCCCACGCCCAGGCGAACCCCCGGTCGGAGGGTTCGCCACACCAAACCCCGAAGGGTCAGGTTCTCGCCGGCGGCGCCCGGACCGATGAGATGACCCTCGGCCGCCAGCTCGTCGATGATGTCGGCGCTCCACAGCGATACCGCCTGCCATGGACACCCGTGGTGCATTCGGGTGGCCTGACGGTCGCCGGCCACTCCGGAACCGTCGATTCCGGCGGCCGAGACCGGCAGCTTCGGGATGCCACCCTCGCTCACATGAATCCCGTCGAGGCGGCCCACCAACCCGGGGGGCGGACCGTCGCCCGCTTCGGCCCGAAGTCGACCCAGGCGGTGAAGGGACCATTCGCCGGCTTCGACGACGTAGGCCAACAGCGCGGCCCCGTCGAACGGTTCCGGCTCTCCAACCAGCGTGACCGAGGTGTCACCGGCCTGGTCGACCAGGGTGGGGATGCGGTCGGCGAACCCGGCGATGCGAGCGGCCAGCGTCGAAGCATCGGGCGACTCGTCGTCGAGGGGCCCCAGCTGATCGGCCAACGTCCCGTCGAGCATCCCCCCACCCGAACCAGCCACCAACAGCAGCCGGGCCGCGGCGCGAACCCGACGGTCGAGATCATCCAGTTCGTCGCGCACTGACCCCTCGGCCAGGGCTTCATCGACGCTGTCGAGCACCTGGCGCAGTCGACGCGCCAGGTTGGCCACGGTGCGAATCCGATCGCGTGGTGTCCAGGTCCCGGACCCGGGTCGGAGATCAGTCATTTCTCGGCTCCTTCGAAGCCCTGGAAGGTCCTCACTCTGGCAATTCCTTCTTCGTCCCGGCCACCAACCAGTCGAAAGAGGACTGTGAGCAGGCACGGAGACGCGGGGACTGCGATCGTTGAATCGGCATTGGTGCTACCCATCTTCTTGGCCTTCGTGTTTGCCGTTCTCGAACTGGGGCTGGTATTCCAGACAGCACAAACTGTCTCCAATATGACCCGGATTGGGGCTCGGACCGCCCCCATCGCCGGCGACGAGGCCGACGCCGACTTCCCCATCCCACTTCGGGAAGCCCAGTTCCGACTTCGGATGCTCCGTTGGCGACCTCGACGCCGCCTGGTGTCCGACCGGGCGTGACGTCACCGCCGGCGGGCGGGCGTTCATCGGGATCTGGGTCGAGGCCGAACGTGAATACGTGACCGGATTTTTCGGTGACAGCATCACGATGTCGGACTCCGTCATTCTTCGGATCGAACCGGATCAGCTGTGACTACCACATCGGGCAAAGGACAGGTCCGCGGCGACCGGGGGGCGACACTGACCGAGTTCGCCCTCGTCCTTCCCATTCTCGTCCTCCTCTTCGCCGGTGTCGTGGACTTCGGGTTCGCCTGGAGGGACAGTCTCACCATCGGCACCGGCGCTCAAGCCGGGGCCCGTATCAGCGCCAACATCGGCAACCATCGCACGGCCGACGAAGAGGCCATCATCGCCGTGGCCTCAGCCGTTGCTTCGCTCGGAAACAATGTCACGATCGAGCACGTCGTGGTGTTCAAGCCGGACACCGACGAAGAGGTCCCGGCCTCCTGTTTCAGCGGCCAGAACCCGACGTCGACAGCCGGCCTGTGCAACCACTACACGACAGCTCGGATGGCCGATGTGCTGGCCGGGACGGCCGACTTCGACACCTCTGGAACCATCTGTGGCGGTAGTGCCCTCGACCGGTACTGGTGCCCCCTCGACCGCGAAGACCGACAGATGATCGGCGCCGACGGAATCGGCGTCCATATCGAGGCCCAGCGAGGTTGGTCAACGGGGGTCTTCCTCCCGGCCGGTATGACCGGGCGCTGGGTTCTTCGCAGCCAGCTCTTGGACAACGGCTCCACCAGGGGGAAGAACTGCTTTGGCCTGTGGGCCGACACCGCCGCGCACGCCGGCCAGTGCTCGACCATCACCGACCCCACCTGCGTGGGCATCTACGCCGCCGAACTGATGCCGGTGCGAACCGCCGGCCATGACGACCCGGCCGTCTTCTACCTCTCCGAAATCGACGCGACCTACCAGAACAAGAAGCTGGAGATCAGTGCGTGGGACCTGGGGGAGGGCATGGAGTCAGTTCAGATCCTGGACCCCGCTGGCAATGAAGTGCCCTTCACCTATGAGACCGACGACGGTCTCGACAGCGGTCCGTCGTTGCCCTGCAACGACGGCAACGAATGTCTGTGGGTCACCAACTCCATTTTCGACGGACGCCTCGTGAGAACAAGGATTGATCTCTCGGGTCTTCCCTGGGGTTCGTACAGCGACACGTGGTTCCAGGTTCAGTACAACAAGACGGCTGCCAAAACGTCAGTTGACTGGACGACCTGGGGCGTCCGTGTCATCGGCGACCCGATCAGGCTGGTCGACTAGTCCTGGTCGACCGGCGTGGTCCGCTCGTCGGCCCGACACCAGGAGGAATCCTCCGGCCACGAGCATGGCGAACAGGCTCGTCCACACATTCACCCGCACGCCCAGCAAGAGGCTCGCATGGTCGATACGCAGAGTCTCGACCCACAACCGACCCAATCCGTAGCCGAACACGTACACGGCCAGAAGTCGCCCCGGCTTCAGCACCCGACGTCGGTCGATGAGCACGAGCACCCCGAACAGGGCGAGGTTCCAGAGCCCCTCGTACAGGAACGTGGGGTGGAACGTCTCAACGTCGAGGTGGGGGGGCCGGCGATGGGCCGGGTCGATCTCGAGCGCCCACGGCAGGTCGCTGGGCTTGCCGTAGAGCTCCTGGTTGAACCAGTTACCCAACCGGCCGATGGCCTGAGCCACCGGTATGCCAGGGATGCACGCGTCGATCGCGTCGGGCACCGA
>JAAEMS010000321.1 GCA_024225275.1 Actinomycetes bacterium
GAGTCGGCGGGCGCCATCGCCCCCAACCGTGACGGGATCGAGAACCTCACGAAGGCGGCCCGTGATGCGCGGTTCGTTGACCGCTCCAATGAGGACGAGGCCATCTCCGACCTCAGGTCCTACCGGAGCGTCGACTAGGGGAGACAAGGAGCGGGCCGCTTGAGCTCAGGGAGCTGCCTGCCACCAGGCGGCCGATGTCGATAGGCAACGATGCATCGCTGAACGAGAAGATCCCGCCGTCCGAAGCTACGAGCCAGTATCCGGCATTGCTGGGAGGCGGTGAGGAGCCGGTTTGGGCCCTGCTGTCGTCTGGTTTGTGGTCATCACCGTAGGATGATCGACAAGGAGGTCGGTCATGTCGTCGCTTTTCGCCGCCGACGAAGGGCTCGGGGGCAACCAGGCGCGAGAGCTCTGGATCCGGTGGGGTTGGGGATGGTGCTCGTTGTCGGGTTGGCGGCTGGATGCACCGCATCATCGACTGAGCCCGGGACAGGGTCCGTGATCACTCTGGCCATGGATGCGCGAGTGGTCGCGATCTCGGCTGACGCATCAGCAGTTGCCTACCTGTCAGGCGACAACCTGTGCCGCCAAGCATTCGACCCAGGCCGCGAACCGGACTGTGTCAACCGAACCGCGCCCACCCGGTGAACTGGTCCCAGTCGACATGGTCAAGGGCCAATCATCCGATCGTGTTCGACAACGACTCCACCCTCAACAACCCCTTCCAGGTCGACTTCGAGGCCCGCACCGCCACCGAACATGCCCTACCAGCCGTCATCGAGTTGGCCGCCGCGATTGGATGGGTCCCGTCCCCTCACCGCCCCAGTCCGCCGGCTTGGTGATGCCCAACCATCCAACGGGCTCGAGAAGGCGACCGAAGAAGACGTCGAATGGGTAGAGGCCGTTGGAGCACCAGCGCCCGAGGATCCTCGAGTTGGTCGGCGTGGGAGATGAACAGGTTGCGGGCGGCTTGTGTTGTCCCGTCTCCGGTCGGGTTGGCGGTGACGCCAGCGAAGATCACCTCGCGGGTCTGGACCTGGATGAAGAACAGGACGTCGTAGCGGTGCAGGAGCGCGGTGTCGACGGTGTCAGCGCAGCAGCGTCTCGGGTGTCACGATCCAGTCCTGGCGCAGCGCATTGGGCAAGGCTGCGGCGATAGCGTCGAGCAGGGTGCGGTCGTCGTCGGTGAGCGCAGGTCGGCCGACCTGTCGGCGTAGTACGGTGTTCTCGTGGCGAAGAACGATGATCTGAAGGTCCTTGGACCGTCCGGAACGCACGGCGAGACGCGCCAGCTGGGCAAGGAAACGGTAGAGGAGACGAGTCATGAGAGACCAGGATGGCGAGCAAACTGCCTGGTCAATGCACACGCGCGCGTTTTCGAGCACCACACGTATTGACAGCGCATCCGTGTTGGTCGCGTGATTCCGTGGGGAGGATCGGCTACGGTCGAAGACAAGCGCAGAACTGGTTGCGAAGACGTGACGTGTCACCCAAGCAGGAGGTAGAGATGATGGCTCAGGGTTTGAACGGTCTTTCTACCAAGGCATGGACGGTACTAGTCGCCGGAGTTTTCGTCGTCGGGTGTTCGCAGACGGGGTCGGATGGCTCGGAATCAGCAACTGCCGGTCAGGACGGTACCGGCGGAACGTCTGCCGCCCCGGTAGAGATAACTGATGGAGAGTGGATTCGACTCGTGGGTGAATGCCTGATCGACAGAGGGTATAACGTCACCATCAACGAAGACGAGGCGTCCCTCGAATCCAATATCGGAGAAGACCCTGGCGCCGTCGAGCAGTACACTCAGGCTTCTGAGACATGCGAGCAGTCCCTGATTGAGCAGGGGCGGCTGCCCGCAACGGGCTTTGCGGACGAGGAACAGGCTGCCGCTGAGTACAGACGACTCCGCCTAATGGCAGATTGCATCACCCAGGAGGGATACGCCGTTCCTGAGGCACCGTCCATCGACGTCTTCGTCGAGACCAACGGCCTGGGGTGGCACCCGTACATGGGCCTCGGGAATCTCTCAGAGACCGACTTTACCGCTATCAACACTTCCTGCCCGCAGGACATGGGTCGCTGAAGTAGAGGTGAGTGGCCTGGGTGAGAGGGTGTCGCGGCGGTCCTTTCTATCTGTTGTGGCCTGGTTGTGCGTTGGCGGCGTGATCGGTGCGAGCGGCTTCTGGTCGGTCACACGGCTCCTAACCGATCAGGTGAGCGGCGATCCGTCCAGTGCCCAGACGACCGTGCTGAGCGCCGAAGGGGAGTTGTCCCGGTCTGAGGCGTTGAGGGGGGTGCTGAGAGTGGAGGATTCGGGTGAGTTCCGGCTGTCGGGCTCGGGCACCATTACCTGGCGAGACCCAGCCGACTTGATCGCCGTCGAATCTGGAAACACCATCCTTGAGCTTGACCTTCATCCGGTGGTCGCCATCGAAGGTCAAGTTCCCATGTTTCGGGACCTGGCACAGGGGGACTCGGGACCGGATGTGCGTCAGCTACAGGAGTTCTTGCGCATACGCGGGTTCTTTGAAGGGGAACTCGATGGGCGATTCGGATTGGCGACCACGAGCGCAGTGAAGCTGTGGCAACGGGAATTGGGGCAGAGCCGCCCGCAAGGAACAGTCTCCGCCGGATCCGTGGTCGCCTTGGGTGATCTCCCAGCTGACTTCCGATATCCCGAACCGGTTGATGTTGGTGCCGCATTCGTGGCCGGCGATGTTCTTGTAGTCGGACGGGGCCATGACGGCGAGATGTTCGTAGAAGTTCCGGAATCCCGGCTCGGCGATTTCGGTCTCGGCACCCGCGCGAGCATCTCCGCAGCGGATGCTGGGCAGGTCGAGGCCGTTGTCTCTCGACTTGGGACATCTGACGGTGAGATCGGTGTGGTCCTCGAACCCGCACGTGGGAGGTTCTGTGACGTCCTCCAGTGTGCATCGCTGACTCCTTCAGTCCCACTAACGGTGACGGTTGACTTCGAGATCATCCCGGCGATCACCGGTGTCATCATCCCTGCTTCCGCCCTCCGGACCCAACCGGACGAAACATTGGCGGTGCTTCTCGACACCGGTGAACTTGTCCCAGTCATGAAAAAGGCCAGTGATCGGGGCCTAGTGATCGTCGACGGGATAGCGGCAGGCCATCGTGTCGTCATCGGATAGGTCGGCGATACCGGTCTCCGTCGTCGACATAGGCGTTCGCTACCGATCAGCGGCCCGCCCGGTTCTCGACGCCTTCTCGGCCGATATCCCCGACGGAGCCACTACGGCGGTCGTTGGACCGTCGGGAACAGGCAAGTCGACGCTGTTGTACGCAGTCGGCTTGCTGCTGCAAATCGATCGTGGGCAGCTGACGCTGGCTGGTTCCGACACATCCAGCTGGTCGGATGCTCAGCGATCGCACGTTCGGGCCCGACACATCGGATTCGTGTTCCAGGACGCCTCGCTCGACCCGGCGAGAAGCTCGTTGGAGAACGTCGCCGAATCTCTTCACTATGCCGGTCTGGATTGGCGGTCGGCTCGGCGTCAGGCCCGTTCTTCGCTCGATCGGTTCGGAGTCGGCCGTTTGGCCGGCCGCAAGGCGGCCAATCTGTCGGGCGGAGAAGCCCAGAGAGTCGGGTTGGCACGCGCCCTGGCCAAGCGCCCCGGCCTCGTCCTCGCCGACGAACCGACCGGAAGTCTCGATCGCGGAAACGCCGATACGGTGTTCGATGCCCTCAAGGAGGAGTCGCTGTCCGGTGCCGCGATCATGGTCGTCACCCACGACCGGGCGTTGGCGGACCGCTGCGACAACATCATCCGGCTCGAGGGCACCGCGTGATACTGATCCTGTCCGAAGTGTGGGCGCTGGTGCGCGGCCGCCTGATGTTCACCTTTCTGTCCTTCATCACCGCTGCCGTTTGTGCAGCCAGCATCGTGGTCGGTGTGGGCGGAGCGGAGGCCACGCGCAGCGAGATCCTGGCCAGCCTGGACGCTCCAAGCCAGCGGCTAATTGTCGTCACCGATGACGGGGGCTCAGCCGGCATCTCGGAGGACTCCACCAAGAACCTGTTGCGGGCGTCGACTGTCGAATGGGCCGTAGCGGCAAGCGAACTTGCAGACACGGCCCTAGCGAGTGCACCGTTGACGCGGATTCCGACCCGATGGATCGATGTCTTGCCAAAACCTGTCAGGGTCGTGGCGGGCAGAGCTCCCGCTCACGGCGAGGCCACCATTCCTATTGAACTCGCCCGATCGTCCGGCCTCAATGGGCCCTGGGGCTCAGTTGTCGCGAGATCGGGCACGACGCATCCAATCGTGGGACTCACCGAGACCAACGAGACGCTCGGCCCGATTGACAACACAGCATTCATAGTTGCCGGACGGGCGACGTTTCGTATCTCACGGGTCATTGTGCAGGTATCCGGTTCGGCGGCCGTGGAGTCGACAAGGACCTATACCAGGGACGCGATCGCTCCGGTCGATGATTCAGCCGTCGCAATCGTGTCCACCGACTCTGATGCGCAGGTCCAACTCGGGGTCGCTGACGGGCTTGCCCGAAATCGGCGTAGGGCCGGGGTGGCGAGCCTTATCGCTGCGAGCGTCCTGAACGCCGCCAACGGATTCGCATTGGTGTCCAGCCAGCGCAGGCGATTCGGATTGACCCGAGCCCTGGGTGCCACCCGAAGTCGCATCGCCGTCCTGATCCTGGGGTTCTCGCTGCTTACGGCCGGCACCGGGGGACTCGCCGGAACCGCTCTCGCCGCCCTGGCACAGGCTTGGCGCACCAGCCTGTTGCCAACCGGCGGATTTCTGATGGCGGGTGCACTGGCTGTGTCACTCTCATCGATGGTGGGGACGCTCGGACCGGCTATCGTCGCCGGCCGAGAGGACCCGGTTGCAGTCTTGCGGAGTCCGTAGGGTGTGGGGGCCGAATATTGCGTCGTGCCTGGTCAGGCGGCGTTTCGGTTCCAAGTGGTGGCTGTTGGTTGAGTGAGCGGTGGGGTCGGTGGGTGTTGTAGTGGTCGGTGTAGTCGACCATGAGCCGTTCGAGTTGTTGTTGGTTCCAGATGATGGTGCGGGGCAACCCTTTGGGTTGTTTGA
>JAAEMS010000322.1 GCA_024225275.1 Actinomycetes bacterium
GCAGGTCTCGAGGTAGAGCTCACGGCCCACCTCGGCCGAGCCTTCGTCCTCGTCGCCGCCCGAGGCGGCTGTAGTCCCAGCAGGCTCGTCCCCGGCATCGTCGTCACTGCCTCCGCCGCACGCGCTGGCAATGAGTGCCACCAGCGCCAGGACGACTATGAGAATTCTGGTTGTCTTCATTAGTTCCCCTCTCCTTGGGAATCGTTCTGGTGGCGAAGGCCCGGTGGGAGGAGTTCCCCATCGGCCATCACCTCCAATAGATCGGACCAAATCAGCACGCTGGCACCGTGCACCTCTGCTAGTTGCCGGGCCTCGTCAGCCCAGCGGAATGCGAGGATACCCCAGGCCATGGGCGTCATGACATCGTCGGCCATCACGAAAGTAGCCTCCGCCACGGGCAGAGGCTCACCCGACTCATAATCATGAACCCAGATCTCGGCCGTCTCCAGGACGCCGTCACGTTGGCCCTGGTTGAGCATCCCGCCGATGTCGTCGAAACGCCGTTCCTGGCCGTCCGCGGTACGGTAGCTCGCGGCGAATCGGACGTCGTCGATGAGCATGCCGCATTCGTCGCACATCGTGCGTCCCTCGATGATATCGGGGGCCCCTGACGCGTCAGCGTCGGAACCACAAGCTCCGGCGACTACCACCATCGCCACGAGAAGAACAAGCCATTTGATCCCTCGACAGCTCCCTGCTGTCAAAGGTCCGTTCCTCTTCTGAACACCAGCCACGCGAGAGTCAGCGGTGCCACGACCCACGCCACCAGCACCCCCACGGCGATCACACCCACACCATCGCCATAGGTGTCAACGGCGTAGGTTCCCGCTGGCCCCAAGGCGTCCAGCGAGCCGTCCAGGGTAACGATCACCGCCAGGCGGAAAGCCTCGACAGGGTTGAGGACCGCGGTGAGGAACAAGGACTCCACGGGTAGACGGGAGGCCAAGACCGACCCCATGATTCCCAGATCCCCGATGAAGACCAGTAAGAACCACACGAAGAGGGCGGTGCTGGTGGCCGCACCCACCTTCCGTTGGCTGACACCGATCACCAGTCCGATGGCGACCGAGCACAGTGAGAGCAGCCATGACAGGACGGTCAGATTGATCAGCACCGAGGCAGTGACAGGGGCATCTCTCATGGTGCTCAGCACGCCGGCAACACCGAAGCCGGCGGCGAGGGCCGCGAGCAGGGCCCCTCCGAGGCCCACGAACGTCCCCAGCAGGACCTCCGTGCGACTGATCGGCTGGCTGAGAACGAAAGCGAGCGATCCGGACTCCCTCTCCGACGCGAGCACCCTCGCCCCGAGGCTGATGGCCATGAGCACCACGACGAGCTGCACGAGGGCGACGAGCGCAGCCCCCGTTCGGCCGAACCCACCGCTCAGGACCACCGACGAGTCGGGGACAGCCACGAGGGTGAGCGAGGCGGCCAGGGCGGCGAAACCGATGGTGTACAGCCAGAACCAGCGATCGCGCAGCGATTCCTGCAGGACCTTCACGACAATGACGCCGACCAGGCGGAGCTCCACTCCCTCACCACCGGTCTGCTCGTCAGCTACGGCATCCACCTCGCTCATCTTCTCCACACCTCGAAGTCGAGTACCTCGACGCCCGATTCGCTCAGGTGGCCGAGGGCGGCCGCCTTGCGCTGGGCCGACACCTCCACCAGCACGCCGTGACCATTCTGTCGTGCGTTGAAGCCCTTCTCTGCGAGCAGCTCGCGGGCACGGGCTTCGTTGTCTCCGGCCACCGACAGGTGTAGCCACGAGCTGAGCCCGAGCCGGTCGGCGAGCTGGGATGGCGGGCACTCCTCCACGACCTGCCCGTTGTCGAGGGCGACCACCCGGTCGACCAGCATGGCGAGCTCCTCGAGGTTGTGGGAGCACAACAGGAGGATCCGGCCTTCGTCACGGAGATCCTCGAGCTGGCGTATCATCAGCTCGCGGGAGGCCAGGTCGAGGCTCGAGGTGGGCTCGTCGAGCAGCAGCACCGGCGGGTCGTCCAGCAGGGCGAGGGCAAGGGCGAGCCTCTGTTTCATTCCACCGGACAGCTCGCGAACCCGCTTGGCCGCGTGCTGCTCCAGCCCGACCTGCTCGATCACCACCGGGAGCCTCTCCACGGGCGCACGGCGGAGCCGTCGGGTGAGCTGGAGCGTCTCCTGAATGGTCAGGTCGTCGTAGAAGCCCAGCTCCTGGGGAACGGTGCCGATCAAGCGACGGACCGCTTTGGGGCGGCGTTTCGCGTCGATACCGTTCACACGGATCGAACCCTCGTAGCGGACCAGGCCGAGAATACAGCGCATGATGGTGGTCTTGCCCGCCCCGTTGGGGCCCCACAGGCCGACGGACTCACCATCCGCGATCTCGATGTCGACCCCGTCGAGTACGGCGGTGCGGCCGTAGTGCTTCACCACATTCTCGATAGTGATCACGCCACCCTCCAGACGCCTCGCGGTCGGGCAACGGCCACGATGGTTCCGGCCATCAGGAGCAGTATGGCCGAGCTGACGAGGACGGTGAGGCGGGAGGACCCACCTCCTACGGGCGGAGTATCGGGGAAGCCGGGAGTCGACACCAGGGGGGCCGTGTCCACCAGCTTCGGCTCCGGCCGCAGATTGGGAAAGGCCTCACCGGCCAGGTCGATGGCCCGGGCCGCCGGTGTGCCGGAGAGGAAGCGCAGTTCGGGGTGACGGTCGGTGAGGCTGGAGAAGAGGTGGTCGAGCTTGTAGGGCAGATCGCCGATACCGTCGTCGTCGGCGTCGTAGCCCGAATAGTCGCTCCAATGGTTGCCCCTGCCGGCGAGCGTCCACTCGTTCTCCTGAATCCGTCCGCCTCCGGCGATGGACACGTGCTCTGTGTTGTCGATGAAGGCATTCTCCGAGAACGAGTTGTGCCTGACGGAGGGTCGGAACTTGACGCCCGTGTCGTTGAACGCGAAGACATTGTTGAGGACGATCTGGTTGCCGTCGATCCGGCTGGGAGAGTTGTCGAGGTACAGCCCGATCCGATTGTCCTCGAACCGGTTGCCGGACAGTTCGACATCGTCCATGTCCTTGAGCCCGAGCCCATATCCGCTCGGCCCCCGGTTGTCCACCACGGTGTTCCTGTACACCTTCAGGTTGGTGCTGTACATGAGAAACGCACCCACGGAATTGTCCGAGAGAAGATTCCCCTCGACCAGGGCGTTGTCGGAGTACATGAAGTGGAGACCATAGCGCCCCCCCGACACCGAGTTGTCGCGGACCGTGATGTCGTCGGTGAACCAGAACACCGTGTCGCGACCTTCGGCGATCTCGTTGCCCTCGATCAAGGCCCCGGAGCTCTCCCAGAGACGAATACCGTCACCGCGACGGGCGATGAACAGGTCCTTGCTGCCGATGACGTTGCCGCTCACGGTCACGTCCCGGGAACTCCGGATGAACATCCCGAAGAGTGTGTTCTCGAACACACTGTCGAGTATCCGTAGGCCGTCGGCGTCGTCGGCGGACACCCCCGCGTGCTCCTTGTCGAGCCGGTCCCCGCTGTTGCGGATCACGACTCCCTCGATGGTCACCTCAGGCGCCAGCACCTCGATGACATGGCCGAGTCCCTGTCCGTCGATGACTGCCCCCTCGACTCCGCGCAAGGTGAGAGGCTTCTCGATCACTACCGGGCCGGTGTGGACGGTGGCATCGAGGTTGATGACGCTCCCGGGCGGGGCGTCGTCGACGATGTCCTGAAGGGGCACGCCTTCCCCTACGTCCGCCGCCTCCGCTGCGGGCGCGACGAAACACATCAGGCCGACGACAAGCATCGGCAGCCA
>JAAEMS010000323.1 GCA_024225275.1 Actinomycetes bacterium
GGTCGCCCGTGGCCGGCCAACGCGGTTTCGAAGAAGTGTGTGGCGGCGGCGATGTTGGGTCGTTTCGACACATAGACGTCGATGACCTGGCCGTGTTGGTCGACGGCGCGGTGCACGTAGCGCCACACACCATTGACCTTGAGGAAGGTCTCGTCGACGAACCATCGGTCACCCACCGCGTGACGACACGGGCGTGCTGCGTCGATGAGGAGCGGGGTGAAGCGCTGGACCCACCGGTAGACGGTGACATGGTCGACGTCGATGCCGCGTTCGGCGAGGAGTTCCTCCACATCGCGGTACGAGAGCCCGTAGCGGAGGTACCAGCGCACGGCCGGCAAGATCACCTCGGGCGGGAACCGGTACCCGGCAAACGAATCGGACTCGACAGCACTGGGACGATTCACCCGAGCACCCTCGCTTCTGGGAACCCGATTCGTCAACGCAACGGTGCCGTTTCGGGCACCCACTGCGGCGATGCGTTCTCGGCACTCTCACCCCACGGCAGATCCGTCTCTTCATGCGCTGAGTGTGTGGTGGATGTCTTTCATGAGGAGGACCAGGTGCAGTGGATCGGTTGGCGATTGCTCGAACTCGGGGATGAGATGGAGGTAGAAGTCGCGGGCGGCGTCGGTTTCGGCGTGGATGAGTAGGCCTCGGCAGCCGATTCGGACTCCGAGTTCGGAGACTCGGAGGATGACGTCTGTGAGCAACGCTGCGCCGAGTCCTCGGCGCTCGTGGGCGAGGTGGACGCCCAGACGCGCAAGGAGGGCGACCGGTTGGGGGTATTGGCCGGCGCCTTTGCGGAGCCGCTCGGGGGCGTCATCGACGGTGATGCTGGCCATGGCCCATGCGTAGTAGGCAATCACGTCGTGGGAGTCTGTTTCAGTCACCACGAGGACCTTGGCGGCCCCGCTGGCGTTGGCCTGTCGGGCATGGCGGTGTAGCCAGGCCGTTTGCTCATCGGAGCTGCAGGTGAAGTTGTCGAGAACGTCGCCGGCCTCGAGCAGCCGAGGCCGCAGATACTGGGGTGTCACTCGTCAGCGAACGGCGATGGCCGATCCATGAGGGCTCGCAGTCCGGCGAGATCACGCGGCGGGCGATCGTTGACGGCTTCCCAGGTAGCACGATCTTTCGTGTCGAGTGCGAATTCGGTCCGGTCAGCGAGCACTCGACGCGCAGCCACGGTCAGGTTGCTCATGACGAAGCTCGTGAGATCTGTATCTGCTGCTGCGACAGCCCGATCGATCAA
>JAAEMS010000324.1 GCA_024225275.1 Actinomycetes bacterium
CAACAGACCAGAGCTCAACAACAACGACCAGACACTGCTCGGCGCGATCCCAGCAGCTGGATCGTGACCCCCGACACCCTGCCGCGCTGGCACCGCAGACCCATCGCCCGACACCGGACCCAGCCTCCGAAGCATCCTGGCAGGCCACCCACAGACACCAAGATGCCACCCTGATCATCGAGATGGCCACCGACAACCCGACCTGTGGGGCTACCGGCGCATCACCGGTGAACTCAAGAGGCCCGGCCGCGGCCGTGGTCCCACTCGATCCTGTTGTTCGCCTACTGCTCTGTGTCATGGGCCGCTTCGGGGATCAGCTCATCGACAACGCTCGACAGTGGTGCGGCCAGATCGGTGGTGACCTCTGCGGGTCGCCCGTGGGCCGACAACGCGGTTTCGAAGAAGTGCCTGGCGGCGGCGATGTTGGGTCGTTTCGACACATAGACGTCGATGACCTGGCCGTGCTGGTCTACGGCTCGGTACACGTAGCGCCAGACACCTGCGACTTTGACGTAGGTTTCGTCGACGAACCAGCGGTCACCGACCGCGTGACGACACGGGCGTGCCGTGTCGATGAGTAGAGGGGTGAAGCGTTGCACCCACCGGTAGACGGTGACATGGTCGACGTCGATGCCTCGTTCGGCGACGAGTTCCTCTACGTCTCGGTATGAGAGTCCGTAGCGGAGGTACCAGCCCACGGCCAGCAAGATCACCTCGGGCGGGAACCGGTGGCCGGCAACGGCTTGGACTCAACGGTGCTGGGACAATTCACCCGGACACGCTCGCTGCTGGGCACCCGATCCGTCAACGCAACAGTTGCCCCGGTTCCCGCCCGACATCAAGGGCGTTCTGCAAGCAACGCCTGACCCCTCCGGAACCAACGGCGAGAGAGGCCGGGGAACATCACAAGGGCGCCGCCGCCCCCGATCATAAAGGCCGCGGCGATCCCCAGCGCGATCGGTGACCGGGAACCGCTCAGGGCCAGCATGGAGGGAGCGGGAGCCGAGGCCGTCCCGGTCAGCGCCGCCTGTTTTGCCGCCGCCCGGTCGTCGTTGTTGGTCAGGTCAGTGTCGAAAGCCCCTGCGCTCAACACCGTCGCGTGGTTGACCAGTTCCGCTGGAGAGTTGGCTGCGATCGTCGTGGTGATCTTGATTTCGGCGTCTTCGCCCACCGCCAGTCCTCCGGGGCTGACACATCTCACGCTCTTGTCGCCCACAGTGCAAGTCCAGCCTGGAGGGGTCTCAACGGCGGCGAATGTGAGGTAGTCGGGCAGGTCGTTCTCGATCGTGTACGGATCGAACAGGTCGGTATCGCCCTCGTTGCGGATGGTCAGTATCCAGTCGATCGTGTCCTTGGCTTGGGGGTAGGGCTCGATGTCGATCACGAGATCGATCGCGCTCCAGTACCCGAAGTCGGCTACGACCGAACGGCCCGACACGACATCGACCCCAATCCGGCCATCCACCACCTCATCAGTCTCGAACGACGGGACATGACTGGCTTCAACCGACCCGGCCTCGACCCGTACCTCGTACTGACCCGGGGCGACACCGACGAACTCGTATCCGCCCTGCTCATCGGTCGTACCAGTGGCCACGGCCACGTCGTCGACCGTGCCGAGCAATCCATCCGCTCCCGCCGACATCAGATCGACCGCCACACCATCGAACCGGCTCTCGTCGACCGCGGCGAGGCCGTCATCATTGCGGTCCAGCCACAACAACCCGATGACCGACCCGGCCTCGGCCTCGGCCTCGACCCCGGAAGCATCGGACGAATCCACCGGGGCGAGGGCCGACAGGTCGCCACCCCCAGAGTCGAACGGCTCAGCGACAGCGGTGGCTGTCGAGCTTGTCGCGGCCGTGATCGTCGACTCGAAATACCACACCGCCGCTTCCCCCGGGGCAAGGGTGGCCGAGCCCGACAACAACGTCACATCGGCCATCGACAGGCCGAGATCAGGGTCCTCCAACGAGGACACGGTCACATCGGTATTCCCGCTATTGGTCACGGCGTAGCAGTACGTGAACTGATCGCCTGGCGATCCTGAAACCAGCTCTGTGCCAGGGCACCCAGCACCGTTTGAATGTCCCTCACTTGTTGTCTTGGCCAGGGAGATCCCGGGCACGGGCGACAAGAACCGGATCAACCCAAACGACTCTGTCTTCAGCTCCATCTCGAGATGCTGATAGGCAGGGGCCACGCTGAGTAGCAGATCGATGCAGTCGTTGGTGAAGGCGTCCCAACGCGTGTACTCCGGATAGAGCAGAGACCTCAGCTCGGCGGCGAGGCCGGAATCGACAGGGCTGACGCATTCCTGGGTCAGGGCGTCGACGGCAAGATCGGCCACGGCGACGGCGTTTGACGACTCGGCTGCGGTCGCCGCATCGAAGACCGTGGACCGCAAGAGCGTGGCGGCGCGATCATCGGGCGTGTTCAGCGTGAACGAATCCCAGGGCTGGTATCCACTCTCGGTGGCGATGATCCCGTCCGACGACGTCTCGACCACCACCCCCACTGGTGCCGTCGTCACCACGAAGTCGATCGCGATCGCAGTCGGTGGCACCTCTCCCTCGGGGTTGACGGGCTCGCCGATCAGGGTAGGAGGAACGAAGTAGAACCCAGTACCGGGGTACTCCACGTTCCCCGAGAGCCAGGTGGCAAACTCAGGGTAGAGAGCCTGCCATTGGGCCTCGCTCGTCCATGCTGGAGTCAGCGAGCACTGGATCGTCGACCCCTCAGTGGTCTCCACCAGGAGCGAGACACCAAGGTTGGCGTCGCCGACCTGAGGGACTGGAACCACTGCATCATCGACGACCTCGACCTCGAACCGAATCAGGTCATGATTCTTCCCCAACCCAAAGTAGGCCTGACAGTCACCCACCGGTGCTGCCTCGGCTGTCTCGGCGCTCACCAGTACCGCCCCCGCGGTCACCGTCACCGAGGCCGCTGTAACGGGTAGCACCGCCCAGGCGCCTTGTCCAAGCCCGGCCAATCCAGCCACCGAACCCGCTAGGTAGCGCCCCACGATGCTGCCCGTCATCTTGCTCTTCATGTCCTGGCCATCGGCACACTTGGGGTGCACCTGAAGTCCCGATTCGCCGGAGCTGTCAGATCACCGGTGTAACTGGTCTGGCCTCAAACGCTGAACCGATGGGCTCAGCCGGAAGGACAGGTAGTGACAGAGCATGATGGTGTCGTTGTGGCACCGAAGAAGAAGCCTGACCTGAAGTTGCCGTCGTCGGTCGACCCGTCGATCGCTGAGCAGGCGAGAGCTGACGGCCTGGGTCTGGTGGGGCCTGTTGGCCTGTTGGGCCAGTTGACCAAGCAGGTTCTCGAGACGGGTTGGAGGTCGAGCTTGAAGAGCATCTCGGCGATGACGAACACGCCCCCTGGGGCCGCAACGGCGCCAACTCCGGCAATGGGACTCGTTCGAAGACGGTGATCACCGAGGTCGGCCCAGTCGAGATCGTCACGCCGCGGGATCGTGACGGGACCTCTGAACCCAAGACGGTGCGCAAGCGTCAACGCCGCCTTCGTGGCGTTGACTCGATGGTGATCTCGTCGACCGCGAAAGGTCTGATGACCGCGGTGAGGTTCAGGCCCATCTCGCCGAGACCTAGTAGGGCACCGATGTCTCGCGGGAGACGATCTCGAAGATCGCCGACCGGGTCATCGACGACCTCACCGGTTGGGCCAACCGGTCACCGGATCGGGTCTACCCGGTGGTGCTCATCGACGCCATCATGGTGAAGACCCGAGGCGGCCAGGTGGCGATTCGGCCGGTGTATGCCGCTATTGGGGTGACCGTTGATGGCAAGCGGGGCATCCTCGGGCTCTGGGTCGGGACCGGCGGTGAGGACGCCAAGCACTGGCTGGCGGTGTTGACCGGGATCAAGAACCGCGGCCCCACGATGGAACTGGTCGGCTTCGATCGTCGAGATATTGGTGTTGGAGCAGATGAAGGTGTGGTGACTCCAATCGGGCCACAGCTCGGCTTGGGCCTTGTCGGACAGCCGGTCCGGCGCACGACCAGGCGTGCCTGTTCGATGGTTCGCTTCTTCTCGCCCACGGTGGGCACTCGGGGTGGCGGTGGGGCAGATACCGCCATCCGCCCCTGTTGTGATCGGTTCGCTTCGAGGGAGACCGGGGCCAATCAGTCGTCGGCGGGATCCATCGACGGCATCAGGTGGGTCAGCGGAGCGATACGATCCGGGTGCTGGAAGTCAGAGAGCAACTGTGCCCCGTCCTCCGTGCGGCGCCCATCGCTACGGATCACCGTCTCCAGGCCGAGGTGTTTGTGGTAGGCAGCGGCGCAGTAGATCAAGACCGTCCCCAACCGGCGGCCCCTCATCTCAGGGGTGACGAAAAGCTGATCGACTACGCCGTCGCGGTACCAACGGATCGCGCCCCACTGGGATTCGCTCGGGACCGGCACGGTGAAGAAGGTGGCGTTGCCAATGACCGTACCGGGCTGGAAATGGCCAGAACCGAAGGCCACGAGTGTCGTCGATGGTCGTTCTCCCTCGTCCGGCATCGACACGAGCCAGGTAGGGGGCGCGCCCGGGACCGATCGAGGGTTGATGTGGATGACTGCATCTCCGTGATCGTTCACGTCAACGGTCCACAACCGATAGGCCGCCCGAGCCTCAGGTCCTCCACCCTCCGGATTGGACCAGTCGACGATGTGGCCGTCCGGATGCTGTGGGCCGATGTGGCAGCGGGCAATCCACCGGCCATCGGCGAGTTGCCGCTCGCGGACATACCAAGCTGGAGTGCCTTTGGGTGGAAGCGCGACGCTCATCACCAGCTAATCGTAGCCTCACTCATTCTCGGCTGTACTGGCCGAGATTCTGGCGGTCGGGTTCATTGGCGCGCGGATCTGCCTGGCAGATTCATCCTTTCATCGTCCAAGCGAGGCTTCTTGTGATCAATTCCGAACTGATTGGTGATACTCAGGAGAACCTCCGGGCCCGTCGGGAGTTCATGAGGCTGGGTGAGAAGGACGCCGCCCTTCTGGGAACTGGCCGTCTCCATCCTTTTGTCAAGCAGTTTGTTGTAGGTGTTTCGGTGTGCGGAGTTCGTAGGGCTGGCTGTTTGTGACCATGGCGATGATCACGTCGCAGGGGCGGCGGGCGAGGCAGATGATGGCGGCGTTGTGGTTCTTGCCTTCGGCGCGTTTGCGGTCATAGAAGGCGCGGCTGTCGGGGCTGGAGAGCGACGCGAACGCGGCGAGGAACATGGCGTTTTTGAGCCGGTGGTTGCCGCGTCGGCTCTTGGACGAGGCGTCGAGACTCGATCCGGATTGGCGGTTGACCGGGGCGAGCCCCGCGTAGGAGGCGAGTTTGGCGCCGCTGGCGAACCGGGTGCCGTCACCGATCTCGGCCAGGATCCTGGCTCCGGTCCTCGGCCCGATCCCGGGGAGGCTGTTGAGGACCGGTCCCAAAGGGTGGGAAAGGAAGACCGCCTCGATCTCGGTGGCGAGCTCGTTGCGGTGAGTAATGATGCGGTCGAGGTCGACGACAAGATCGGCGATGATCCCGTCCGGTGGGGGCCTCAGCGGGAACGGTGACGGTCTGTGCGTCGAGAGCGGCGATGACCGCGTCGGGGACTTCGCCAGCAAGTCCCGGATGCCGGTTTGATGTAGGCGAGAACCGACCGCCCTCTCCACGCTGGTGAGATTGCCACCAGATTGTCGCGGCACCGGTTGGTGATCCGGGCGTCGGTCGGGTCGGTCTTGGTTTCGCCTGGGTAGAGGTCCGCGGCTCGGCGCATGACCAGACCCGGGATGTACGCGACCGGGACACCCCGCGGAGCGGCGACCGCTAACGCGAGCTGACCAATTGAGCGGGGCTGGTCGATCACCAACCCCGGTGTGCCATGTTCTGCAGCCTCCTCGAGGGCCGCGGCCAGGATGCTTCGGAGGCTGGGTCCGGTGTCGGGCGATGGGTCTGCGGTGCCAGCGCGGCAGGGTGTCGGGGGTCACGATCCAGCTGCTGGGATCGCGCCGAGCAGTGTCTGGTCGTTGTTGTTGAGCTCTGGTCTGTTG
>JAAEMS010000325.1 GCA_024225275.1 Actinomycetes bacterium
CGGCGAAGCCGGCCACCAGCACGTTCGTGCCGCGGTGGTCACCTCGTTCCTCGATGGCCGTAGCCCCCCGGGCCCACAACTCGGCGGCCGCCACCTCGGCCTGGTCGGGCCGAATCTGGAGATGGAGGGCCAGGCCCGGCCTCCGAGCCGGCCCCTTGGTCATCGGACCGTGCGTAGCGACCGGGCCGCGGCCAGCCGTTCGAGCTGGTGGTCCTGGTCGGCCGATTGGGGTCCCGCTCCCGGCCGAGCCCGGCGGACGGTGGCCGTCGCCGAATCGAGGTCGTGGCCGAGTCCGACCAGGGTGAGAATGCAGACCATGCCGGCCCGGCCCAGACCGGCCCCGCAGTGGGTCAGGACCCCCCGGCCCTCCATGACCTGGCCGATCACCTGTTCAACCAGTCCCACCATGAGCTCGTCGGGGGCGACCCCCTGATCGTCGACCGGCAGGTGGAGGGCTCGGTGGGGATCGGCCGTGGTGAGCCAGACGCCATAGTCGGGGTAGCGACGGTCGATCTCGTCGGGGGTGAGGAGACAGACCATGGTGTGGGCCTCGACCTCGCCCAGGGCGGCGGCCGGATCGGGTCCGGTGACCGAGAAACCGGCCGCGAACAGCGAACCGGGAACCCCGGCGGGGAGGGGGACGCGATGGATGGACCCAGCGGCTGAGAACCTGCCCGAGTCGGCGATCACCGAACGATGGTCTCACGGCCCCGTAGCCAGTCACAACCAGCCAGGCGCGGACTCACCAGTGGCGGAGGTCGACGGGCCAGGTATCGATGACCTGGGCATCAGGTGACAAGCCATCGACCACGTACATGACCTCGTGCTTGGCGACGGTGGGATCGACGTGGGCCGGGATGAGGGTGACCCGGTCGCCCACCGAGACGGAGGTGTTGGATTCGGACCGAATGGTGACGTGTTCGTCAGAGCAGAACAGGACTCGACCCTGAGGCCAGGTGGGGTCGCCGTGGTCCATACCTTGAGCCTTGAGCCCGGCGTCACCCACCGCCCATTTGTCCGAGACCGAGATGATGGAGCTCAACAGGAACAATGCCGGCCGGAACGGCACCGCCTGGGTCTCGTACTGGGAGTCCATCAGGGTGTAGGACCCGGCCTGGATCTCCGTGCACCAGGTGTTGGTCGCGTAGGTGCCGGTTCCTCCGCCTGACACCACGTCACCGCCGACCTCATCGTGGGCCCGAAGCAGCAGGGCCATCGACTCCTCGACCTTCTCGGCCTGTTCCGCCCGGTCGAGCACCATCATCAGGTGACCCTCGTAGCCCATGACGCCTCTGACCTCGAGCCCCTGGCCCCGGGCTTGTTCAGCCAGCCGGCCGGCCTCATCGGGGAGACAGCCGCAGCGGGGAAGCCCGACATTCACGTCGATGAGGACCTCGCGGATGCCGTCTCGTACGGCCACAGCAAGGGTTTCGACGGAGTCGACGGCCACGGTGACGCGGGCTTGATCGGTGGCCACCAGCTCGCCCAGGGCACTGACATCGAGCGCCTCATTGGCCAGTAGGAGATCGGTGCCCATGCCGGCGCCGGCCATGCCCACCAGCTCACGGCCGGTGGCGGCGCAGAAGTTGTGGTGACCGGCGGCCACCAGCTCGCGGGCGAGGGCTGTGGACTTGAACGCCTTCACATGGGGCCTGACTGCCGGCCCCGGTAGGGCGGCGGCCATCGTGGCCACGTTCTCCTGGAAGGTGGGAGCGTGAATGATCAGGGCCGGGGTGGGTAGATCGCCGACCTGGGTCATGACGGCTCCACCCGGCCGGCGGCCACCGCCGCCGCTTCAGCCGCTTGGAGCTGCTGTTCGATGAGGTCGAGACCAAGGTCCCAGAATCCGGGATCGTCGAGATCGCAGTCGACCATCTGTCCGAGCTCGTTTGGTGGCCGCGAGCCACCGGCCCGCAGCAGGTCGAGGTAGCGGGGCACGAAGTCGGGGCCCTGTTCCTCGTAGCGACGGTAGACCGACAAGGCCAGGAGCTGGCCGTAGGCGTAGGCGTACACATAGCCGGGGGTCCGGACGAAATGGGGAATGTAGGACCACCAGGTTCGGTAGCCCTCGGTGATTTCGACGGCGTCTCCCAGCAGATCGGACTGGGTGGCCGTCCACAGCTCGTTGAGACGGTCCACCGACAGCTCGCCGACCTCCCGGCGCTCGGTGTGGATCTGGTTCTCGAACCGGTTCATGGCCGTCTGGCGGAACACGGTGCCGATACTGCCCTCGATCGACTGGGCCAGCAGAGCCAGCCGTTCGCCCGGATCGTCGGTGGCGTCGAGCAGCCGGCCGAAGGTGACCGTCTCGCCGAACACCGAGGCCGTCTCGGCCAGGGTCAGCGGCGTGAACTGGTGGAACACCCCCTGGGGGCGGGCCAGATGGGCGTGCAGGCCGTGGCCCAGCTCGTGGGCCAGCGTGAGCACGTCACCGCTGCGTCCCGTCCAGTTCATGAACACATAGGGGTGGTGGGAGGGCACGGTATAGGCGCAGAAGGCACCGGGCCGCTTTCCCGGGCGGGTAGGAGCGTCAATCCATCCCTCGTCGAAGAAGAGCCGGGCACCGTCGGCCAGCTCAGGGGAGAACGACTGATAGGCGTCGAGCACCAGGTCGCGGGCCTCGGACCACATCACCGAGCGCTCGGACTCGGCCACCGAGGCCAGCCGGTCATAGTCGGCCAGCCGCTCGACCCCCAGGATCTCGGCCTTGAGCCGGTACCAGCGGCGGGCGATCTCGTACCGCCCCGCGACTGCGTCGACGAGGGCCTCGACCGACTGGTCGCTGGCCTCATTGGCCAGGTTGCGGCTGCTGATCCAGCTCGGATAGCCCCGCAACCGATCGTCGGTGGCCTTGTCGGCCAGCAGGGTGTTGAACACATAGGCCCGCGTGCGCAGGCCCGGCTCCAACCCCTGGGTGATGGCCGCGGCGGCCTGCTGGCGGGCCGAGGCGTCTGGATCGGCCAGCAGGGACAGACCGGCTTCGAGGGGGACCGGCCCATCCTCACCGGGCAACTTGATGGTGATGGCCGAGGTGAGCTCATCGAAGAGCCGCCCCCACGCGGAAGCACCGGTGACGTCCTTCTCGACCACGATCTTCTCTTCGGCCTCACTGAGGAGGTAGGGGCGGTAGCGACGGACCCCGGCCAGGTGGTGGCGGGCGAAGCCGATGTCGGGGTGGGCGAGGTGGGCGTCGGCGGCCTCGTCGTCGAGCTCGGCCCACTCGAGGTCGAAGAAGAGGAGGCGGGTGCTGATGGCGGTGGCCCGCTCCTGAACCTGCTGGAGCAGGGCCCCGTGGGCCGGATCGGTGGTGTCGGCTGCGAACTGGAGCGATGAGTAGTTGGCCGCCCGGCCCACCAGCTCGTGGAGCTGGCTGGTGGTCTGAAGGTGGGCGATGAGCTCGTCGGTGGTGAGCGAGGCCACCCGGCCACGGACGGGATCGAGCTCGCCCGCCAGCTCGTCGGCCCGGTCGAGCAGGGCATCGAGCCCAGGCGCGGCGACTCCCGGATCGATGAGGAGGGGCTCGATGTCCCAGGTGATGTCGGAAGCCGTGAGATCGACGTCGTCGGTGGCAGTCATGGGGCAGACGCTATTGCACGGGAGTACCCGATCGGTGCTGGCCCAAGTCAGGTCGGGACGGGCAGGGCGAGCACCGGAGCCAGGGGAGCGCCGGTGTCGTAGGTGTGGTCGATGTGGGAGGTGGCGACCAGCTGGTCGCGCAGTTCGGTGATGGGATCGCTGGATGGGGTGAGCGAGTTGGTGTCGTGAAGATGGTCGAGGTAGGCCAGCAGGGTGGCGGGGGCCGTGGGTGGCAGAGTCAGCCCCTCGGCCTCACACCAGGACCAGGCTCGAGCCCAGATGAACTCGAGAACGCGCTCGGCCGTCCACTCGTGAGGCGAGACGCCGAGTAGGTCGCGGTCGTCGTCGATCACCCTCAGCACCACGGTGAGCGAGTCGGGATCGATTCCCTGACCCCGGGCCAGGGCCCATCGACGGACATCGAGGGAACGGCGGCGCAGGAAGGGATCTCGCTGGCGGTGATGACACAGAACATCGCTCATACCCCAATACTGCAGACACCCTGTGACAGTGCTGTTGCCGACTCACGTCGGACCGCCCTGAATCGGTGCAGGGTCGGATCTGGTTTGGCTAGTCGTCCTCGATGACGGTGATGATGATCGAGGTGGTCTGGCACCCTTCGGGGTCGACCCAGCAGATCTCGGCGGTGACGGTGCGGAGCCCGGGTTTGGGGAACAAGGCCCGCACGGTGGGCTGGGTGACATGCCGGCCACCCGGGAAGGTCCACGTCACCGACGAGGGGCCCGGCGAGCTGGTGTCGGTGAACTGAACCGGGAAGGCGGGCAGGACACTCAGAGGCGTGGCGCTGACCGCCGCCACCCGATCGACGGGTGGCACCTCCGTCGCCTCTTCCACCTTGACGTTGTGAGTCCTTTCATGGCATTGGTCGCCGTTGAGGTCCCAGCAGAGCTGGACCTTGACCTTGTGGCGCCCCGCCTCGGTGAAGGTCTTGACTGGATTCATGACGGTTGACGAGGTGCCGTCGTCGAAGAGCCAGAGGGCGGTGAGGGCGGCTGGGTCGGACTGCTCCACGAAGCTGACTTGCTCACCAACGGTTCCGGTCCTGGGGCTCCAGGTGAACTCGGCGTCACCCGCCTTGACCGGAGCAAGGGTGGTGGGCACGGCGGTGGTGGTGGGCACGGCGGTGGTGGGGGGCTGACTCACGGTGAGGCGCGGTGCAGGATTTGGCGTCGGCAGAGGAGGGGCCGTGGTACTGGTGGTGGGCTTGCGGGCCTCGACCGCGCCGAGGACCATGGGCTTGCCGTCGTCGGGACCGACCTCGAAGTCGGCCGGCTCAGGATTGTCGGCCGCTTCCTCCCCGATCAGATCGAGGCGGCGGGTCTCGAGGTGGAGAGGATCGTCGGAGCCGAGCAGGTTGGAGGCCAGTGCCGCGCCGCCCCCGCCGAACAACATGACCAAGGCGGCAACCATGAACGCGGCCCTGTGCCGGCGGGTGGGCTCCTCGAGGTCGTCAGGGTCGACGACCGTGGCTTCCGACACGGCCGTGTCGGCCGGACTGTGCGGGTCGATGACTTCGCCACCGATGGGCACGATGGCCGGCCTCACAGGCTGGGCTGCCCACCGGTCGGTAGCCGCGATGGCCGCCCCGCAGGCAACCACACCCCGGGCGGTGGCCCTACGGACCGGGACTTCGATGCGGCGACCCAGGGCGGCGGCCAGGCTGCCGGGTACGACGCCAGCCGCCACGACCAGGTCGACGTCGGTCTCGAATCCGGCCAGGGCGGCGGCCAGGGAGAGGGCGCTCACCGGGCTGGAGGTGGCGGTCTCGGCCACCTTCCATCGAGACCCGCTGAGGGTCAACCGGGCAAGGTCGGCCCGGCCCTCGTGGATCTCGATGGTGGCAAGTGAGCCACCGGGCTCTGTGCCGTTGAGGTCGGCATGGGCCAAGGCCGCGGCACGGGGGAGCAGACCGACCCGATCGAGGCCCATCTGGCTCACGGCTGTGGTGAGTTCGGCGAGCTCGTCGCCAGAGACCGACGATGGGTGGGTGACAATGGCCGATCGGGGTGAGGCTCCCTGAGCTTCACTGACCACACTGCGAATGTCGCGGAGGGTGTCGACGAGGTTCTCGGCCGTGGCGCGTTCGAAGAGGATCTGTACGTCGCCCTTTCGGTGGATCGCTGCCACCACCTGGCCTTTGTCTATGTCGACACCGAGCTCGTACGCCATACCTCTCCAACCCCGACGAAGCGCCGAATACTACCCTCGGCGTGGGGGTATCTCGAACAATCACAAGGGTTCTTCAACACCGAACCCGGTAGCGTGTCGAGCTGGTTTCCCGAAAGACGTCATGGCTTCCGAATCCACCCCCGATCATCAGCTCCTCGACGAGATCCTGTTGGCCGAGGACCCCACCGAGGGCCTCTGGTGGCTGGTCGAGAGCGGCCGCGCCGAGTCAACCGTGCCTGAGCTTCCCGCCCTCCAGCTCGAGCAGGACCCCGTTCATCGTCACAAGGACGTGCTGGCCCATACCATAGCGGTGACGGCCAAGACCGCTCCTCGGCTCATCATCCGCCTCGCGGCCCTGTTTCACGACATCGGCAAGCCGGCCACCCGGTCGTTCCGCCACGGCGGTGTGACATTTCGTCACCACGAGGCGGTGGGCTCCCGCATGGCCCGCACCCGCCTGGCCGAATTGGGCTACGACGAACAGCTCGTGGCGGACGTCAGTGAATTGGTCCGTCTGTCCGGCCGATTCAAGGGATACGCCGACGGATGGTCGGACTCGGCGGTCCGTCGCTACGCCCGCGATGCTGGCCCACTGCTGGGCGATCTCAACGAGCTGGTGCGCTCCGACTGCACCACCCGGAACCCCAAGAAGGTGGCCCGCCTCCAGCGCGACATCGACGAGCTCGAGAAGCGGATCGCGGCCCTCGCCGAGGAGGACCGTCGGGCCGCCGAACGCCCTCTGATCGACGGCAACGAGGTGATGGAACTCCTCGACATGGCCCCCGGACCGTTGGTAGGGCGAGCGGTGCAATGGTTGCTCGAGCTACGCCGGTCCGAGCCCGAGCTCGACCGCGACCAGTCCATCGAACGGCTACGGGCCTGGGCTGCTGAACAGGGCTCGTCCGCGAGCTGACCGCGGGGCGCGCCCCGATATGGCTGTCGAAGGGCCACACTACTGATAGGCACTCATTGTGCCGATTTCGAGAACTCGGTACTGGGGGCATCCCCCGAACGAAGAAACGGAAAGGTGATTCGATCATGCGTCGGTTCCTGGCCATCCTGTTCACGGTTGTCCTCCTCGCTGCAGCTTGCGGCGGATCGGACGAAGACAGCGTCTCCGCCGACGCGGTGGGTAGCGACTCTTCGGACAGCGGCTCCGACGAAGGCGACACCTCCGGCTCTGATACCTCGGACGATTCCGGTTCGGACGATTCCGGCTCCGGTGACTTGGCCGACGACACTGAATTCGGCGACCTGATCCGAGATTCGGTGGCCGCAACCGCCGAGATCACGACCGGCCGCATGGCCGCCACCATGACCATGGAAGGCGGTTCGGAGTTTCCTACCCCCGCCGAGGTCCTGCTGTCCGGCGAGTTCGACTTTCCCAATGATGCCGTGGCCCTCGAGATGGACCTGTCGGGTATGGCGGAGGCCATGGCCGACTCCGACGACCCCGACGCGGCCCTAGCCGGTAGCTTCTTCGATGAGCCGGTCGAGGTCATCCGGATCGGTGAGACAAGCTGGTTGAAGATGGGTTTGCTGGCGATGCTCGCGGGTGGCGACGTCGAATGGATCGAGCTCACAAGCGACGAGTTCACCGCCGCCGAACAGCTCCTGCCCGGCGGTACCGGAGCCTTCGACCCTCAGGACTTCATCGCCTTCCTGAACGGGGCCGACGACATCCAGGAGCTTGGGACCGAAGACATTCGCGGCATCGAGACCACCCGCTACGCGGGCACGATCACCGAGGAGAAGCTGGCCGACTTCGACGTCGATGGCGCGCTCGACTCCGTCGGCGCCACTGAGGAGATCCCCTTCGAGGTCTGGGTCGACGGCGACGGCCTCATCCGCCGACTCCTGATGGAGGTCACCGACACCGGCGACGGCTCGAGCATGACTCTCGACTGGGAGATGTACGACTTCGGCGATGCCATCGACATCGCCCCGCCCCCCGCCGATCAGGTGACCAGCGCCGACGCGCTGAGCGGCTTGTTGGGCGGGTAGCTGGAGCTCTCTGATCCTGCCTCTGAGGCGGGATCAGGATCAGCTCCTGAGTGGGGGGCAGCTGCACACCAGGTTCTTGTCGCCGGTGGCGCCGTCGATGCGGCTCACCGGGGGCCAGTACTTGGTCTGGCGGATGGTGGCTAGGGGGTAGGCGGCCAGCTCTCTGGGGTAGGTGCGGTCCCAGGTGTCGGAGGTGACGTCTTCGGCGGTGTGGGGGGAGTGTCGCAAGGGGCTGTCTTCGGCGGCCCATTCGCCGCTGGCCACTCGGTCGATCTCGCCCTTGATGGCGATCATGGCGTCGCAGAAACGGTCGATCTCAGCTCGGTTCTCCGATTCGGTGGGCTCGATCATCAGGGTGCCTGCCACCGGGAAGGACATGGTGGGGGCGTGGAAGCCGTAGTCCATGAGCCGCTTGGCGACGTCGTCGACGGTGACACCGGTCTCCTTGGTGATGGGTCGCAGATCGATGATGCACTCGTGGGCCACCAACCCCGACTTGCCGGTGTAGAGCACGGGGTAGTGGTCGTTGAGGCGGTGGGCGGTGTAGTTGGCGTTCAGGATGGCGAGTTGGGTGGCCCGGGTCAGTCCCCTTCCTCCCATGAGAGTGATGTACGCCCACGAGATGGGGAGGATGCCGGCTGATCCCCACGGTGCGGCCGAGACCGCGTCGACCGCGCCCTGGACCAGGCCTCCGATGGTTCGACCCACCTGACCATGGCCGGGCAGGAACGGCACCAGGTGTTCGGCCACGCCGATGGGGCCCACACCGGGGCCGCCACCACCATGGGGGATGCAGAAGGTCTTGTGCAGGTTGAGGTGGGACACGTCGGACCCGAAGCGTCCGGGGCGGGCCACCCCAACCAGGGCGTTGAGGTTGGCGCCGTCGAGGTAGACCTGCCCGCCGTGGTCGTGGACGATGGCGCAGATCTGCCCGATGGCCTCCTCGTACACGCCGTGGGTCGACGGGTAGGTCACCATGAGGGCGGCCAGGGTGTCGGTGTACTCCTTGGCCTTCGCCTCGAGGTCGGTGACGTCTATGTTGCCCTGATCGTCGCAGGTCACCACCACGACCCTCATACCAGCCATAGCCGCACTGGCGGCGTTGGTGCCGTGGGCCGACTCGGGGATCAGGCAGACGTCGCGGGCGGGCTCGCCCCTCGACTGATGCCAGCTACGGATGGCCAGCAGCCCCGCGTACTCACCCTGGGATCCGGCGTTGGGCTGGAGCGACACGCCGGCGTAGCCGGTGATCTCGGCCAGCCAGTCCTCGAGGTCGGAGATGACCCGAAGATGACCCGTGACCTGGTCGAGGGGGGCGAAGGGGTGGACCCGGGCGAACTCCGGCCACGTGATCGCTGCCATTTCGGTGGTGGCGTTCAGCTTCATGGTGCAGGACCCCAAGGGGATCATGGTGCGGTCGAGGGCCAGGTCCTTGTCGGCCAGCTTTCTGAGGTAGCGCAGCATGGCGGTCTCGCTGCGGTGTTGGTGGAAGACCGGGTGGGTCAGGATCGGATCGGTTCGCCGCAGGGCACTGGGAAGTGGGTCGAGAGTCGAGGGGTCCAGGTTGGCCACCGACTCGGACACTCCAAAGGTGGCCCATACCGCCTCGACCACCTCGGATGTGGTGGTCTCGTCGAGGCTGATTCCCACGGTGTCGTCGTCAACGCGGCGTAGGTTGATGCCGTGGCCGAGGGCTTCGGCCATCACCCGGTCGGCGTTGTCGACCCGGGCGGTGACGGTGTCGAATGGCGCGGCGGTGGGGACGTCGACCCCGGCGTCGCGTAGACCTCGGGCCAGGATCGCGGTGAGGCGGTTCACCCGGTTGGCGATGGTGCGCAGGCCCTCGGGCCCGTGCCAGCAGGCATAGAGGCCGGCCACGACGGCCAGCAGAACCTGGGCGGTGCAGATGTTGGACGTGGCCTTCTCGCGGCGGATGTGTTGCTCACGGGTCTGGAGGGCCAGGCGCAGGGCCGGCCGGCCGGCGTCGTCGACCGAGACCCCGACCAGGCGGCCGGGGATCGACCGCTTGTGGCGCTCGGAGGTGGCGAAGTAGGCCGCATGGGGGCCACCGAAACCCAGAGGCACACCGAACCTCTGAGTCGTACCCACTGCTACGTCGGCGCCCAGTTCTCCCGGAGAGGTGAGCAGGCACAGGGCCAGGAGGTCGGCGGCGACGACCACCAGCCCGCCCCCTTCGTGCATGGCCTCGATGGTGGCCCGGTGGTCGCGAACCTCTCCGTCGGTGCCGGGGTACTGGAGTAGGACGCCGTAGGCGGCCGAAGGATCGAGGTCGGTGGGGTCGCCTACGGTGATGTCGATGCCCAGCGGCTCGGCCCGGGTCCGGACCACCTCGATGGTCTGGGGGTGGCAGGCCTGATCGACGAAGAATCCGGTGGGTACCGGGCCCTTGAGGAGGCGTCGACACATGGTCATGGCCTCGGCGGCCGCGGTGCCCTCGTCGAGCATCGACGCGTTGGCCAGATCGAAGCCGGTCAGATCCATCACCATGGTCTGGTAGTTGAGGACAGCCTCGAGTCGGCCTTGGGAGATCTCGGGCTGGTACGGCGTGTACGCGGTGTACCAGGCCGGATTCTCCAGCACGTTGCGCAAGACCACGGGCGGTGTGACCGTGTCGTGGTAGCCCATGCCGATCAGGCTGGTGACCAGCTGGTTCTGGTCAGCCAGGTCGCGGAGCCGTTCGATGACCTCGACCTCCGAGACCGGAGCCGGCAGGCCGAGAGCTTCGGGCTCGCGGATGCCGGTGGGTACCGCAGCATCGATCAGCTCGTCGAGGGTGGTGAGGCCGAGGCGGTCGAGCATGTGGGCGATCTCGCCGGGCTCGGGCCCGATATGGCGGCCCACGAAGGCGTCGCTGCGGGCCAGCTCGTGGATCGAGGCCGGGGTGTCGACTGCCGGAGGGGTAGAGGACGTGGTGTCGGTCACGAGGTGGTCTCCCGGTTCAGCGGACGTAGTGATGGGGGGCGAAAGGCAGGGGAGCGACGGCGCACGCTTCGGGCTTGCCACGCACGTCGGCCACCAGGGCGGTACCTGGCTCGGACAGAGCGGGTGGCACGAAACCCATGGCCACGGGGCGCTCGACGGTGGGGCCGAACCCGCCCGAGGTCACCACGCCGACAGTTTCGCCCTCGGGTGTCTGGAGGGCGGCGCCGTCGCGAATAGGCCGGCGGCCGTTGGCGGCGATACCCACCCGGATGCGGGGTGGGCCGTCGGCCAGCTGGGCCATCACCACATCGTGGCCGGGAAAGCCGCCTTGCTCCCGCCGGCGCTTCTGGATGGCCCAGACCAGGTCGGCCTCGACCGGTGTGGTGGTCTCGTCGAGGTCGTTCCCGTACAGGCATAGCCCGGCCTCCAGGCGAAGGGTGTCGCGGGCGCCGAGTCCGCTGGGCTTCACTTCGGGTTGGGCCAGGAGCAGGCGGGCGACTGTCTCGATGTGTTCGTTGGGTACCGCCAGCTCGAACCCGTCCTCACCCGTGTACCCGGACCGGCTGAGAGCCAGGGTGAGTCCCAGCGCCGAGAAGTGGGCGGTGCCCGAGTCGAGGAAGGTGAGGTCGGCGACCTCGGGGGCCAGCCGGGCCAATGCTTCGACCGCCTGAGGGCCCTGAAGGGCGAGCAGACCGAGGTCGTCGCGTTCGACGACCTCGACCGAAGAGGGGAGATGGGTCCGAAGGTGGGTGAGATCGGCTTCGGCCCGTCCGGCGTTGACCACCATCGACAGGTGGGTACCCGCGTTGGTGACCATCAGATCATCGAGGATGCCGGCCCGGTCGTTGGTGAAGAAGCTGTACCGGACCCGCCCCTCGGAGATACCGGTGATCGAGGCCGGGACCAGCGCTTCGAGGCCCTCCATCCGGTCTTCGCCATGAAGTTCGACCGTGCGCATGTGTGACACGTCGAAGAGCCCTGCGCCGGTGCGGGTCCAGGTGTGCTCTGCTACTACTCCGTCGGGGTATTGCACCGGCATGGACCAGCCGGCGAACGGCACCATGCGGGCACCCAGTTCGATGTGGAGGTCGTGGAGCGGGGTGGAGCGCAGTTCGCTCGGATCGGTCATGGGTGGTGTCCTGTTCGCTGGAGAATGAGGGGCTCGTTGGGTTGGGTCGGCGCGGCAGGCGACCCTTCGAGCCCCGCTGTTCCATGACCTGAGAGATTCACCGGTCGTGACCGGCTTTCACCTTCGGTGGACACCCATCGGTGCCGCTCTCCAGCGTTGCCTCACCCCAGCGGTCCGTGAACCTGAGAGATTCCGGGCCTTTGCTCCTTCGGTGGCCGGCCGGGGCCGGCGCTCTCCCGCTGGGGATCGTTGGCTATCGGTTGTGGATTCTGACCCTAGTGCGTGCTCAGGTCGTTTGTTGCCCGCGTCGGTGAACCAGCAATGAGGGGCCGCGGGCGCCTACTCAACCCTTGTCGTCTGTTCGCAATCTTGTCCGGTGGTGTCGCAACGAAAGGAATTCTGCAAGCCGCCAAACCTCATGGGGGCCCGGCGTCGTGATGGTTTGTGAACAACTGATGTCAACCGGTCAGCGGGCGGCCGACCGGCAATGATCAACGAAGGAGTCGAATCCCTTGCTACCCAAGAAGACCGCCCTTGCTGCAGCCGGCACGATGGTGATGGTCATAATCACCATCACCACGGCAATTGCTCTGAACATCGGCTTGCTGCGATCAGCACAATCCGCCGATTCGGGGACACCGTCCGCTGAGGTGTCGACATTCCCCGAACCCCAGGTTCGCACTGTCGTGGTCGAGGTTCCCGGCGAGGGAGCCCCTACCGCCGAGATGGTCGACCAGTCCCTTGGTGCTCCGGTGCCCACTGGGGCTGCCCCCTCACCCACCCCCGCCGTGCGGTCAGCGGCTGCGGCTCCGACCCCCCAGGCCACCCAGGCCCCCACCACCCAGGCCCCCACCACCCAGGCCCCCACCACCCAGGCCCCCACCACCCAGGCCCCCACCACCCAGCCTCCGGCCACCCAGGCCCCCACCACCCAGGCGGTGGTGCAGACCGAGTACCTCACCTTCCCCATGGGCAACATCGGCGATGTCGTGGTGGCCAACCATGGTGGGAAGAGCCTCGAGTTCTGGTCGGCCTACCCCACCGGCGGCTGGCGATTCATGGTCGAAGAGACCATGGGCGATGAGATCGAGATCGAGTTCGAGAAGGACGGCGCCGAAGCCGAGATGAAGGTGAAGCTCGAGGATGGGCGGATCCGTGTCGAGCGGGAGGGCATCTGATGGTTGATCCCGAGACCGCAGCCCGACTCGAACAGCTTCAGGCTCGTCGCGGTGGAACCCGACGGGGAGGTGCCGCGGTAGCTCCTGCTGCCCCGGCCCCGCCCGCTCAGGGCCCGGCCCCGCCCGCGGCGTCGGTGTCCGATGACTCCGCTGCCCGCCTCGCTGCTCTGGCCAATCGCCGCAGTGGCGCCAAGTCGGCCAAGGCCGCGGTCGCTCAGCCGGCCGCCACTCGTGCCCAGAACGTGGTGCAACCGGCGACTGCCACCACTCCGGCCGGAGTGGCCGGCGCCCGACCCAAGCCCAAGGGTCGACCCGCGGCGATGGCTTCTCGGGTCCTGGTCGCCGGTTCGGCGGTCTCGGCCTTCGCCCTCATGACCTCGGCCATGGGTCCCCTGTTGGCGGCCGACGCCGAACAGCTCGCCCTCGAGGCCTCAGCCCAGCCGGTCTCGGCCCAGCCCGCGGCGGCACCCGTCACGATCGTGGTCGAGATCCGTCGCGAAGAGGCTGGTGGCGAACCCGCCCCCGATCCTGTCGAGCCCCCTCCGGCCACGGCCGATGACGGCCTCGCCCCCGAAGCCGTGGCGGCTATCGCTCCGTCCTCCTCACCGAAGGCGGCCTCCTCCGCGAAGGCACCGGCGGCCACTCAGGCACCGGCGGCCACCCAGCCTCCTGCCACTCAGCCTCCTGCCACCCAGCCTCCTGCCACTCAGCCTCCTGCCACCCAGCCTCCTGCCACTCAGCCTCCTGCCACCCAGCCTCCTGCCACCCAGCCTCCCCCTCCGCCCCAGTCGGGCGCGAGCGGCTGAGTTCGTAGCTGGCCATGGCCGAACTCCACGGCCGGCTGATGGGCTGTCGAGCCCGTCTGCTGGTTGACGACGGGCACGAGCATCTCCTGGCCGAGGCGTTCGCCCTCGGTGAGGTGCTCGAGCAACGATGGAGTCGTTTCATCCCGTCCAGCGACATCAGCACGCTCAATCGAGCTGAGGGCCGGCCAGTCATCGTGGCGCCCGAAACCCTCGACCTCGTCGAGGGCGCGATGAATGCCTGGCGGACTACCGGTGGCTGGTTCGATCCTGGGCTCCTCGGCTCGCTCGAGGCACTGGGCTACGACTGCACCCACCAGGATCTGGCCACCGATCCCGCACCGGTGGCCCGAGGGCTTGATGCCGGCGACCAGCTCCCGCCCCTGAGCGACGCGGTTGGCCAGATCCAGGTCGATCGTGTGTTGGGATCAGTCAGTCTTCCCGAGGGTCTCATGTTCGACCCGGGGGGTATCGGCAAGGGCATGGCCGTCGACCTCCTCACCGATCATCTCGCGACGGGTGGGGCCCGGACCTCACTGGTGGAGCTGGGCGGTGACCTTCGGGTTGGGGGGGTGCCCCCTCCAGGCTGGGACTCCTGGCCGGTGCAGATCCAGAACCCGCTCTTTCCCGACACCGCTGACTTCGTGGTCCCCGTTGTCGACGGTGCCGTTTGCACCAGCAGTCGTGTGCTGCGCCGCTGGACCCACAACGGCGAGCAACACCATCACCTCCTCGACCCCCGCACCGCCCAACCCAGCAATTCCCCGGTGGTCTCCGCCACCGTGCTGAGCGGGGTGGCTTGGTGGGCCGATGTTCTGGCCAAGGCGGTCCTGGTGGCCGGCCCCGAGGCCGGTACCCGTCTGATCGAGTCGCTCGACCTGGGTGCCCTCCTGGTCGAGGTCGATGGGACAACGACGATTGCCGGCTCTCTTCGAGTCGAGCCGGCCCCGACCCTCTCTCCCTGGAGGTTGTGACATGAACGAACAGGTGATCTGGTACGTGGCCCGCTCGGCCGGAATCGTGGCGTGGGCCTTGGTCACAGTCTCGGTTCTGTGGGGCCTTGCCCTCTCGACCCGCGCCCTCGGCCGTCAGGCTCCTCCGGCGTGGTTGCTCGACATCCACCGCTTTCTGGGCGGCCTGTCGGTGACGTTCACCGGTGTGCACCTGCTGGCCCTGGTTGGTGACAACTATGTGTACTTCGGTTGGCGCGAGCTCTTCGTCCCCATGGCCTCGGAGTGGCAGCCCGGGCCCGTGGCGTGGGGCATCGTGGCCTTCTACCTGCTCATCGCCGTCGAGGCCACCTCGCTGGTCATGAAGAAGCTGCCCCGCCGGTTCTGGCGATGGGTGCACGCCAGCAGTTTCGGCATCTATGTGCTGGCCACCATCCACGGGTTCACGGCCGGCACCGACATCGGGAACGGCATCTATCTGTGGGCCAGCGTGGTGTCTGTCCAGCTGGTGGCGTTCCTCACCGTGGCCCGACTCCTGATTGCCCGCCGTAGCAAGCGTCGGGCTTCAGCTCCGGCCCCTGCTCGGACACAGGTCGCCTCCGCCTGATCAAGGAGCACACCCCCGGGCCGGCTACGAGTGGCGGTGGATACTGCCGTCTTCGAGCTCCAGCTCGATCTCGTGGCTTTGCTCAGTGGCCTCGTTGGTGAACTCGACCTCGACCTCGATCGGGCCACTCTCTTTGACCTCGGCCACGAACCCGGGCTGGGGATCGGTGGCGATCAGGGCGATCTCCGAGGTTGACCAGCGAACCGTGATATTGCCCCCGGGGGAGCTGTATTCCAGATCGGTGGGCTGCACTGCCACGGTCGTGGTGGTCTCGGTCACCACGCTGGAGGTCGGCGACAGGGCTGATGTGGGCGGTGCTGCCGTTGAGGGGGTCGAGGGTTCGGTGACGGGAACAGTGGTGGACGGGGTGACGGTCTGAGCGACCGTCGAAGGAGTCGATGGGCTCGTGGTTTCGGTGGGCCCAGATTCGTCGGTTTCGGGCCGGGTCGATCCGGTGGAACCGGTTCCTGGGTGATCGCCGGTGCCGCCGGCGTCAGCCATGACGATGGTGTCGGGCTCGCCCTGGTTGGGGAGAGCGGCAACCCCCAGACCGACGGCGCTGATGGTAATGGCGACCGCGGCGGTGGCTTGTCCGGCGATCCGCCGGCGGCGAGCCCGAACCATGCGGGGCCCGATGCGGTCGAGCACCAGGGCCGCGGGCTCGCAAGGGTTGGGGGCCGAATCTGCGAACAGGCGATGGAGAGCCCCGTCGAGCTCGTTGGAGTCGCCAGGATCAGTCATCGGTTCCGTCTTCGGTAGGGCTGGAGGCGGGGGCCAGCAGGGGGGCGAGATGGGCTCGTCCCCGGTTCAGGTGATACTTCACCGCGCCGCTGGTGATTCCCATCGAGTCGGCCACCTGGTCGACGCTCAGGCCCTCGAGGTAGTACAGGGTGACGGCGATGCGCTGACGGTCGGGGAGCTGGCTCAGGACCGTGAGGAGGTCGTGATCGGCCAGTGGCTCGGGATCGAGGTGCACGTCGGGCGCGGCGGCCGACTCCTCGGTATTGCGGCGCCGGCCCGCCGAGCGGAACAGATCGCGGCTGCGGTTGATGGCCACCCGCCTGACCCACGAAGCGGGGGAATCGTAGGTGCTGATGCGTTTCCACCGCGCGTAGGCGCGAACGAAAGCGTCCTGCACACAGTCGGCGGCCAGTTCGGCGTCGCCGGTGATGAGAGTGAGCGAACGCACCATGCGATCGTGCTCCTCCAGAAAGAACTCGTCGAACGAGAGGTCTTCACCTCGTCGCGCCAATCGGTCATCCCCTACACGTTTGCGGGGCCCGACCAGGTTTGGTCCGGCCCCCTAATGGGCTGATCAGCTTCAGGGAAGGGCCAAGTCCGCCAAATCACGCCGAGTTCTCAGATGTAGCCAACATCACCACGATATTGAACGATTGTTGTGATTCTTCCGATCGCCGCTGTCCTCCACGTCCCACGGTCCGTAGTGGGATGACGACACACGGCGCCCAATTTCTGGGTGCACCATGACCAGTGTGGCGCACAATCCTGGTTGGGACACCCTGATGCAGACAGCTTCCGGATCCGGGCTGATCGCACCCGGTCCCCACTATGGCCTCGGCGGCGTTCATGACCAGGTTGAGCACGATCTGGTGGACCTGCTCGCGGCGGATGGGTACCCGGCCCTCCGGCCCCCGCTGGCGGATCGTCACCTCCACGCGGCGGGGCA
>JAAEMS010000326.1 GCA_024225275.1 Actinomycetes bacterium
GTTCGTACCGGGGTGCGGAGGATCTGGAAGCCTTCGGTGCGGAAGGTCTCGTCGAAGGCGTCGATGAATTGGCTGCCTCGATCCCGGACGAGCGCTCGGGAACCTGCGAGTTGGTCGGGGGAGCGTAGGAACTCGGTCCAGGTCACCTCGGAGCGTTTCGGTGCGGGGTCGAGGTTGTTGTCTTTGAGGATCTGCCACACCATTGTCTGGGCGATCTGGTGGCCGAGGCCAACGAGTTCGCCGGCATGCTGATCGTGTTCGGGCGGTTCGTCCCGGGACTGCGTTTCGTCGTCGGTGCCATCATGGGGCTCACCCGTTACACCTATTGGCGCTTCCTCGTCTGGGGCTCGATCGGGAGTGTGTCCTGGGCGGCGTTCACGTGCCTGTCTTCGTATCTCGTGGGCTCGGTGATCGACGACCGACCGGCCGTATCGATGCTCGTGTCGATCGTGATCACCACCGCCTTGTTGGCGGCCCTCTACCAACCGCTGAAGCGTGGCTGGCAGGATCAGGCCGCGCCTTCGCCCCCTACATGAGAACTGCTCCATGGGCCGGCGCGGACCCCGGAGCGAATTGATCTGTGGCGATTCTGGGTAGCCGAACGACCGCGAAACACGGAAGATCAACATGACTCTGGACAGAGAGGGCAGTCAGCAATGACAGTAGAGAGTGAGCGTCAGGTGAGCGAATGGGCCGTGGGATGGGGCGTTTGCGGGAATAATGCTGACCATGATCGGCTTCTTTCACGCATTTGCAGGCATCGTTGCGATCGCAGACAACACGTTCTACGTCGTTGGCAGAGAGTGGATCTTCGAGTTCGACGTCACCTCGTGGGGATGGATCCATCTCCTCGGTGGCGTCGTCGTGGTCGCCTCCGGGTTCGGCATCTTCTCCCGGAATGTCCTGGCGAGGACTATCGGCGTCGTGGTGGCAGCGATCAGTGCGCGGTCGCTCACCGTCCACGGCCCAGACCTCGCCGAGCGCTGACGTCGAGGGGATGAAATGACCGACTGCGGCAACACCGGCGCGATGGCCGCCGAGCTCTCGAAGCTCGGTGAGTTCCAGGCCGCCCGATGTGGTCACCGCCGACGAGTTCGATCGCCAGAAGTCCAGGCTCCTTGCCTGATTCGATCGGACGTGTCGGCTACCGATTTCTACCTGTCTTCGACAGCGCTCCTCCGACCAAGGCCTCACCGATCGTGAGCGGAATCGACATCGCGCTGATCTGCGGAGTGCTACTCGCGTATGCGCTGTTGTCGCGGCGTCTTGCGGGGAGGCCGATCACGGCACCGATGGTGTTCGTGACCGCCGGATTCGTCATCGGTCCGCGTCTGCTGGATCTGTTCCAAGCGAACGTGGGCTCCGCTGACATTCGCCTCCTCGCCGAGCTCACCCTTGCCTTGATGCTGTTCTCCGACGCCGCAGCGCTCGATACCCGCCGTCTCGCCCGCGAGGCCAGCTTGCCGGCGCGTCTGCTCGGGCTGGCTCTCCCGCTCTCCATCGTGCTCGGCACGGCGCTGGCCGTCGTGTTCTTCCCCGACCTCTTGTTCTTCGAGGCGGTCGCCCTCGCCGTGCTGCTCGCTCCGACCGACGCAGCACTCGGCCAGACCGTCGTCTCCGACACTCGCCTTCCATCCCCGGTTCGCCAAGGACTCAACGTGGAGAGTGGCCTGAACGACGGTGTTTGTGTTCCATTGCTGCTCGCCGCCATCGCATTCGCCGAGCTGGAAGAGGCGCCCAACTTCGACGGTCAGGTCCTCGTCGATCTGGTCGAGGAAGTAGCTATCGCAAGTGCCATCGGTGTGGTCGTGGCGGTGATCGTTGCGACGCTGTCGAAGGCGTCGATCCGGCAAGGTTGGATGGAGGAGAGCTGGGGGCAGATCGTGCCGCTGATCGCAGCCGCGACTGCGTATGCGATGACGGTGGAGGCCGGTGGAAGTGGGTTCATCGCTTCGTTCGCGGCCGGCATGTTGTACGGCCGGATGCTCGGCGAGACGGCGCACCAGTCGACGGAACTGACCGAGGACCTCGGCCAGTTGCTCGCAGGTGTGACGTTCCTGCTGTTCGGTGCCGCGATGCTCGATCGAGGACTCTCCGAGATCGACCTACAGATCGTCGGATACGCGATTCTCAGCCTGACGGTGGTCCGGATGGTGCCGGTTGCCATATCCCTGATCCGGAGCGGTGCGAAACGCGAGACGGTGGCGTTCGCTGGTTGGTTCGGTCCGCGCGGCCTCGCCACGATCGTGTTCGCGCTGACGATCGTCGACGAATCGGGCCTGGAGGGCACCCGCCGAATCGTGGACGTCGCGACGCTGACGGTGCTGTTCAGCGTGTTCGCCCACGGGTTGACAGCTCCGTGGCTCACCGGGCGCTACGCCCGATGGTTGTCGGCGAACCGGGACCGACTGACGTTCGAGACCGAACCGGTCGAGATCGGCGTACGCACCAGGCCGCCGCGGCACCGGATCTAGCGTCGTGCAAAGCCCGCACGGTCGGAGACGTGACCGTGCGGCTACCAGAAACGCTGCCACTCCTCTGTCGTGCAACAGATCCCGTGTTTGGAGCCTGTGGGGGCCGGAAATTGTGTTGTGCCTGGTCAGGCTGTATTTCGGTACTCATGGATGAGTCCGTCGCACCGGGTCGACTTCAGAACTCGAAGGTCCCGGCCAGGGTGGTTGAGTGGGTCGGCGGGTAGCGGCGGTTGTTGGTCGAGCGAGCGGTGGGGCCGGTGCAGGTTGTAGTGCTCGATGTAGTCGACCACGAGCCGGTCAAGTTGGTGCTGGTTCCAGACGAGAGTGCGGTCGAGCAGCTCACGGCGGATCGACCCGATCCAGCGCTCGTGAAACCCCTCCCCGGGGGTGTAACACAGCTACCGGAGCCAGCGTGGAAGGCACTGTTGCGTTGATCGATCGGTGGGCGCGGACTACCGGTTTGGTGTCAGGCTTGGGTCAGATCACGTCGGCGAGCTCATCGAAAGCGGCCGCGAGGCGCAGATGCTTGCGGTCGGCTTTCGCGCCGAGCTCGTAGTGACCGCGTCGAAGACTCTGGACGAACCCGTGACCGCGGATCACGATCGACGCGGTCCGATCAGTGCTCAGACCGCGCATCGGCCGGGGTCTGGCCCTGAGGCGGCCGTGGTCCCACTCGATCCTGTTGTTCGCGTACTGCTTGGTGTCATGGGCGGCTTCTGGGATCAGCTCTTCGACAACGCGTAGCAGGGGTGCGGCCAGGTCGGTGGTGACCTCTGCGGGTCGCCCATGGCTGGTCAACATGGTTTCGATGAAGTGTGTGGCGGCGGTGATGTTGGGTCGTTTCGAGACGTAGATGTCGATGACCTGGCCGTGTTGGTCTACTGCTCGGTACACGTAGCGCCAGACCCCGTTGGCTTTGGCGTAGGTCTTGTCGACGAACCAGCGGTCACCGACCGCGTGACGGCAGGGCTGGGCGGCGTTGATGAGGAGGGGGGT
This sequence comes from Actinomycetes bacterium, assembly GCA_024225275.1. GTDB lineage: Bacteria > Actinomycetota > Acidimicrobiia > Acidimicrobiales > JAAEMS01 > JAAEMS01. Next base: position 3,471 of record JAAEMS010000326.1, read on the forward strand.
GAAGCGTTGGACCCACCGGTAGACGGCCAATGTTCAGCCAGAGATGCCAACTCGGGCGCCTCGCCCCTCATGACGTCGACGATCGTGCGCGAGACTGTGATCCTGCCCAGCTGAGCGTGGGGCTCCACTGAGTCCTTGTACCCGAGGACCTCATGAGCCAGACGCGGGAAGAGAAATCGATGCCCGACATCACGACCGGCCACTACCCGTACGCCGAGAAACACGGTGTGATCCGCAACATGCCCACCGAGGGGCGGCCGCGAGACGAGATCCTCGCCGAGCTCGAGGAGATTGCCGACGCCGAGAACCAGTTCTGGCGCGAGGGGCGCGTGTCCGGAACCATGTACTGCGGCGACATGGATCACTACGGGTTCGTGGGCGAGGCCTACCGAATGTTCCTCCACGTCAACACGATCCAGCGCGACATCTGTCCGAGCGCGACCCGTTTCGAGGGTGAGATCATCGCTATGACGCTGGACATGCTGCATGCTGATGCGGCGGGCCCGGAGTGCGTACCGGCCGGTGCCGTCACAGCAGGAGGCACCGAGAGCATCTTGAGCTCGGTGCTTGCTCACCGCGAGCATGCGAGGGCCGTGCGGGGTATCGCGAACGGTCAGGTGATCCTCCCCACGAGTGCCCATTCCGCCTTCCGGAAGGCCTGCCACCTTTTCGGGCTCGAGGAGGTGGTGGCGCCGGTCGACGCAGAGACCTTCCAGGTGGATGTGGATTTTGTGGCCGATCACATCAGTGACCGCACCGTGATGCTCGTCGGGTCGGCGACCAACTACGGCCATGGGGTCATCGATCCCGTCGAAGCACTATCCGATCTCGCTGGAGAGCGGGGAGTGGGCCTCCACGTGGATGGTTGTCTGGGCGGCTTCATCCTGCCGTGGGGTGAGGAGCTCGGGTTCCCTGTGGTGATGCCCGACTTCCGTCTCCCCGGCGTCACCGCGGTGTCGGCCGACACCCACAAGTTCGCGTTCGGCCCGAAAGGCACCAGCACCCTCTCGTTTCGTGACAAGAGCCTCCGCAACCAGCTCTACTTCTTGGATCAGGGTTGGTCGGGCGGGAAGTACTTCTCACCCGGACTGGCGGGAAGCCGGTCGGGCGGGCTCCTCGCAGGGACCTGGGCCGCGATGGTCAGCCTGGGCCGGGCCGGCTATCTGGAGAAGGCGAATGCGATTTTCGAGACGTCGTACGCCATGCAGGATGTGGTGAAGAGCCACGACGAGCTCCGCGTGCTCGGCGACCCGTCGTACCTGTTCGCGTTCAACTCCGACGCGCTGAACGTGTACCACGTCAATGACGCCATGGCTGAGCGCGGGTGGCGCTTCAACGGCCTCCAACACCCTGACGCCATCCACATGTGCGTCACCTTGCCCCAGACGCTGCCGGGAGTGGTCGAGACGTTCGCCGATCACCTGGCCGAGGCCGTCGCGTACGCGAGGGCGCAAGGTGATCAACCCGCCCGTAGCCAGGCGATCTACGGCGGCGTCCCGCCCGAGCTGAACGAGTTCGTGGTCGATGCCATCTCGTCCATTCTTGACGCCCAAGCCGACGTTCCGGCCTCGTGACCGCTCCGCTGCTCACCCAGGATGAGATCGAGGAACTCGACGCGTCCGTGGTGGCAGCGCTCGACGCCAGGGACAACTCGGGGCTGAACGTGATCGGCTACGGCGAGCTGTCGATCGCCCTCGGGTACCCGGCCAACGATCCTCGGGTGGTATGCAAGCCGACGGCGCCTTACACGCCCGCGGAGCTCGACGACTACATACGAGTGATGCGCCAGTACTTGGAAGCACTCGCGGTCACGGGAGTCGATGTGGTGCCGACCTCGCTGATGTCTGTCGAGCGCGGTGGTTTTCTCGTCGGCTACCAGGTCCAGCCCCGGCTCGATCCTGACTCGCTGGCCGACAAGATCCTGGCCGCAGCCCAACCTGATGCCGAGCATCCGTTCCTGGTCGCCCTGGCCGACATCGTTGGGTCGTTTTCGGACCGCGTGAGCATCGACAGTCAGGTGTCGAACTGGTCATGGGACGGCGCGACGGCAACCTCGATCGACGTGGGCACACCCTTCTTCTGGGACGAGCACGGGGCCCCGATATACGACGTCAAGCCGCTCTTTCGCGCCATCCCCGCCCCGCTGCGAACCTTCGCGATGAGCGACGTCGGCAGGCTCCTCGAGCGATACAAGCAGCCGCGAAACGTGGCCGCCGACGTAGTGGCCATGCTGGGCCGAATCGGACTCGACCAGTGGGTCCAGCCGGCGCTTGTGGCGTTCAACGATGGGCTCCAACTCGATACCCCGATCGCTGAGGCGGAGGCACACGCCATCATGGAAGCTGATCTCAAGGCGATGCCCCGGCTCAAGAAGCTGCAGAGGGTGGAACGGGCCTGGGTCACGATCGTCCGCCGTCGCCGCTACAACTACTTCGTCCAACCCACCACGTACTGATGGGCGGGCGTGGTCGGGTTGCCGCGGACGTTGGACTTCACACGAACAAGGCCTCGCAGCCTGTCCCCGCGAGCACAGCATCGACGCGGGACCGATCGTGGTCGGCGAGCGCGTCGTAACTCTGCCGCATCCATTGCAGGCACTTCGCCCTGGTACTTGAACGGGCCCCGTGCCGCGCCTGGGGACCCCTGCGCCGCCCGGTGAGTCCGTCGTCGCTGGTCAGGCCGCGTTTCGGTATTCGTTGATGAGGCCGTCGCATCGGCTGGTTCGAAGCACAGTGATCGTCGCTGGTGGAGTCTTGGGGGCACTGTTGCGTTGATCGATCGGCGGGCGCGGACTGCCGGTTGTGTGTCGGGGTTCGGTCAGATCACGTCGGCGAGCTCATCGACAGCGGCCGCGGCGCGTAGAGCGTCGCGGTGGGCTTCCGCGCCGAGCTCGTAGTGACCGCGTCGAAGGTTCTGGACGAACGCGTGACCGAGGATGATCACTGATGCGGTTCGATCGGTGCTCAGGCCGCGCATCGGCCTCAGCCTGGCCTTGAGTCGGCCGTGGTCCCACTCGATCCGGTCGAGTACTGCTCGGTGTCATGGGCTGCTTCGGGGATCAGCTCATCGACAACGCGCAGCAGTGGCGCGGCCAGATCGGTGGTGACCTCTGCAACCTCGCCCGTGGCCGGTCAACGCGGTCTCGAAGAAGTGCCTGGCGGCGGCGAGGTTTCGCCGCTTGGAGACATAGACGTCGATGACCTGGCCGTGCTGGTCTACTGCTCGGTACACGAAGCGCCAGACCCCGGCGACCTTGACGTAGGTTTCGTCGACGAACCCGCGGTCACCACACCGCGTGACGACATGGTCGCGCCGCGTCGATGAGTAGAGGGGTGAAGCGCTGCACCCACCGAAAGATGCTGACGTGGTCGACGTCGATGCCTCGTTCGGCGAGGAGTTCTTCCACATCTCGGTATGAGAGGCCGTCGTGGAGGTACCAGCGCACGGCCAGCAAGATCACCTCGGGAGCAAACCGGTAGCCGGCAAACGAATCGGACTCAGCAACGGCACGACGATTCACCCGACACGCTCGCCTCTGGGACGCCGATCCGTCAACGCAACGGTGCCCCCACAGGGTCGCCCAACAAGTTGCCTGAGGCAGATACGTACGTATAATCAGTACATGCCGAACAAGACGATTA
>JAAEMS010000327.1 GCA_024225275.1 Actinomycetes bacterium
CCTTGCAAATCAATTGCAGTGCCACCTGTACCGGTAATGGCAGCGGAAGTATTGATGGTGGCAGGGGCCGCATTTGCCGTGCGCGAGCCCACCAAAATACCGGTCGTGCCGCTGACCGCACCGCTGGTGGTGATGTTTATCGTACCCGCGTCTAGCACACGTGCATAAATCCCGTTCGCCAGCAGGGACGTTACATTGCCGGTGCTGGTTATGGTCACATCGCCATTGACACCAACATTGCCCCTAATGCCATCTGAAGAACTGCCCTCGGTGGAGATATCGCCGGTGCTGGTTATGGACACATCGCCATTGTTCCAAACAAAGCCAGCAATGCCCTCTGAATTGTCGCCCTCGGTGGAGATATCGCCGGTGCTGGTTATGGTCACATCGCCATCGCCAAAAACATTGCCAACAATGCCCCTTGCTAAAAGGCCCTCGGTGGAGATATCGCCGGTGCTGGTTATGGTCACATCGCCATCGCCAAAAACATAGCCCCAAATGCCCTCTGAATAACTGCCCTCGGTGGAGATATCGCCGGTGCTGGTTATGGTCACATCGCCATTGTTCCGAACAAAGCCATAAATGCCATTTGAAAAACTGCCCTCGGTGGAGATATCGCCGGTGCTGGTTATGGTCACATTGCCATTGTTCCAAACAAAGCCAGCAATGCCATTTGCACTAGTGCCCTCGGTGGAGATATTGCCGGTGCTGGTTATGGTCACATCGCCATTGTTCACAACAAAGCCATAAATGCCATCTGAATAACTGCCCTCGGTGGAGATATCGCCGGTGCTGGTTATGGACACATCGCCATTGTCCAGAACAAGGCCAGCAATGCCCTATGCATTATTGCCCTCGGTGGAGATATCGCCGGTGCTGGTTATGGTTATATCGCCATCGCCATCAACATAGCCATAAATGCCATGTGCACCAGTGTCCGTGGTGGTAATGCCAGTTGTAC
>JAAEMS010000328.1 GCA_024225275.1 Actinomycetes bacterium
CACAGTCAGCGGTGCCCGTCGCCGCCCGAGAAGTGCTCTTGATCATTGAGCACTGGGCGGAACAGGTAGGGCCGGGGCTCGTCGAGATCCCCGAGCCTCTGTCTGGCCAGAACCCGTAGAACGACCGTAGAAACGACGTCGGCCGCGTCAGCGGGGCCGACCAGAACCGTGGCGTGGCGGATCAGGTCGTCCCGGTTCTTCCGGTAGATGTCCTCGTCGTCCACAATCCATCCACGCAGCAGGGGACAAAATGGTTGCATGCCCTCTGCTACATGGCACAGAACCTGGAACGCAACGGGCTCCATGGTGGTGATGGAGAGTCGGATCTGCTGATTGTGGACCGATGGTGGGGAGTCTCAGCCGTTGTCCCGGATCCAGCTCTCTATGCCTGTCATCGGCTGGTCGAACGCGTTGGCGGTGTTGATGCCGTATCGGTCAGCGATCACCAGCAGGACCCACAGACAGTCGGAGAGCTCGTGTTCGAGTGACTTGATCGGGTCATCAGTTCCTGGAGGACGTTTGCCTTCGAGGTTCTGGATGATCGCGGCCAGGGGTCAGCTTCGCGGCATGAGCGCGAAGACGCCCCAGCCGAGCCATGGCCGCAGGAACCGGACGTGGGCGGCTGGCCCAGTCCCCAACTCATCGCTCAGCTCATCGGCGATGGGGTCGTTGGGGTTGGTGTCGAGGAAGCGGCGAATGTTGAGCCATTGAGCGGCTGCGTACCGGTCCCACGTGTCTTCGTCGGCCAGGACCATCTCGACCACGTCGTAGTCCAGCTCCCCGAAGAGCTCCACCAGACCTGGCAGCGTGCAGAAGGTGTCGCGACTGGCCGCGTGACACCCCTCGATCGTCTCTTGGTCGGGGGGTACGGCTCGCCAGTAGGGCTCGCCGACCAGGATCGTCCCACCAGGACGCAGGGATCGCTGCAACAGCTCGACGGTCCCCGACACCCCACCGCCGATCCAGGTGGCGCCCAAACATGCGGCGATGTCGACTGGGGTGGTCGACACCCAGTCGGTGGCGTTGTCGTGGATGACGGCGACTTGGTCTGACCCCGGCCCAGGGTGGCGAGCTTGGTGGCATCGAACGGGTTGAGGATGCGGTGACTCGAGTGGCGAATGGCGAAGACCGGGGGAAGCTCCATGGGGGCAACGATAGATATGTCTCTCCGGTCGTGGCCACCGGCGGTTCGAAGCGCTGGATGACCTCCTCGACGACATGGCTTCGAGCTGACCCCGCGAAACTCAGCTCTTCAGCCGATCGCCGAGGCGATTGAGGGCGGAGTCGGTGCCGATGGCGATGAGCAGGTCGCCGTGCAGGAAGGGTCGGGTGTGCACATCGTCGGTGTGGAAGCTCCCCTCCCGGTCGCGTACCGCCAGCACGACGGCGCCGGTCTGCTCGCGCAGGCTGAGCTCGGCCAGGTTGTGGCCCAACGCCCCCGAGGTGTCAGGCACCGGTAGTTCCTGCACCCTCACTGCGTACTCATCGTCGTGGAGGACCACATCGAGGAAGTCGGTGACCGCAGGCTGGAAGGCCAGTGCCCCCATGCGGGTGCCGCCGATCTCGTAGGGATCCACCACCCGATCGGCGCCGGCCTGGCGCAGTTTGGGGATCGCGTCCTCTCCGGTGGCCCGGGCCACCAGGAACAAGCCGGCGTTCAGGGCCCGGACCGACAGAGTCACGTAGACATTGTCGGCGTCGGAGCCCAGAGCGACGATGGCCACCGCGGCCCGCTCGATCCCGGCCTGGCGCAGCACGTCGTCGTGGGTGGCGTTGCCGAGCACGAAAGGGAAGCCCATGGCCTCGGCCCGGTCCTCGAGAGCGTCGACCACCACGACGACCTGGCGGGTCGACTTGGCGTACTCGGCGATGGCCCGGCCCATTCGGCCCTGACCACAGATCACCACGTGACCGCTGAGCTCCTCGATGTGACGATGCATCCTGTACCTCCGGTATTCGCCAGTCAGCCGTCCTTCGAGCAGGTTCTCGACGAACACGCCCGCCCCGTAGAGCACCGAACCTGTTCCGCCCAGGATCAGCACCACAGTGAAGATCTTGTACCCCGCCGTGACCCCGCCGTCAGAGAGCTCGCGGTAGCCCACCGTGCTGACCGTGATGACCGTCTGGTACAGGGCGTCGAGCGCGGACAGCCCCAGCACCATGTAACCGACGGTGCCCCCCACCACGACCGCGACGAGGAGTACCACCGGCCCGTAGAGCCGCCGACTCAGGGGCGCGGGCATGCGGCGGTTGTAACGAGGGAGGACGCGCAGGTGTCGCGGGGGCTTCCCGGCCTTCGCGTTGGAGCTCGTATTGGTCATGACCCCCGCAGTTTCGCAGACGCTCGGCTACCGTCTGCGCTCATCGATAGATGAATCCAGACAGGGAGTGAAGATGGCGGAGGAGACAACCAGCGAAGGCAGTCTCCGGCCCGCCCCGGGTCGGCTTCTGGTGGCCCGCCCCACCATGGTCGATCCCCGCTTCGTGCGAACCGTCATTCTCATGCTCGAGCACGGCGACGACGGCTCCACTGGGGTGGTGGTCAATCGGCCCAGCGAGACCTTTGTGGCCGAGGAATTGCCCGACTGGGCTGGTGGTGTCGCTCCCCCCGACAAGTTCTTCGTGGGGGGCCCGGTCGAGCCCTTGGCGGTCATGGCCGTGGGCCGGCTCGACCAGCCCGACGACGACTGGAGAGACGGCAGCCGCCTCATCGACGGCACCGTGATCCTCGACATGAGCCACGGCCCCGAGGCCGCCGAGACCCTCAGCGGGCACCGGTTGTTCGTGGGCTACGCCGGATGGTCACCTGGCCAGCTCGAGGGCGAGCTGCACCAGGAGGGCTGGTGGGTCGTCGAGAGCGAACCCTCCGACCTCTTCACCGCCGACCCCGCCGGCCTGTGGTCAGCCGTGCTGCGCCGCCAGGACGGTGACCTGGCCACCGTGGCGAGCTTCCCCGAAGACGTGAGCCTGAACTGAGCGGGCCAGTCAGACCAAGGCCAACCCGAGACCAGCCGCGGCCAGGCCGCCCGAAACGGTGAGCACGAGATAGACGCCCGCCGCGGCCGGAGCCTCGCGGCTCAAGGCCACCAGTTCTCGCACGAGGGTCGAGAACGTGCTGAGGGCGCCCAGTAGGCCAACCGAGACGACCGTGGCCGCCGGCCCGTCGAGCCCCGTGGCCAGGCCGGCAGCGAACGCTGCCCCCACGTTGACCACGAGGGTGCCGACGGGGGTTCGGAATCGGGCCGAGGCCGAAGCGGTGGAAGCCAGAGCCCGCAGCACACCACCGGCGGCCGCCGCCACCGCGAAGAGGACGGCGGTGATCACCGATCACCAGCCAGCCGGCCGGCCCCGGCGTAGAGAGTGATGCCGGCGAGGAGGAGGCCCACCAGTAGAGCGGTTGGGGCCAGCCGCTCACCGTCGTCCAGGCGCTGGGCCAGGTCGACGGCAAGGGTGGAGAAGGTGGTCAGGGCCCCACAGAATCCGGTGGCTGCGAAGTCGAGCTGCCACGCGACTGGGCGGCCGCCCCGGGCATCGCTTGCCTGTCGGGCCAACACCACTGCGAGCAGCATCGTTCCCGCCAGGTTGACCACGATCAGCGCCCCAGTGGCTGAGTCGACCAAAGCGAAGACAGCCCAGCGCGCAAAGGCCCCAGCCGCCGCGCCTGCGGCGACCGGGGCCAATCGCTTGATCAGGAGATCATCTCCCGCTCTCGGCCGTTCGGGCCCGACTCAGGACATCCTGAATTCGGGGGAGTGGCGGCGGATCTCACGGCGGGCGATGGTCATCTTGTGGACCTCGTCGGGGCCGTCGGCGATCTGTAGGGTGCGCATGTGCGCCCACATGCTGGCCAGCGGCGTGAACTGGGTGACACCAGCCGCACCGTGGGCCTGGATGGCTCGGTCGATGATCTCGAGAGCCATACGGGGGATGGCCACCTTGATGCCCGAGATCTCCTGGGCGGCCGCCTTGTTGCCCACTGTGTCCATGAGATGCGCGACGTGCAGCACGTACTGTCGGGCCTGGTCGATGTTGATGCGGGCCTCGGCGATCCAGTCCTGGACCAAACCGTGCTGGGCGACCTGCTTGCCGAAGGTCTCACGGGCGACGACGCGCTTGACCATGATCTCGAGGGCCCGTTCGGCCACACCAATGGAGCGCATGCAGTGATGGATGCGCCCGGGGCCGAGACGGGCCTGGCTGATGGCGAAGCCCTCTCCCTCGCCGCCCAGGATGTTGTCGGCGGGAACGCGGACGTTCTCGTAGATGATCTCAGGATGGCCGCCGCGGTCGTGGTAGCCGAATACGTGGGGATCGCGGCCGATGGAGATGCCGTCGGTGTCGCGGGGCACCACGATCATCGACTGTTGGCGGTGGCGCGAAGCGTCGGGGTCGTTCTTTCCCATGGCGATGAGTACTTCGCACTCGGGGCGCAGGGCATTCGATGAGAACCACTTCTTGCCATTGAGGACGTACTCGTCGCCGTCCTTCTGGATGCGGAGCTCGATGTTCGAGGCGTCGGAGCTGGCGACCTCGGGCTCGGTCATCGAGAAGGCGGAACGGATCTCACCCTGGAGCAGGGGCGACAGCCACCGCTCCTTGACCGCCTCGGAGGCGAACAGGTTCAGGATCTCCATGTTCCCAGTGTCGGGAGCCGAGCAGTTCAGAGCCTCCGAAGCAAAGGTGACCTTGCCCAGCACCTCGGAGATAGGGGCGTAGTCCAGGTTGCTCAGCTTGGTGCCGGGGGCCTGGGGGTCGAGGTGGGGAATGAACATGTTCCACAGCCCCCGCTCGTGGGCTGCAGCCTTGAGCTTCTCCATGATCGGAGGTGTGGCGTGGACATTGTCGAGGCCCCGGTGCTCCTCGAAGTAGTCCTGCTCGTTCGGATAGATGAAGTCGTCCATGAACGACTGCACTTCCTCGAGTTTGTGCCGTCCTTCAGCGGTGAATTCCATCATTGTCCCCTTGGACTCGCTCGGTTGGGTCGAGCGTCCCAACGTAGTGCACCGATGAGCAGCTAGCCGAGAGCGGCCACCGCGTTGCCGAACCGCTCGAGGATCAGCTCGAGGATCGAGGGGCCGGTAGCGAAGTTGAGCCGCACATGACCCGGTCCGTTGGTACCGAACGCCTGGCCGTCGCTGAAGTCGAGGCCTGCGTGCTCGAGGAAATACTCGGCCGGTGAGCCCTGGATGGGGAGGGCCCGGCAGTCGATCCACGAAAGGTAGGTGGCATCCGGGCTGCGGATCTCGACCCCGGGCAGATCGTCGATGAACCTGACCAGCCGGTCGCGGTTGGCTTCGAGTTGCACCATGAGGCCCTCGAGCCACTCCTGGGCGCCGGGATCTTCCCACGCGGCGATCGTGGCCTCGACTCCGGGGGTGTTGACGTGGCCCAGGAGAAACGAGCTGGTCTTGTCCCAGGTTTCCTTCAGGGCCGGGGTTCCGAACACCGCCACGGCGGTCCGGATGCCGGCCAGGTTGAAGGCCTTGGTGGCTGAGGTGACTGTGACGGTCCGTTCGTTCATGCCCGGCAGGGTGGCGAAGCAGGTGTGGGTGGCCCCGGGGAACACGAGGTCGGCGTGGATCTCGTCGGAGATCACGATCAGGTCCCGCTCGGCCACCACCTCGGCCAGAGCCTCGAGCTCGGCGATGGTGAAAGCTCGCCCCGATGGGTTGTGGGGATTGCAGAGGAGCAGGATCTTGGTGCGGTCGTCGATGACGGCCCTCAGCCCGTCGATGTCCAGGGCCCACGACTCGTCGGTAGTCAGGAGCGGATTGTCGACGAGGGACCGCTTGGTGTCCGTGACGGCCTTGAGAAAAGGGTAGTAGATGGGCGTCTGCATGGCGATGCCGTCGCCCAGGTCGGAGTGGACGTAGATGTTGTTCCATACCCCTTGGAGCACGTCGGCGGTAGGGACGACGAGCTCGGGGTCGAGGTCCCAGCCCCACAGCTTCGAGCCCCGTTCGGCCAGCACGGGTCCCAGCCGGTTGGCCCGGAGGCTGTAGCCGATGTCGCTGATCTCCCACATGCCGATGACGGCCTGCCGGATGGGCTCGGCGATGGCAAAATCCATGTCGGCCACCCAGGCCGCCAGTACATCAGGTCCGCCCCGACCCCACTTGATTCCTCGGGGGCGGGAGCGAACTTCGTCGAGGTGAGTGTCGAAGCGAGGATCGATCATCCGATGATTCTGGCACTCCTAGACGCCCCAGATGGCTTCGTTGGCGAAGTCGATGTCCTTGGCGTCCAGGGCTCGCGAGAAGAAGTGGCCCTGAGCGAGGTCGCAACGCACGGCCGAGAGCTCGGCCACCTGGTCGATGGCCTCGACCCCCTCGGCGATCACGCGGACCCCCATCGAGTGAGCCATGGCGACGATGGCGGCCACGATGCCTGAGTTGGCGGCGTCGGCACCGAGGCCGGCCACGAAGCTGCGGTCGATCTTGATCATGTCGACGTTGAAGCGCCGGAGACGGGAGATCGACGAGTAGCCGGTCCCGAAGTCGTCGACGGCCAACTGCACCCCCACCTCGCGGAGGGAGTCGAGAACCCGCATGGAGCGGTCGGCGTGCTCCATGAGCATCGACTCCTCCATCTCCAGGGTCAGGTCCTCGGGGCGCATGCCCGAGCGGCTGATGGCAGTGGACACCAGGTGGTCGAGGCCGGGCCGGAAGAACTGGCGGCCCGACAGATTCACACTGATGGTGATCGATCGACCGATATCGCGGCGCCAGCGGGCGGCCTGGACACAGGCGGTACCGAGAACCCAGGCTCCCAGCTCGTCGACCAATCCGAGATCGTGGGCCAGGGGGAAGAAGTCGGCCGGCAGGAGAAGCCCCTTCTCGGGGTGGTTCCACCGGAGCAGGGCCTCGACACCCACGAGCTGCCCCGAACGGAGCTCGATGGTGGGCAGGTAGTGGAGGACGAACTGGTTGTTGGCGACGGCCTTGCGTAGGAGGCGGGCCTCGGAGGCTGCCGCGCCGGCTCCGGGCCGGTCGGTGATGTCGTAGAGGACGTACCCGTCGCCGCCCTTCTCGATCGCTGCGTCCAGGGCCCGGACCGTGTCAGCCTCCAACTGTTCGGCCGTGGTGCCGTCGGGGCGAGTCGCGGCGGCGCCGGCGCTGACGGTGAGCCGGGCCAGATGGTCGGGACCGAAGGAATGGCTGGAGATCAGATCGACGAATTGCTCGGCCAGGTCGGCGGCTACCGGCAGGCTCTCGAGCTCCTCGAAAAGCAGGGCGAAGGTGCTGGTGTCGACCCGGCACAGTGAGTCGCCGCGGCGGCCGAAGTTGCGGATGCGGTGGGCGACCTTGTTCAGGAGCTGGTCGGCCTGTTCGCTGGTGAGGTCCGAAGCGTTGTCCTCCCAGTTGTCGATCCGGAGATGGCAGATCGCCGTTGGCCTCTTCGAGCGGGTGGCCCGCTCCAGGGCCGACTCGACACGGTCGCGGAAGAGCTCAGGGCCGATCAGGCCGGTGACTGGATCGTGGAGCTGGCTGCCGGGTCGACGTTCGAGGCTGTGGAGGTCGACAGCGCGGGCGATGGCGGCGGCGACGGTACCCAGAGCCAACCCGTCGTCCACCCCGAACCGCTGGGCCCGATCGTGACTGGCGAGGATTACGCCCCAGGGATGGGTCGGACCCATGATCCGTATGGCCACCAGCGACCTCAGGGCGGCGTCGGTCAGGGCGCTGGGTAGCCCGGGGAAACGGGTCTGGGCGCGCAGATCGTCGATGACGATCGGGACAGGAGAGTGGGAGGCAATGTCGAGCAAGGACCCCTCGACCAACTGGGAGTCCATGGTGGCGAGGGCGGCGGTGCCGTGACCCTCGACGGCGACGAGGTGGGCTTCGCTCCCTTCGGCTGACAGTCGGAAGACCGCGGTGCCGTCGACTCCGAGGGCGCGCCGGGTCCGGTCCACGGCGGTTTGGGCGAGGTCAGCGGGGGAGTCCCCGTGGCGGGCTCGTTCGAGGAGCTCGGCCCCCAGGTGGTGGGCTCGGGCCCGTCCCTCGACACCCTGGTCGAACTCGCGGCGGGAACTGACGTCCTGGCCGGTCAACACGATGAGCTGGGCGTTCTCGACCATGGTCGACCGTATGGTGAAGGCGAACCAGCACCAACCACCGTCGGCCTGACGCAACCGGATCTCGGCTTTGAAGACCCCGCCGTGCAAGGCCGCCTTGGTGAGAGTCCGTCGGAAGTGCTCAGTGTCATCCGGATGGGCCTCGGCCAGATCGGTGGAGCCGACGAGCTCGTGGGAGGGAACCCCGAGGATGCGTTCGACAGACGGACTGACCCATGTCACTACGCCGGCCTGGTCGAGTTCGACGATCAGCTCGGCACTGTCGTCCAGTCGGTGGTTGTACCGCAGGGACGTAGTCTGTTCGGAGGGCGCGACAGTCACCCACCCCCAGTCGGCAAGCCGCTACCTGATATGAGTGGGCCCAGGCTCAATCGTTCTCGGGTGGGCTGGGAGGCTGGGGGAGATCCAGGGCATCGAGAGCCGCGGTGGCATTGTCGACCGACGGGCGCGCATTCTGGCCCCGCTGGTTGTCGGGGTCGTCGAGGTACCCAACCCCCTCGACCCAGCGGAGTTCGCCCGGCCCAGGCGACCACGAGGGCACCGCTGATTCGCCCCATCCGCCTGAGGGGGCCAGGGGATCGGGCTGGCTGGGGTACCGGGCCGGATCGGGGTAGCCGGCGGGGTGGGGCTGTAGCGGGGGGGCCGGAGTCGGTGCCCCCACCGCCGGATAGCTGCCGGTGGTGGCCATCTGGGGCTGGCGGATGTTGCTGCTGGTCTCAAACCGGCCGGCCGGCGCGGCCGCGGGCGCGGAGGGAGCCGCCGACCGGGACTGGAGGACCCGCCAGGTGAGCCCGCTGACCAGGGTGGCCACCGCGAACAGGCCCAGCACCATGGCCGGCTGGATGAGGGCACCGAAGAACACGTCGACGAGCCCGGCGACCAGTGCGGACGAACTGGGGATGATCTGCTCGGCCAACCACGGGATGCCGAATCCGACCCCGAACCAGAACCCTGAGGTGAAGACCGCCCAGGTTGACAGCCGGAGCAGAACCCGCGGCCGATCGGAGGTGACGAACAGGGCGGCCAGGGCGCCGGCGGACGCCAACCCCGCTCCGATGGCCACCAGTCGCCGGAGGGTGCGTCGGAAGCCCCCCAGGTTCAGGAGCCCGTTCTTGGGCATCGTGACCTCGAGGTCGGGGCCCTCGGGGAGCTGGGTAGCCAGCTCGGGGTTGAGATTCACCAGCTCTTCGCGGGCCGCGTCCCACAGGGCCGAGCCGTTGATGGTGGCCGGGGCGTCGGCCTCGCCCAACACCTGACGGTGGGCACCCACCAGACCCTCCGAGACCAGAGCCTCGACCTCGGGATGGTCCAGGGCGCCGAACGCAGCGGCGGTCAGCAGGTCGCTGTCGACCGGGACGGCGTTGGGGATGACTTCGGCCATGGCGTTGGCCATGTTGTGGGCTATGGCCTCGCTGACCTGGTCGTTGTCGTAGAGCTGCTCGGCCAGCCGTACGGACCGGTCTGGATCGAGCACGGTCTTGAGGGCCACGAAGCCGGCCCATGCGAATGAGGCCACGAGCAGGGACAGCCCCAACAGGAGGCCAGCGACGCCTCGTCGTGCCATCGAACTCGCTCCTCTCGGGTGTCAAGTGGGGATGGTCGGACCAGCCCGCCGCCTCGGCAGCCCTTCATGGGAGCACGCCCGACCATCAGGATCAAGCCATCGGCCGCGGGTGGGGGTCTATCCGCGGCGGATCTCGTCGAGCTGGAGAACCGCCCGGCCCACTTCGCGTGACGCGTCCCAGTCGACGCTGGCGTCGAGTCCCCACTCGTGGTGGCCCTCAGGGTCGTCGAGGATCTGGCGGGCCCGACCCTGGTCGCGGTCCCACACGAACAGGCTGGGACCACGGGCCTCGCCATCGATCCCGATGTGGTCGTACTCGTCGTCGTAGTGGGCCAGTGCATCACGCAGCCGTTCGCCGGTCCAGCGCTCGCCCTCGGTGTCTTGGACCTCGGCCAGCTCTCCGAAGGTGCGGTTGGACAGGGCGAGAACCCAGCGGAACAGCTCGTTGCGCACCATCACCCGGAAGGCTCGGGTGTTACGGGTGACGTCCTCGCGTTCGTCGTCGACCAGGTTTGGTTCGGCCAGTTCGGTGGTGGGGTCTGGGTTGCGGAGCCGTTCCCACTCGTCGATGAGGCTCGAGTCGACTTGGCGGACGTTGACGCCCAGCCACTCGATGATGTCGTCGAGCTCGTCGGTCTTCGCCTTCTCGGGAACCGTTTGGATCAGAGCCTTGTAGACGTCCGAGAGATAGCGCAGGAGCAAACCTTCGGACCGCTTGAGCCCATAGTGGTTGATGTACTCGCGGAACGTCATGGCCCGCTCGTACATGTCGCGCACCACCGACTTGGGCTGGATGTTGTCGGTTCCGACCCAGGGGTGATGGGCGGCGAAGGCATCGAACGCCCCGTAGATGAGGTCGCGGTTGGGTTTCGGCCATTCGAGCTTGTCGAGCTCTTCCATCCTCTGGTCGTACTCGACCCCTTCGGACTTCAGGCGGGTGATCGTCTCGGTCTTGAGTCTGTCGAGCTGGGCGAGCAGAACGACGAAGGGGTTCTCGACCACCGCCTCGACCAACGACAGGATGTCGAGGGCGTACTCGGGCTCGGCGGGCTCGAAGAGGTCGACGGCCTCGATCACGAACGGCGACAGAGGTTGGTTGAGCGAGAAGTCGATCTGGAGATCGAGGTCGATACGAACCGGCCGGCCCTGGTCGTCGGGTTCGGGGAGCTGCTCGACGACTTCGGCCTCGATGAGTGACCGGTAGATGTGAATGGCCCGACGGATGTGCTGACGTTGGCGACGGCGGGGCTCGTGATTGTTGGTCAGGAGGTGGCGGGTGGCCGCACATCCGTCGCCCGGCCGGTCGAGGAGGTTCAGCAGCATCGAGTGGCTGACACCGAAGCTCGAAGTCAGGGTCTCGGGGGTGCCTCCGGCCAGCTTGTCGAGGGTGTTCTCGTCCCAGTGGGAATAGCCCCGGTCCGGCGGCTTCTTCTTGACGAGCTTGCGCTTCTTCTTGGGGTCCTTGGCCGCCTTCTCCTCGGCCTGGAGGTTCTCGACCACATGCTCGGGAGCCTGGACCCAGACGGTGCCCTCGGTGTCGAACCCGGCCCTACCGGCCCGGCCGGCGATCTGCTGGAACTCGCGCACGCTCAGACCCCGGGTGGTGTGCCCGTCGTACTTGCACAGCTGGGTGAGCAGCACGGTTCGGATGGGGATGTTGACGCCCACGCCGAGGGTGTCGGTGCCGGCGATGAGCTTGAGGTGGCCGGCCTGGGCCAGCTTCTCGACCAGGAGTCGGTATTTGGGCAGCAGGCCCGCGTGGTGAATACCGATGCCGTGCAGGACCCACCGGCGCAGGTCGCTGCCGATGGGGCTGTCGAACCGGAACCCACCCACCGCTTCCTTCACCGCTTCCTTCTCGTCCTTGGTGAGGATGTTGATGCTGGTGAAGCGTTGGGCTGCCTCGGCCGCGTTCCTCTGGGTGAAGTGCACCAGGTAGATCGGGGCCCGACCCCCTTCCAACAGATCCTCGATGGAGGTATGGAGGGGGGTGCGGCGATACTCGTAGTCGAGCGGCACGGGGCGTTCAGCGGACTTCACCACTGCGACCGGACGCCCGGAGCGCTGCTCGAGGTCCGTGGCGAAGAAGCGGGTGTCGCCCAGGGTGGCCGACAAGAGCAGGAACTGGACGTCGGCAAGCTCGAGCAGGGGGACCTGCCACGCCCAACCCCGGTCGGGGTCGGCGTAGTAGTGGAACTCGTCCATGATCACCTGGTCGACGGGAGCTTCGCCACCCTGGCGTAGGGCGATGTTGGCCAGGATTTCGGCGGTGCAACAGATGACCGGGGCATCGGGGTTCACCGAGGCGTCGCCGGTGATCATGCCCACCTGATCGGAGCCCAGGTCACGGCAGAGAGCGAAGAACTTCTCCGACACCAGGGCCTTGATGGGTGCGGTGTAGAAGGTCCGGCCCCCCCCATCGAGGGTGAGCCAGTGGGCGGCCAGAGCCACCAGCGACTTCCCCGACCCCGTGGGGGTGTTGAGGATGACGTGATTGCCGGCTGCGGTCTCGAGAATGGCCTCTTCCTGGGCCGGGTAGAGCTCGATGCCCTGCTCGTCGACCCATGCGAGGAACTGGTCGAGCGCTGCTTCGGGGTCGTTGGGCAGTAGGCGGAGATCGGTCATCGGTCCTGACTCTACGGGCTGGGTTTCGCGGTGCTGTCCCCGCCAGCCCGTAGAGTCGACCGTGATGACTGGGCAGGGCCGGCCGAGCGGCGACGTACACGCGGCCATCGACCTGGGTACCAACTCGGTCCATCTGGTGGTGGCCCGTGCCGGTCACAGCGGACGGTTCGAGGTCTTGACCAACGAGAAGGAGATGGTTCGTCTCGGCCACGGGGCCAGCGACATGAAGTATCTCGAACCGGTCGCCATGGAGCGGGGAATTGCCGCCCTCCGCCGTCAACGCGAGGTTGCTGAGGCCTTCGGAGCGGACATCTCCGCCGTCGCCACCAGTGCGGTCCGCGAAGCCGAGAACCGTGACGAGTTCCTGCGCCGGGCCCGTGACGAGGCCGGCGTAGACATCGAGGTCATCTCGGGAGCCGAAGAGGCCCGGCTCATCCACCTCGGAGTGCTTCAGAATCTCCCGGTGTTCGACCGCCGCATCCTGGTGATCGACATCGGCGGTGGCAGCACCGAGCTGGTTGTCGGTCAGGGCCGCGAGATCCTGGGCCTGCGTAGCCTCAAGCTGGGCTCGATCCGTCTCACCGACAGGTTCTTTCCCGACGGCAAGGTCAGCGCCGACGCCCTCGACGAGTGCCGCAGCTATGTGGCCGCGTTCCTCGCCCCGACGGTTCGCGAGCTGGTGGGGCATCAACCGGTCGAGGTGGTGGCGAGCTCGGGAACCGCTGAGTCGGTGGCCGCCCTCATCGCCGAGGCCAACGGCTCCGGCCACCTTTCCCGCTTCAGTGTCGAAGACCTCGACGACATCGTGGGCACTCTGGCCGAGGCCCGCTCGGTCAAGGCCCGTCGCCGTATCCCGGGTATGGATCCCCGGCGGGCCGACATCATCGTGGCCGGTGCCGTGGTTCTCTGGCAGGTGGTGCGGGCTTTCGGCCTCGGTGACGTGCGGATTTCCGAGTACGCCCTGAGGGAGGGGGTGCTGCTCGATCGGTGGGCTGAACGTGACCCGTCGAGCCTCCATCATCTCACTGATGTCCGCCGGTCCTCGGTCCTACATCTGGCCCGCAACCTCGATCCTGAGTTCGATCACGCCACCACCGTGGCCGACCTCGCCCTCGAGCTCTACGACGGCTCAGCCACAGTCCATCAGCTACCGGCCGGCTCGCGCGAGTTGCTCGAAGCCGCCGCGTTTCTGGCCAACGTGGGCTCGTTCATTTCTCACAGCGGCCATCACAAGCACTCGTACTATGTGATTCGAAACGCCGAGAGCTTGGCCGGGTTCAGCGAACACGAACGCGAGCTGATCGCCTTGGTGGCCCGCTACCACCGCAAGTCGGCCCCCAAGCTGAAGCACCGCGAGTTCGCTGCCCTGGGGCCCGCTGACCGGCAGCTGGTTCGATCCCTGGCGGGTATCCTGCGCCTGGCCATCGGGCTCGATCGTCGCCATGCGGGAAGCGTGGCCGATCTCTGGGCGGTGCCCGTCACCCAGAAGAAGATGGTGCTGACGGTGGTCCCGGCCGCCGGCGCCGACCTCTCCCTCGAGTTGTACGCCGCCGGCGAACGGGCCGCCCTGTTCGAAGAGGTCTTCGGGATGCGTGTCGACTTCGAGGTGGCTGAGCCGGCAACCGCTTGATCACGGGAGTCTCCTGTCGACAGGAACGCCAGAGATCATCATGGAACGCTGCCCACTCTGTACCGCTATCCTTCCCGACGAAGCCGAGCGATGTAACGCGTGCGGCAAGAAGCTACCGAAGTCCAAGTCCCACAAGCGTAACTTCGGCCTGTTCGCCAAGAAGCCGGGCGAAGGCGAAGAGACCCTCGAAGGGGTGGACCCGACCGAGGAAGAGTCGAGCCTGCCCTTCGACCATGCGGCCCTATTCGCCGACGAGTCGGGCCTGGATGGGGAGGACGATGCACCGTCCGCTCCGGTGGCTTCGACCCCGGCACCCGAACCCGACTCCTTCGATCACACCGCCCTGTTCGCCGACCCCACGAACAGCCTGACCGCCCCCCCACCAACCCCCGACCCGCCGCCAGCAGAGCCAACACCCACCGCGGACACGTTCGCAGCCGAGGTCGAGGCCTTTGCGGCCGGCTCATTCTCGACCGACTTCTCCACCGGCTCGTTCTCCGGCGACTCGCTCCCGGCCGACTCGGCCGGCGCCTTGTCGCCCGACGCCTTCGCCGCCGACTCGTTCTCCACCGATTTCTTGTCGGTTTCCGCAGTGGTGTCGTCCGCTGAGCTGGTCGAGCCGGTCGAGCCGGTCGAGCCCGAGACCTTCTTGGTCCAGTCCTACGCGGTCGAACCCTTCGACCCCGACGCCCTGTTCGCCGATGCCGAACCGGCCTCCAGTCCGGAACCGGCTGCGAGCCCTGAAGAGCTGGCGCCGCCCCTTCTGGCGGCCCACGACGAGCCGCCCCCGCCCCCTCCCACGCCTGTGCCCCCGACAACTGTTGACAGCGTCGCTGACGACGATCTGTTCGCCGCTCTTGCCGAGGCCTTCTTCCCTGAGGACTGATAGCCCAACCGGGCCGGGCGATAGCATGCCGGCCCATGTCGTCGCCCCCGCCTGAGCACGCCGGTGCGCCTCGAATGAGTCGCCCGTGAGCCTCCTCGAGGCCGTTGTCCTCCTACTCGGAGGAGCCGCGGCGGGAGTCATCAACTCGATGGCCGGAGGGGGCTCGCTGATCACGGTGCCCCTTCTCGACATCGTCGGCGTGACCGGTCTCGATGCCAACGGCACCAACCGGGTAGCCGTCCTGGCCCAGAACGTGTCCTCCTCGACGACCTACCGCAAGCAGGGGGTGGGCGGCCTCCGCGAGGCGGTGCCCGTTGTGCTCCCTGTCGTCGCCGGCTCCCTGGTGGGCGCCATCCTCGTGTCCCAGCTCGCTGACGACAGCTTCCGGCGCCTCTTCGGTGTGCTCATGGTGCCCTTGCTGATCGTCGCCTTGATCAAGCGACCCCAGACCGATGACGATGCCCAACCCTGGTCCCCGTTGGTGTCGGGGTCGATCTTCTTCGCCATCGGGATCTATGGCGGAGCCATCCAGGCTGGGGTCGGGCTGGTGCTGCTCATGGCCATCAACCGCTCGGGCATCGACCTGCTGAAAGCCAACGCCATCAAGACGGTGGTCATCCTGGCCCTCACCCTGGTGGCGGTGCCGGTGTTCATTCTGGACGGTCAGGTCCGGTGGTTCCCGGCCCTCGTGCTCGCCATCGGAACCTCGGCCGGTGGTTGGCTCGGAGCCCGGATCGCGGTCAAGGGCGGTGAACGGGTGATCAAGCCGGTGCTCGTGGTGGCCGTCATTGCCCTGGCCGGACGCATGATTGGCCTCTACTGAGCTGTCCTCGTCTCGCGGCTGGCCGCCGCGGGTTCCCTCCCCGGGGGTGGTGCTAGTCGAGGTCTTGGAGCTCCCAGAAAGGGTGCCCGGCCCGATTGGTGGGTTCGGTCAGGATGTGAGCGCCCTCGTCGGTGACCTGGACGGTGTGCTCGAACTGGGCGGTGCGCAGCCCGTCGGCGGTGACCGCGGTCCAGCCGTCGTCCCAAAGGGCAGCCCGGGGTGAACCAAGGGTGATCATGGGCTCGATGGTGAACGTCATGCCCCTCTCCATCAGCGTGGTCAGTCCCGGGTGGTAGTAATGGGCGATCTGGAGGTCGGTGTGGAACTGCTCGCCGATTCCGTGACCCACGAAATCGCGTACCACGCCCAGGCCGTGGGCCATGGCGTGCTCCTCGATGGCCCGCCCGATCTCCGATATCGGCTGGCCGGGAATGACAACACCGATGCCGGCCAGCAGGCAGTTGCGGGTCTCGACGGTCAGCCGGTGTGACGCGGGGTCGACCTCACCGGCGTAGAAAGTGGCACTGGTGTCACCGTGCACGCCCTCGCGCCAGACGGTGATGTCGATATTGATGATGTCGCCCTCGTCGAGGAGCCGGTCATCGGGGATGCCGTGGCAGATGACCTCGTTGACCGACGTGCACACCGACTTCGGATACGGGGTTTCGGGGCCGCCGTACATCAGGGGGCTGGGGTAGGAGCCGTTGTCGATGGCCATCTGGTGGACGAGCTCATCGATGTCGTCGGTGGTGACTCCGGGCTTCACGGCCGAACCGGCGGCAATCAGGATGTCGGCGGCCAGTTGTCCGGTACGTTCCATACGTTCGAGGACGTCGGCGCTCTTCACCCGGTTCTCGGGCCGGCGGATGACGGCTCTGCCATCGGCGTAGGACGGGCTGGGAATGCTGTGGGGCACACTGCGGAGGTTGCTGATGAGGCCGGGTCGGACGCGGTTGTCCTCGATGCGGTGGCATCGTTTCAGCTTCTGGCCGCTGCCACACCAACACGGGTCGTTCGGCTTCAGCTTGGTGCTTCGGTTCCTCACGGGCTCCAACTCCTCCTGCGAACTGTCCAGGCTACTGGCGGTGAGCCGAGGCTCGGTGGGTCGAGCCCGGTCCAGTCGGCACAGATCGTGAGCGGGCATCGGTTCGGTGGCTACGCTGACCGACCATGTCGCTACGCGTGCTGGTTGCCAAGGTGGGTCTCGACGGTCACGACCGGGGAGTGAAGGTGGTGGCGCGCATCCTTCGGGACGCCGGCATGGAAGTCGTGTACACCGGGCTGCGTCAGACCCCCGAGATGGTGGCCGCTGCCGCCATCGACGAGGACGTCGACGTGGTGGGCCTGTCCATGCTGTCGGGTGGCCACATGGCCCTCGCCCCCCGGGTGGTCGAGTTGCTCCGGGCCGAGGGTTCGGACATCCCCGTTGTGGTGGGCGGCATCATCCCCGAGCAGGACATCGAGAAGCTCACCGGCGCCGGCGTTGCCCGTGTTCTCCACCCCGGTGCTTCGGCCGACGACGTAGCCGGGTCAGTCCGCTCGGCCGCCGAGGACGCCTGAGAGCGTTCCCTCGGAGCCAGCGACACACAGACCGAGGCAACGCACACCAACCGTTCGGTCACCTGCCTGGTCACGGGGTCGAGCTCCAAGAGGTTGTTCGCGGTAGAACCAGCGGAGCGCCCCGGAATTCCAAACAAGATCGTGAAGTTGGACGACGCGTAGTCGGCGTACCGGGCTGATGCGGTTCCCAACTCCTTCTTCTTGGGAGGGCCGGCCCGGGCCAGTGCCGGTCCCCTGCGGCTCAGGCCATCGGGCGTTCTCCAAGGTCCTGGTGGAACCGGAGGAGGTAGCCGTCGGGGTCTTGGATCCACACCTGCCGGTTCCCGACCTCGGTTCTGGCGCGGCGGTACCTCCCTTCCTCGGTCGATAGGAGAGGCGCAGTTTCGGCCTCGTCGAGGCGGCCCAACAGTGTGTCCAGATCGTTGATCTGGATCTGGGGGTTCATCCCTCGACAGAACGGTCTGACCGGTTGTCCGGTGGTGATGCGGCCACGCCCGAGGGTCTTCTCGAGCATGAGTTCGGCGCCGCCGAGTCGGAGGTGGACGAACTGGTCTTCGGCTCGTTCGTAGGCAATCTCGAATCCGAGAACGTCGGTGTAGAAGAGGGGGCTTCGCTCCGGCGTGGTGACATCCTGCTCGGGAACCAGGTGCGCAGTCACCTGCTGAGTATCGTCTTCCGGGCGCGCCATCGGGCCCCGCACGGGGCTTCGCGAGTTCAGCTCACTTCGGCCGGACGGGGTTGGCCTAGACGACGGCGGGGGAGTGGCCGGGCTCGAACCGCTGCACTGCCGGGCCCACCTGGCGGAACCGCGTCCCGTCGGGACGGCTGGCGGTGACCAGGCCAGCGATGTTGCGCTCGAGCTCCCAGCCGTGGTGCACCAGGCGGTGATGCCGCCGACACAGAAGTACGAGATTGTCGAGATCGGTGGGTCCGTCGTCGCGGAGCCAGTGGTGTAGATGGTGGGCATCGCACCACTGGGTTGGGCGATCGCAGCCCGGGAACTGGCAATGCTGATCGCGGACCACCAGGGCCCGACGTTGGGCCGGCGAGACTACCGGTGTGGTTCGACCCAGGTCGAGGGGTTGGCCGTCGGGGCCCAGGGTCAGCACCCGGACCGAGGCATCGCACAGCAACCGCTCGGTCACCCGCCGGGGCACGGGGCCGACCTCCAAGAGGTCCTGGCGGATCCGATCGAGGGCGGGATCGGTGCCGGTGGCCGTTGCCCAGTCGAGCACGAGGGTGGCCGCGAACCGGCTCCGCCCCTCGGTCGGTGACCCGTCGCCCTCGCTCCCCATCGAACCAGCCGCCATGTCGACCAGAGCATCGGCCCGGCGCTCGGCCAGGCTGCGGGCCGCCGCCGGCCCGTCGACTGGATCGGGCCCGGTGTCGAGGGCGTCGAGGGCGGCAATCAGCACCGCCGTGCCCTGGGCATCGAGGTGGCCGCTCACGTCGCCCTCGCCGAACAGGGTGGGGGCCACCCGCAGGAAGTAGTCGCGCTCGGCCGTGGGGTCGGTGTCGAGGGCATCGTCGGCCAGATCAGCCCACCGATGGCACAGCACCGCGAACCGATCGACCCGCAGGCCCGTGTGGCTCAGCAGTTCGTCGATGAACTTGTCGAGCAGGTCCAGCCGTTCGGGCCGGGCCACTATCGCCAGTGTGTCGACATGGCTGGGGCTGATGGAACCGTCGGTCACGCCGGTAGCGATCTGGGGGTAGCGCCGCATGAGTTCAGCGGCTGCCACTGTCCGGCGGGCCTCGGTGGAGGTGATGCCGGTCCGGTACCGCAGCCAGGAGATGGGCGTGCGGGCACCATCGGCCCGCCAGGCTCGGGCCTCGAGCGATTGGGCCATCTCGGCGAAGAGGTCAGCCCGGCAACGATCGAGGGCGGCCACGGACGCAGCCACTTCGTCGTTCAAACGATCCTTCCCGCCAAGGTCGAACATATGTTCGAGTATATGGAGATACGAAGGGGTAGTCAAGAGCTGTCAGGGGAAACTGTGAGGCGTTGCTCTGGCGGGAGAACTACGGTTCTGGCCGTGGCGCGGCCCCGTTCCCCGATGAGTGACCTCGACCTCGATCTGGTGTGATGGGACTTCGGCGACGCCCTCTGCGACGAGACCTTTCAGCGCATCTCTCCGCCCCGAGTACCCCAATGGCCCGAGGTCTACGAGCAGGTCTTGGCCGAGCGGCCCGATTGGGTCGAGGGGTGGAACCTGGGTCGGGGCAGCATGAACGACCTCATCGAACCGCTGGCCCAGCGACTGGCGATGACCCCGGGCCAGGTGAGTCGTCACCTCCGGGCCGTGTGGCATCAGATCGTCTGGTTCGACGAAGCAATGGAGTGGCTGCGGCTCCTCGAAAGCCGGGTGGCCCAGGCCATCGTCACCGTGAACCCCTGGGAGTTCTCGGGCACCGCGGCGGCGACCGGCCTGGATCAGATGGTCGACGTGGTAGTTACCAGCGCCGAGCTGGCCTCCGACAGCAAGCCGGCCATGGCCCTCCGAGCGAGGGAGCTCCTAGGTCTGCCCGAAGGCCGCGAGCAGGCCGCCGCGAGGTCCAGGCGATCGCCGAACACCCGCACCGGCTAGAGCGGGAGCCACCAGTCGGGTCGTTGCCCTCTGGAGCCCCGCGGCCAGTGAGGCGGAAGCTAGATCGCGGTGGGTTCGTCCCAGCGGCCGAACTCGTGCTCGAAGGCGGCGATGATCTCACCGACAGTGGCGTAGGCCTTCACCGCGTCGACTATGACCGGCATGGTGTTCTCGGTGGGGTCGCCGGCGGCCGCGGCCACCGCGGCCAGGGTGCGCTCGACCTCGGAGTCGACCCGGTCGTGCTTGACCGTCTCGAGTCGCTCGAGCTGGCGCTCCTCGACCTCGGGGCCGATGTAGAGGATGGGGGTCTTGTCGTCGTCGGTTTCGGTGAAGTCGTTGACGCCCACCACGATGCGGCGGCCTGAGTTGACCTTGCGCTCGAAGGCGTAGGCGGAGTCGGCGATGCGGCCCTGGAACCAACCGGCCTCGATACCGGCGAACGAGCCCTCGAGCATGGAGCCGTTGCCCATCTCGTCGACCTTGGCGAAGAGCTCTTCGGCCTGGCGTTCCATCTCGTCGGTCATGGCTTCGACGAAGTGGGAGCCGCCGAGGGGGTCGGCCACATGGGCCACGCCGGTTTCGTGGGCCACGATCTGCTGGGTGCGCAGGGCGATGCGGGCCGCCTTCTCGGTGGGCAGGGCCAGGGCCTCGTCGTAGCTGTCGGTGTGGAGGCTCTGGGTGCCGCCCAAGGCGCCGGCCAGAGCCTGGATGGCGACCCGGGCGATGTTGATCTCGGGCTGCTGGGCGGTGAGCGAAACCCCGGCGGTCTGGGTGTGAAAGCGCATCAGCATGCTCTTCTCGCTCTTGGCCCCGTAGCGGTCTTTCATCCAGCGGGCCCAGATGCGACGGGCGGCCCGGAGCTTGCCGATCTCCTCGAAGAAGTCGATGTGGCTGTTGAAGAAGAAGGACAGGCGAGGGGCGAAGTCGTCGACGTCGAGGCCGGCGGCGACCGCGGCCTCGACGTAGGCGAACCCGTTGCCGAGGGTGAAGGCCAGCTCCTCGGCGGCCGTCGAACCAGCCTCACGGATGTGGTAGCCGGAGATCGAGATGGGGTTCCACTGGGGGAGCTCGGCCGAGGTGTAGGACACCAGGTCCGAGATCAGCCGCATCGAGGGCCGGGGCGGAAAGATGTACTCCTTCTGAGCCTGGTATTCCTTCAGGATGTCGTTCTGGAGAGTGCCCCGAAGCCCGGTCCGGGCGGTGCCGCCCTTCTCGGCCACCGCGATGTACATGGCCAGCAGGATGGGGGCCGGTGAGTTGATCGTCATCGACGTGGAGACCTGGCCGAGGTCGATGTCGGCGAAGAGGTCCTCCATGTCGGCCAGGGTGTCGACGGCCACGCCGGCCTTGCCGACCTCACCGAGCGAGAACGGGTCGTCGGAGTCGCGGCCCATGAGGGTGGGTAGATCGAAGGCGGTGGACAGGCCGCCCCCACCGGCGGCCAGGATCTGCTTGAACCGGTCGTTGGTGTCTTCGGCGGTACCGAACCCGGCGAACATGCGCATGGTCCACAACCGCGACCGGTACATCGAGGCGTGGACCCCGCGGGTATAGGGGTACTGGCCGGGGAACTCGCCATCGTCGGGACCGTAGATCGGCTCGACCGGCACCCCCGACATGGTCTCGAAGTCAGCGTCGCGCAGGGGGGCGCCGTCGAACGCCTCCTGCCAGATCTCGCGGTTCGTTCGGTCAGCCATCCCCTGATTGTCGCAGATCGGGCGTGGCATCCCGCAGCTCAGTACGGTTGGATCCAGTCACTGGGAGGGGACACCAATGGGCACGACCGTCGAGCCGGGCACGAAACAGAGCAACCGGTCGAGCCTTGACTCCGTTGGCGGTAGAAGTGCCGAGGATCCTCGGATGAAGGGGGTTCCCTTCGCGGACCTGCACCGGTGGGTGGCCGACTACTGCGCCACCGCCCCCTACCGGTTCGACGGCCTCGAGGTCCTCTTCTCTGCCTGAGCCGGTTCCGACCCGCGCGGCCCCTGCGGTCGCCCATCCACCCGGGCTGTCCGAGGCCGGGCTGCTCCTGGTGGCCATCCTGGCTATCTCGTCGTCGGCGGTCCTGGTCAGCTGGATCGGTGCTTCGGCCCTGGCGTTGTCGTTTTGGCGCACCTGGGGTGGAGCGGTTCTGCTGGCCCCGGCGGCGTGGGCATCGGGGGAGCGGCCGTCTCGGTCGACCTGGGTCCTCCTACTGGCGTCGGGTGGTGCCCTTGCCATCCACTTCTCGACCTGGCTGGCGTCCCTACGGATGACCTCGGTCGCGGCTTCGGTCACCTTGGTGTCGACCGCTCCGGCCTTCGTGGCCGTCTACCGGCACCTCACGGGCATCCGCGTGCCCCCCCGCCAGTGGATGGCCATCGGGCTGGCCCTGATCGGGGTGGTCGTGATCACCGCTGGTGATGCTGGGGCAGTGGGCGATTCGTTCGACGGCGAAGCCCTGCGGGGCGATGGGTGGGCTCTGGTGGGTGGGGTGGCCATGGCCGCCTACCTGCTCCTGGGCGAGCGGCTCCGACAGGAGCTGTCCACCCCGGCCTACGCGGCCCGGACCTATGGGGTGGCTGCTGGGGCCCTACTGATCACGGCTCTGGCCTCGGGCGTCGACCTGGTGGGCTACGACGGGCGGACCTGGTTGGCCATCGGTGCCATGGTAGTAGGCCCCCAGCTGGCCGGACACACGGTCCTCAACCATCTGCTGGCCCGGGTCGGATCGGTGACCGTTTCGTTGAGCCTGCTGGCTGAACCCGTCGGGGCCGCCCTGCTGACGGGGCTGGTCTTCGCCGAAGTACCTCCGCTGGCTGTGTGGTTGGGGGCCCCGCTGGTGCTGGCCGGGTTGGCCCTGGTCATCAGTCAGGGGCGGGGCGACACCTGATTCAGTCTCGCGAGATGTAGCGTTCATGTCTGATCGGGCTAGGTGGACTCGCGTGAGGCCCCCCTCCCGAGTTCCAAACCCTTGGAGAGGATCCAGTCAATGATATCGAAGAAGCTGTTCAGACTTCTCGCGCTCCTGTTCGCCTTCGCTCTGGTCGCCGCCGCTTGCGGTAGCGACTCGGACGACACGGCAACCGGTTCCGACGACGAGACGGCCGACGATGAGGCGGCCGACGATGAGGCGGCCGACGATGAGGCGGCCGACGATGAGGCGGCCGACGATGAGGCGGCCGACGATGAGGCGGCCGACGATGATATGGCCGATGACGATATGGCCGACGACATGGCCGGTTCGCTCGGCACCGTCACGGTCGAAGAGGGTGCCGAGATCCAGATCCGGTCCCTGAACGCCATCACCGGCGACGTCGCCTTCCTGGGCGTTCCCAACCAGCGCGGCGTCGAGCTCGCGGTGACTGACTTCGGTCCCATCAAGGGTTTCGACGTCACCATCGGCACCGGTCTCGACGACCTCTGCTCGGCCGACGGTGGCCAAGCGGCCGCTCAGACCATCGTTGCTGACGAGCAGGTCGCGGGTGTCATCGGTACCTCGTGCTCCGGTGCGGCCGTGGCCGCCTCGCCCCTCATCTCCGAAGCGGGCATGGTCATGATCTCGCCGTCGAACACCTCGCCGGCCCTCACCTCCGACCTGGCCGGCAACGCCGGTACCGACTGGAACGTCGGCTACTACCGCACCGCCCACAACGACCTCTTCCAGGGTCGCGCCGCTGCCGAGTTCGTGGTCAACGAGCTGGGCGTGGGCACCGCTGCTGTCATCCATGATGGTGATCCCTACACCCAGGGTCTGGGCCAGGCCTTCGCCGATGCCTTCGAGGAGCTCGGTGGCACCACCACCGTCTTCACCGCCGTGAACAAGGGCGACACCGACATGGTGCCCGTCCTCACCGAGGTCGCGGTCGACAGCCCCGAGCTGCTCTTCTTCCCGATCTTCATGCCTGAGGGTGGTTTCATTGCCCAGCAGGTCGGCGGTGTCTCCGGTCTCGAAGACACCCAGCTGATGGCCGCTGATGGCCTTCTCACCGACAACTTCATGGAGCTCCCCGAGTCTGAGGGTCTCTACTTCTCCGGTCCCGACCTCCAGTTCGGCGACAACGCCTCGAGCACCGGCGTGAGCGCCGATGGCTTCCTGGCCGCCTACGAAGCCGAGTACGGCGAGACCCCCTCGGCCCCATTCTGGGCTCACAGCTACGACGCCACCATCCTGCTCCTCGACGCCATTGATGCGGCTTCCGAGGTCGTCGATGGTTCGCTCGTGATCGACCGGGCCCTCATTCGGGCCCACCTCGACATGCAGGAAAGTGTGTCCGGTATCACCGGCACACTGTCCTGTGACGAGTTCGGCGACTGTGGCGCCCAGCGCATCTCGGTCGTGTTCCATGAGGACAGCGGAGACATCGAGACCGGCAAGGCCAACGTCGTCTTCTCGTACGCTCCATGACATCATCCGCCTTCGGCGGATGATTCTGGTCGCTCGTCTCACGTGAATGTGACAAGCGTCTGATAGTGCTGGCAGAGGGGCCCGGGCTTCGGCTCGGGCCCCTCTTCCTTTCTCGTGTTGGTCCTATGACGTGGGTCACGTCTACGCTGGCTCACCACTCCAGGTCCCTACCCGGAAGTAGCCGCTCTTGACTGCCACCGTCCGCCGATCCCTCTGGAAGACCAACAACTGGGTCGACGGGTTCCTCTTCCTGGTGCGAGTGGCCTCGATCGTGTTCATCGCGGTGGGTCTCCTCGCTTTTATCCTCCAGCAGGCCCGGGGTGAGGGGCTGACGGGTACCCAACTCGAGAACCTGTTCATCTCCGGTGTCACCCAGGGGGCCATGTACGGCTTGATCGCCCTGGGCTACTCGATGGTCTACGGCGTTCTCGGTTTCATCAACTTCGCCCATGGTGAGGTCTTCATGGCCGGGGCCATGGCGGGTTGGATCACCTCCGACGTGCTCTTCGAGTCCGGGCTCTGGGAAGACAGCTTCATCCTGGCCATCATCATCGTCCTGGTCATTTCGATAGTGGTGTCGACCTTCGCCACCGTCGTCATCGAGCGGGTCGCCTATCGACCTTTGCGCGAATCGCCCCGGCTCATCCCCCTCATCACCTCGATCGGTGTCTCGTTCTTCCTTCAGTACGCGGTCTCAGGGCTGTTCGGCCCGGCTTCGAAGAACTACCCGCCGCTACCCGAATGGCTCTCGAAGAAGCGGTCACTCCTCGGGTTCGTCGATATCGAGGGCACCAAGGTCTTGGTCATCCTCGTCTCGGCCGTCTCCATGTACGCCCTCTGGTGGTTCGTCGAACGGACCAAGACCGGCAAGGCGATGAGAGCGGTGGCCGAGGACAAGGAGATTGCGGCTCTCATGGGCATCAACGTCAACCGGATCATCGTCACCACCTTCGGGGTGGGCGGGGCGATGGCGGGAGTGGCGGGGATCATGTGGGGCCTCCTGTTCCGCACGGTCACGTTCACCACAGGATTCCTCCCTGGCATCAAGGCGTTCACGGCCGCGGTGGTCGGTGGTGTCGGCAACCTCGGAGGGGCGATGGCCGGCGGCTTGTTCCTCGGTGTCGCCGAGTCGGTGGGGCCCTTGCTCCTACTCGAGCCCCTCGGAGTCCCGGGCGTCTCCCAGCTGAAGGACCTCGTGGCCTTCTCGGTGCTCGTCCTCGTGCTCCTGTTCAAACCCACCGGCTTGTTCGGTGAACGACTGAGCCAGGAGGACCGGGCATGACCGCCACTGCCCTGGGGAGTGTCACCACTTCGCGATCCGCCCTCGACGTCGACTGGAACCGGATGGCCAAGTGGGGCCTGATCGGGGGGCTGAGCATGTCGTTCGTCTCCCTGGTGGGGATGGTCGAGTCGCTCGACGACCGGGTCCTCATCGAAGGCACTCTCAGTCTGGGGTACCTCTTCTTGTTGTGGGTGCCCATGGTCATGGGCTGGGTCGCGGCCCAGGAGACCGCCCTCGAAGGCATGGAGGCGCCACGGAAGGGCCTGCGCGACCTGGTGGCCGGTGCGGGAGCGGGAGCCATTGCCGGGCTCGGGCTCGGCGTGCTCATCGTCCTGCTGGACACCTTCAGTTTGCGCGACACCATGCCCAACTGGAGCCCTCGCCTGTTCAGACTCCTCACTTTCGAGTCCGGGATCGGGGGTGGCATTCTGCGATGGCTGGCCATTGGCCTGGGCCTTGGTCTGTGTGGCGGGGCGCTGCACCTCTTGTCGTCCCGGGGTCGGCGTGCTGTGGTCAACGCCCTGGGCTGGGTCTTCCTGATCTCGATCCTGGTGGCGGTGGTCGACGACCTCCTCGACAACGGCCCCTTCGAATTCATCATTGACTTCCTCTACTCGCCCAAGCTGGCTCTCGAGCGGGTAGCGGCGGTTGTGGTGGCCCTGGTGGCCGGCGGCCTCTCCTGGGTCATGAGCGGCCGGGGTGAGCAGATCCGCGAGCGGCTGGCGGGCCTCGACCAGGAGACGCAGCGGCGCAACTCGACCATCGCTCTGGCCGTCGCGGCTGTGGTGCTGGTGGTCATGCCCATGTTCCTGGGCAGCCTGCTCAACGAACTGCTCGCCAATGTGGGCCTCTTCATCCTCCTGGCTCTGGGCCTGAACATCGTGGTAGGCCTCGCCGGCATCCTCGACATCGGGTACGTCGCCTTCTTCGCCGTCGGGGCGTACACCACCGCCGTGCTCACCTCGCCCCTGTCGCCCCGCTGGTCGCCCGAGATCGGCTTCTGGTTGGCAGTGCCCGTGGTGGTCGTCATGGCCATAGTGGCTGGCATGCTCATCGGCACGCCTGTCATCCGGATGCGAGGCGACTACCTGGCCATCGTCACCCTTGGCTTCGGTGAGATCGTCCGGGTCCTGTTCCTGTCCGACTGGCTCCAGTCGACATTCGGCGGCGCCCAGGGCATCCGCCAGATCCCCGGGGTCGAGCTCGGGTTCGCCACGGTGCGGGGTACCGACCCCAAGGCGGTGTTCTACCTGGTGCTCGTCTTCGTGGTCTTCGCCGTGTACCTGTCGTGGCGCCTCCAGTATTCGCGACTCGGGCGGGCCTGGATGGCCATCCGCGAGGACGAACAGGTGGCCGAAGCGATGGGCATCAATACCGTCACCACCAAGCTGTTCGCGTTCGTGGTGGGTGCCGTCCTCGCCTCGTTCAGCGGTGCCATCTTCGCCGCCAAGGTCGGTTCGGTGTTCCCCAACAGCTTCGAACTGCTGGTCAGCATCGTCATCCTGGTGGTGGTGATCGTGGGCGGTATGGGCAACATCCCGGGTGTCATCGTCGGAGCGGTCGTGCTCATCGGTGTGCTCGGCGGCCCCAGCCAGCCAGGTCTGCTTCAGGAGTTCCAGGACTTCAAGCTCCTGATCTACGGCGTGCTCCTCGTCTTCATGATGTTGCAGAAGCCCGAGGGTCTCGTGCCCAGCAAACACCGGGCCCGCGAGCTCCACCAGGATGAGTTCCTCCAGGATGCCTGGCTCAAGGGCGACAAACCTGGGGTCGACGACGGTGAGGAGGTTGGTGATGGCTGAGCGGCTCCTCGACATCTCTGGCGTCAGCATCGCCTTCGGTGGCCTCACCGCGGTCCGCGACCTCGACTTCCACGTCGACGAGGGGGAGATCGTGTCGGTCATCGGCCCCAACGGCGCCGGCAAGACGACGTTCTTCAACCTGATCAGCGGCATGGCCACTCCCGACGAGGGCGAGATCCTCTTCGAGGGCCGTTCCCTCGTAGGACTCGACCCCAACGAGATCACCGCCCGGGGTGTGGCCCGCACCTTCCAGAACGTCCGCCTGTTCCCCAACATGACGATCGTCGAGAACGTCATGGTTTCCCAGCACAGTCGCACCAAGCAGAGGGTCCTGGGCCCCTTGTTCCAGACCCCCGCCTTCAAGCGGGAGGAGCGCGAGATACGGGAGCGGGCCGAGAACGTTCTCGGGTTCTTCGGTTCTCGGCTGGTGGGGTACCGACTCGAGCAGCCGGCCTTCGTGTTGTCCTACGCCAACCGGCGCCGGCTCGAGATCGCCCGGGCCATGGCCACTCAGCCTCGCCTTCTCCTGCTCGACGAGCCAGTGGCGGGCATGAATCCCATCGAGACGGCTGAGCTCACCGGGCTCATCGGTCGGCTCCGTAGCGAGTGGGGCTTCACCATCGTCATGGTCGAGCACGACATGGGTGTTGTCCGCGACGTATCGGACCGGGTCGTGGTGCTGGACCATGGCGTCACCATCGCCCAGGGTTCCTATGATCAGGTGTCCACCGACCCCCACGTGATCGAGGCCTATCTCGGGCGCCCGGTCGACGCCGGCCGAGGAGAGAGTCAGTGACCGACGAACAAGCCCCCCTTCTCGAGTTCCGCGGCATCAACACCCACTACGGTGCGGTTCACATCCTCAAAGACGTCGACCTCGCCATCCACGCCGGTGAACTCGTTTGCCTCCTGGGCGGAAACGCGTCGGGCAAGTCGACGACCCTCAAGACCCTGCTGGGCATGGTCAAGCCGTCCTCGGGTGAGGTCCTGCTGGACGGTGAGGTGGTCAACGAGAAGCCCACCAGCTACCGGGTCGAGCGCGGGGTGACGATGGTTCCCGAGAACCGGCGCCTGTTCAAGCGGCTGTCGGTCAAGGAGAACCTCGAGCTGGGCGCCTACCTGCGCAACGACCGGGAAGGCATCGACGCCGACCTCGAGCGGATCTTCACCATGTTCCCCCGGGTCAAGGAACGGCTGGCCCAGAAGGCCGGCACCCTCTCCGGGGGCGAGCAGCAGATGGTGGCCATGGGGCGGGCCCTCATGAGTCGGCCCCGCGTCCTGCTCATGGACGAGCCTTCGATGGGGCTGGCCCCGGCCCTGGTCCAAACCAACTTCGAGCTGATCCAGCAGATCCACGAGGAGGGGGTGGCCATCTTCATGGTGGAGCAGAACGCCAACATGGCCCTTTCCATCGCCGACCGGGGTTGGGTCCTCCAAACCGGGCGGGTGGTCCTGGACGACAGCGCCGAGGCCCTGCTGGCCAACCCCGACCTGCGGGCCTCGTATCTGGGCGACGCAGCCAGCCACTGAGCCCGTCATGACCGTCGCCGTCGACATCACCGGCGAGGGCCCCGGGCTGGTGCTGACCCACGGCTTCGGTGGGAGTCGTCGCACCTGGGACACGGTGGCCCCGATCCTGGCCACCCGGTTCACCGTGGGGGCGTGGGATCTCCCCGGCCACGGCGAATCACCCGACGTCGGGGTCGGCAACTACTCGCGTGAGTTGGCCCTCGAGGAGTTGGCCGGCGTCATCGAGCAGGTGGGCACCCCGGTGATCCTGGTGGGCCACTCGCTGGGCGGCTACCTGTCGATGGCCCACGCCATCGATCATCCCACTGACGTCGCCTCCCTGGGGTTGGTGGCCACCGGCCCCGGGTTTCGCAAACCCGAGGGCCGGGAGAAGTGGAACCGGACGGTGGCCAAGGCCGAGGAGACCTTCGGTGTGCCGACCGGGTCGTCGGGCATGGTGCAGCAGAACGACAGCCGGGTGATCGATGGGCTGGGGTCGATCGGGGGGCCGGCCGTGCTGGTGGTGGGCGAGTTCGACAAGCGCTTCCACGCCGCCCACGAGATGCTGGCCGACAAGCTGAAGGCCCCCTCCGTGGTGATCGAAGGAGGGGGCCATCAGGTGCAGGAAACTCACGGCGACCAGGTCGCCGCCGTGATTTCAGATCTTGGTGGTCAGAGCCCTTCGGCGGCGCCCAGGAAGGCCTCGCCGTAGACCTGCTCACCATGGAGGCTGATGTCGAGGCCGGTGTACTCCTCTTCCTCGCTCACCCGGAGGCCCAAGGTCTTGTCGAGGCCCTTGGCGATCGCGTAGGTCACGACGAACGAGAACACGATCACCGAGACCATGGAGATGACCTGGCTGAGCAGGAACGAGGGCTGGCCGAAGAACACTCCGTCGGTACCGCCGGCGTTGACCCGGCCATCGGCGAACAAGCCGAGCAGGAGACCACCCACGATGCCGCCCACGCCGTGGATGCCCACCACGTCGAGAGAGTCGTCGTAGCCCAGCTTCTCCTTGAAGGTGACCGCGTAGTAGCAGATGGCGCCGGCCACGAGACCGAAGGCGATGGACGACAAACCGCCCACGTAGCCGGCGGCCGGGGTGATGGCGACCAGGCCGGCCACCAGGCCCGAGGCGGCGCCCAGCACCGTGGTCTTGCCCTCCCTCAGCCACTCGGTGCCGCTCCATCCGATCATGCCGGCCGAGCCGGCCACGAAGGTGTTGAGCAGGGCCTGAACCGCCGCCCCATCGGCCGCCCCGGCCGAGCCGGCGTTGAACCCGAACCAGCCGAACCACAACATGCCGGTACCGATCAGCAGCACGATGCGATTGTGGGGGGCCATCTCCTCGTGGCCCAAGCCCCGGCGTGGACCCAGCACGAGAACCACAGCCAGGGCCGCCACGCCGGCGTTGATGTGGATGGCGGTGCCGCCGGCGAAGTCGAGCGCCGCCGGATCGAGAACCGTGTGATGCCAGCCCCTGTACACCCAGTAGGTCACCGGGGTGTACACCAGGACCGACCAGAGGATCACGAAGACCACCCAGGCCGAGAAGCGCATGCGGTCGGCTACCGCTCCGGAGATCAGGGCCGGCGTGATCGAGGCGAAGGTCATCAGGAAGGCGACGAACACGAGGGTCTCGGTGTCGCCGTTCAGCTCGTCGAGACCGACGAAGTCGAAGTTGCCGATCAGGTCACCGCCGTAGAACAGGGCCAACCCCGGCACCATGAACACCACGAGCGCGGTACTGATGAGCATCCACGCGATGTCTCCGGACTCCATGAGTCCCTCCTCGGTCAGATTGCCTCAAGACAGGCATCAGAGTTCCGCAGGGGCGTGTCCGCCGGGTCTCCGCCTTGTTTCTTCTCGGTTAACTACTGGCCTAGCCTCCCGGCATGGCTGACATCTTCGAAGTGAGCGACCGGGCGGTGGATCGGTTCGCCGAGAGCGATCCCCTCATGGCCACCGAACAAGGTCTGGCGGGTCACGACCATCGTTGGCCCGACCTCTCGCCCGCTGGCCACGCAGCCGCCCGCGACCTGGCGGAGACCATCAAGGCCGAGGCGTTGGCCTGTGAGATCGGAGACGCCCGGTCACGCCTGGCCCAGCGGGTGCTGGTCGACGACTGCGACGGCATGATCGACGCCCACGAGGCCGGCGACCACCTGCGGGACATCAGCAACATCGTCTCGCCCCACCAGCTGCTCAGGCACGCCTTCGACAATATGGTGACTGATACCCCCGAGCAGTGGGAGCAGGTGGCGACCCGGCTCGAGACGATCGATCAGCCGGTGGCCGGCTATCGGGCCTCACTCGAGGAGGGGATGAGCCAGGGGGTGACCGCAGCCCGCCGCCAGGTCGAAGCGGTCGTGGCCCAGGGTGAGATCGCGGCCGGGGACGGATCGCCGTTCCGGGCCCTGGCCGACCGCGGGGCCGACCTCGATCCGGCCCTGAGCTCTCGTCTGGCCCGGGGGGCCGATCATGCGGCGCAGGTCTTCGGTGAGCTCACCGAGTTCCTGCGCGAGACCTACCTGGCCGCCGCCCGCGTCGACGACGCCGCCGGGCCCGACGATCATGCTCGCCTCTGTCGGCGCTGGCTGGGCACCGACCTCGACCTGGCCGAGACCTACGCCTGGGGATGGGCCGAGGTCGAGAGGCTGTGGGTCGATCTTCAGGCCGCATGTGCCGATGTGTTGCCCGACCTGAGCGCCCCCGAGGTCATGGATCGGCTCCAGACTGATCCGGCGTACGCCGCCACATCGCTCGAGGAATTCCACGAGCTGATGATCGAGCAGCAGGAGAAGGCCCGGGCCGCGGTGGTGGGCACCCACTTCGATCTGCCACCGGAGCTCCAGCCGGTCGATGTGAAGATCGAACCGGCGGGCGGGGCCTCGGCACCCCACTATGTGTCGGCCAGCGAGGACCTCAGTCGAAACGGGTGTGTCTGGTACCCGGTGGCCGGCCGGTCGTTCTTCCCCCTGTTCGGGGAGATCACCACCGCCAACCATGAGGGCTATCCGGGTCACCACCTCCAGTGCGCCGCCCAACTCACCCAGGGTGAGAATCTGACACGGTACCAACGGCTGGTTTCGTGGAACCCGGGGTCGGGGGAGGGGTGGGCGCTCTACGCCGAACGGCTCATGGATGAGCTGGGGTTGCTCGAGCGTCCCGAACACCGGGTGGGTCTGTTGTCGAGCCAGCTCTTCCGGGCCTGCCGAGTGGCCATCGACATCGGTGTCCACAACCGCCTGGCCATCCCGGACCACGCCACCTTCCATCCGGGTGAACCCTGGACGCCGGAGTTGGCGGTCGAGCTGCTCGTGACCCGGGCCATGTCCCCGGTCGACGACGCCACTGACGAGGTCGTGCGCTACTGCGGTTGGCCCGGCCAGGCCATCACCTACAAGGTCGGTGAGCAGGCGATTCTCGATCTACGGTCCGAGGCACAGGCCAAACCGGGCTTCGATCTCAAGGCCTTCCACGCTCGGGTCCTGGCACCCGGGGCGGTGGGGCTGGATGCGCTGGCCGAACAGGTGCGGACCGTGTGACAGAAGGGGACAGAACGTGAGCATTCTCGGAAATGAGGTCGTCCGGCGGGAGGATCCGGGCTTCCTCGGTGGGGGTGCGACCTTTGTCGCTGACCTCGATCTGCCCGGCGCCACCGTGGTGCGGTTCGTCCTGTCGCCCATCGCCCACGCCCGCATCGAGTCGATCGACACGAGTGAGGCGGTGGAGGCCCCTGGCGTGGTCGCGGTCTTCACGGGAGCCGATCTCGATATCGGTCCCTTGCCAGCTCCCAACCCGTCCTTCAATCCGGGCCACACCCGTCCCCTGCTGGCCGATGGTGTCGTGCGGTACGCCGGCGAGCCAGTGGCCGTGATCGTCGCCGAGGACCACGCCGCGGCCGAGGATGCCGCCGAGTTGGTCATCGTCGACTACGAGCCCCTGCCGGTCCTGCTCGACCCCGAAACGGCCATCGGGTCCGACACCCTGCTGTTCCCTGAGTCGGGGACGAATGTGGTCTGCGAGATCGGTGACGACGAGACCCGTGACGCTGACTTCTCCGACTGCGAGGTCGTGGTCGAAGGGCGAACGGTCAACCAGCGGATCGCGGCGGCTCCACTGGAGGGGCGGGCTGGTGCATCGATGTGGGACGAGAACGGTCGCCTCCACCACTGGTCGGCCTGCCAGGGGGCTCACCCCCAGAAGGCGTTTCTGATGCAGGTCTACGGCTTGGCCTCCGAGAAGGTGCACGTCGTCGTGCCCGACGTGGGTGGTGGTTTCGGGTCGAAGGGTCGGGCCCACGCCGAGGAAATGCTCCTGCCCTGGTTGGCCGCCCGGGTCGGTCGTCCGGTCCGATGGAGCGAGGAACGGGGTCACAACCTGGTCGGTCTGGGGCACGGTCGGGGCCAGATCCAGTACCTGAAGATCGGGGGCGATCCCAACGGCCGGGTGAAGGCCTTCGAGATGAGGGTCGTGCAGGAGGGCGGTGCCTATCCCTTGATCGGGTCGTTTCTGCCCACCGGCACCCGGCGCATGATGTGTGGGGTCTACGACATCGGATCCGTCGGCTTTCGGGCTACCTCGGTCCTCACCAACACGACCTCCACGACGGCCTACCGGGGGGCCGGCCGTCCCGAAGCGGCGGCAGCCATCGAGCGGGCCATGGATCTCTTCGCGGCCGAGATCGGGATGGATCCAGTCGATGTGCGGCGTCGCAACCTGGTCGCTGCCTTCGACGACGGTTTCACTACCGCGATCGGCACCCTCTATGACTCCGGTGACTACGAGGAGTCGTTGAACCGGGCCCTCGATGCCGTCGGCTACGCCGGTCTGCGAGCCGAACAGGCCCGTCGCCGGGAGGCCGGCGATCGGGTCCAGCTGGGTATCGGCGTGGCCGTCTACGTCGAGATCACCGCCGGTGCCAACCGGGAGGAGTACGGCTCCATCGAGCTGAGGGGCGACGGGTCGGCGGTAGTGCGCACCGGATCCACCCCTACCGGTCAGGGGCACGAGACGGCCTGGGCCATGGTCGTGCAGGAGCGCACCGGGATCCCCATGGATCGGGTCGAGGTCAGGTGGGGCGACACCGACATCGTGCCTTCGAGCCAGTTCACCGGTGGGTCACGGTCGGTGCAGCTGGCCGGCGCGGCGGTGTGGGACGCCTCCGACAAGCTGGTCGAGCAGGCCCGCACTCGGGCTGCGGATCTGCTCGAGGCCGCCGTCGAGGACATCGAGTTCGACGTCGCCCAGGGGCGATTCCACGTGGTGGGAACCCCTTCGGTGGCCGTCGGCTGGGGGGCCATCGGTGCTGGGGTCGTCCCCGACGACCCGTTCGAGACGGTCAGCGACTTTGTCAGTGAGCGACCCTCCTATCCGTTCGGGACCCAGGTCTCGGTGGTCGAGGTCGACACCGAGACCGGTGGCGTAACCCCCGTTCGCCACCTGTCGTGCGATGACGCCGGTGTCATAGTCAACCGGCTCCTCTTCGCCGGCCAGATCCACGGAGGGGTGGCGTCGGGCATTGCCCAGGCTCTGCTCGAGGAGGTCCGCTACGACACCGACGGCAACCCTCTCACCGCCAGCTTCGCCGACTATGGCATCCCGTCGGCGGCCGAGCTGCCTTCGTTCGAGCGGGTCGAGCTCGAGACTCCCACCCCGCTCAATCCCATCGGGGCCAAGGGCATCGGCGAGGCCGGCTCGGTCGGGGCTACTCCCGCGGTCCAGAGTGCGGTGATCGATGCCGTCAGTCACCTGGGGGTGCGCCATATCGACATGCCCTGCACCGCCGAGAAGGTGTGGCGGTCCATCCAGGAGGCAGGAGCTGTCCCATGAAGGCCCTCACCGGATCACCCACCGTGAGAGGCTCGACAAAATAGCGTATAATGTACGCTGGAGAATAGTAGGCTCAGGGGGTGGACATCTCACCCTTCCCCTTCTTCGGTCCCCTCGAACCCGACCAGGTCGAGGGGCGCGGTGATCTCATTGCCGATCTCACAGAACGGATC
This sequence comes from Actinomycetes bacterium, assembly GCA_024225275.1. Taxonomy (GTDB): domain Bacteria; phylum Actinomycetota; class Acidimicrobiia; order Acidimicrobiales; family JAAEMS01; genus JAAEMS01. The sequence continues at coordinate 34,736 of JAAEMS010000328.1, forward strand.
ACGGCCCGCCGGGTCGCGGCCCTGCTCGGGCCCCGGCGGTACGGGAAGACCAGCCTGCTTCGCCGGGTCGCGTCCGACCTCGAACAAGGCGGGGCCTCGACCTTGTGGTTCGATCTCTACGAGGTGTCGTCGATGGCCGATCTGGCCATCCGGCTCGACGAGGGGATGAAGCGGGCCAGACCCGCCCTGGCAGAGACATTGGCCTCGATTGCCGCTGGCATCAGCGTCGACGTCGGATTCGTGAGGGTGAACCTCACCGGTCCGGCCCGTCGCCGGCCCGACCCCGTGGGGGTTGTGCACGGCCAGCTGGAGGCCATCGTCGCCCTGGGTCAACGCCTGCCCCTGGTGGTGTTCTTCGACGAGTTCTCGGGCATCGCCGGCATCGAGGGTGCGGCGGGTCTGCTGCGGACCCATCTTCAGCACCACTACCAGGAGATCGGGCTGGTCTTCGCCGGTTCGGAGCCCTCGATGATGACTGCCCTCTTCTCGGACCAGTCCCAGCCCTTTTACGCCCAGGCCGAACTGATCCAGATGCCGCCGTTCGGTACCGCTGAGGTGGCCGACATCGTGGGTCGGGGGTTCACGGCGACGGGACGCGATGCGGGCCCCGTGCCTCCCCTCATCGCCAATTTCAGCGGCGGTCACCCCCAGCGGGCCATGCAGCTGGCCGACGTGGCGTGGCGCCTGACCCCAGGGGGTGAGTCGGCCACTGACGAGACCTGGGAACAGGTGCTGGGCACGGCCAGACGTGAGGTGGCCAGCGGTCTCGAACGCCTCTACTCCTCGCTGCCCAGCGGCGAGAAGGCGGTCCTGCGCATCATCGCCTCCGGTGGCAGCATCTTCGGGGCCGCGGCCGCCCTGCTCGATCTCAGCAGTGGTGGCGCCCAGCACGCCCGCCAGCGGCTCGTCGACCACGGCCATCTCCGCAAGGACGTCACCGACACCCTGATCGTCACCGACCCTCTCTTCGCCGACTGGCTCCGCACCAGAGTCCCGGTCTGAGGCTGCAATGGGCCGCATGGCTCTGTCGCCTCCCAACCCTGGGTCGTACCTTGTCGGAGCATGCGGGCATATCGGGTTCTTCTCCTCATCGGAATCATGGTTGGTCTGGCCTCATACGGCTCGAGCCTGGGGGAGGAGGACGGAGACGACCCCCCCGAGGCCATGGCCACGCTCGACATCGAGACTCCGGTCGTCGACCCGGTGGTACCCGCCTCGGTTGGGGCCAGCGACGCACTGTCGGTGGCCGCGGTTCAGGGGGCGTTCGAGGCTCTGACGGCGGCCGACACCGTCGCCTATCGCCTGGTGGCGATATCGGACTCCGAAGCGGAAACCTCGACGGTGACCAGGACCGGAGTCTGGCAAGCAGCAGCGGAGGCCGCCACCCTGACCACTGAGATCTCCGTGGTCGAGAAGTCCAACAGTGTGTCACCGTTCGGGCAGGTGGCCGATGCCCTCGCCAACAGCGATCGTCCATCGACCAAGGTCGACCTGGTCCTCGCCGACGGTGTGGTGACCGCGACGGTCGAGGGTAGAAGCCCGGAGGTCATCCCGGCCGGCCCCAAGGGCGACATCACGGCGCGGGCCATGGATCCCAACGAGACCCTGCTGAAGCCCCTCATCCGGGCGTTCATCCAGCTCGAGACCGGTGTATCAATGGACGGTGGAGTCTCCTACGATGCGGTGTTCGACGCCGATGCGGTTTCTGCTCTGGCCGTGGACGCCTCGTTGAGGGAGCGGCTGATGGCAACCGGCGGGCTGACCGGCGTGGGCGCCCCCGCCACCGTCGTGGTTGGGGCCGACGGCAAGCTCAGCGTTCACATCGACCTCACCCCCTGGTGGGCCGCGGTGAGGGCCGAAGCTCCCGCGGTTCCGGCCACGACCACAGAGATCGACCTGGTCATCTCGGCCTGAGTGTCACAGGCCTCGACCAAACTGGGTTCTGACTTCGGTCTCGCGGCTCGGGCCGCCTACAACGCATCTTCCGTTGGAGGCATCCATGCCCGCGTACCCCGAATATCAGCTCCCGATCGACCCGGACGACCGCTTCCCGCCCCCACCCCCGGCCTCGCTGGACTCGTTGGTGGCCCAGCGCCTGGCCTTGGTGGTCGAGCAGTTGGCCGGCACCGAAGGACCGACCCTCGTGATGGGGTTTCCGGGCGGCCTGCCCCGGCGTCCCCGCCATGGGGTGGAGATGGAGATCGAGGAGGGGGGCGACGAATCGATTTTCGACCTTCTCCTGGGTGTGACCTTCCCTGAAGACTGGAGGGCGGTGGCGGTGGCCGGTGCCTGCCGGTGGTTCTCCGACGAAGACAGAGGCCGCGAGGACGGGCGGGTCGCCGTGGCCATAGATCGAGCCGGCCGGCACTCGTCCACCCTGGTCAGCCGGTCACGGACCTTCACCAGCCTCACCGGGGTGGGGCGGATCGTGGACCTCCTACGGGTCGGGTTCGGGCTCGCCACCGCCCCGCCAGCGGGGCGGCCCACCGAATTCCTGCGGGCAGTCTGGCTGGACCGAGTCGTCGATCGGGCCGGGTGGGACGGTTCGCTCGGCTGGTTCGACCTCGAGACCCTGCAGCCCGGTTTCGGGCCTCAGGCCACCTGGGCCGATGTCCACCAGGCGGTGGCGGTGGGCGACTTGGTAGTACCCGGCTGCCCGGCCAAGCTGGCCCGATGGTTCGACACAGGAACGTTCGCCCGGAACGCCCCCGATCTCCTACCCCCCGACTCAGACCTCATGGCGGCCGCGATCGATCTGTTGCCTCCGGCCCTGGTAGGGCTGATCTGCGACAGCCTGTGCCAGGACTGGTGAGGGGGAGCGGGGCGGCTCAGCCCTTGTGGGTGAAGGCGCCCTGCATCAGGTCGGGGTGGAAGCCGGTGACCGGCTCGGCTACCGCGTACCGGTAGAGGGCGGTCTTGTAGATGGCCGACAGGGCCGTCATCACCACGACCACCGCAATGATGCCGAACACGGCCACGAACATGGCGGGTACGGCCAGCATGGCTGTGCCCGCCATGGCACCCAGGACACCCACCAGAACGAAGGGAATCATGGCCACGAGGCCCAGGAGGCCCAGGCCGAGGTGGCCAGCGATACCCTCGCCCCACGCCTTGCGCAAGAGTCCGGCCGAGCGCTTCACCGCGTCAACCACACCTACATCCTCGATGACCAGGATCGGTAGCACCAGGAAAGTCACCGCGGCCCACGCCATGCCGGCCATGAAGCCCAGGAGGCGACCCAGCAGCCCGGCTCGTTCCTGGATCTGGCGGATGATGAAGCTGACGGTGGCGGTGACGATGGCCCAGGGCAGGATGCGCGTGACCCGACTCGAAGCACCCCTGAGGGCGGACCCGACGGTGGGGTCGCCTCCGTTCATGCGCTCGTTGGCGGCGTGGACCAAGGCCGAATTGAAGAAGATGCCCACGAAGGCCAGTGCCAAATAGGCCAGTGCCAGCAGGACGTAGGTGGCAGGGCTGGCGGTCACCGTGTCGGATCCGTCGCTGGCCACTGCATCGAGGTTGACGGTGGCCAGGACCGGGACGGCAAAGAGGGCCACGGTCAAGATCCACACGACCCCGGAGATGACGGGTAGGGCCAGGAGCTCACGGTCCTCGCGGAGCACCGCCCAGGACGCCTTGAACAGTTCGACAGAGCGCTGGAATCGTCCCATGAACATCCTTCGACTGGTTGGCGATCAAGTGTAGATTAGGGGCGACGCAGGCTGGCCCCGGCCCCATCGGAGAACGATGCCTCCAACAGGTCGCGACCCTCGGCGGTGAGGGTGTTCCAGTCGTAGATCGAGCCCCCGATCGACTCGGTGTCCACCAGTGAGTCAACGAAATCGGAGTACTGGGCTGGGGTGGCCGTGTCGCCGATCCCCCCGATGCCATGGACCAGGGCATCGGGGTCGTCGATGTTCTCCCGCAACAACCGGGTCGAGGTCTCGTTGTAGGTGTAACCCGAGTACCACTCGCTGTCGGTGTTGCGGAAGGTCCAGTAGGACATGGGCAACCAGATGTCGTAGTGGGGAGAGATCGATTGCCACGGGAAGTGGGGCCAGAACTCGGTGCCCACGATCTCGATCTGAACCGGGGGTAGCACGATGGCCCCCACCGGCATCTCGCCGGCGGCGGCGTCGACCTTGGCCGACAGGCGCATCAGCCGCCCGTTTCTCCGGGTGACATCGGGGACCGAGTTGATGTACTCGATATCGAGGGCCACTCCATCGAACCGGTGGCCCAGGTAGTCGTAGGCGATCAGGGCCTCGATCTCGTCGGCATCGGCCTCGACGTCGGCGAAGGTGGGGAGGTACCAGGCCACCACGTCGATGCGGGCCCGGTGGGCCCGGACCACGAACTCGGTCACCAGGGTGTCATCCACCAAGCCCACGATCTCGTCGTCGTGGCGGGCGGCCTGAAGGTAGAGGGTCTCGATGCCCGCTTCGGCCATGGCGTCGATGTCGTCCGGGGTGACCGACGGGGTGTGCCCCTCGCCCTGGTAGCCGGGGGCATAGTCGAACACGTCCACCCAGGTACCGAGCCCCGCGTAGGCGTCCACGGTGCGAGGGGTGGGTTCGAGTACGGCGGCCTGGGCCACCCGGGCCCCGAGGGTGGCGCTGTGGTTGCCGGCTTGTTGGGGCTGGTCGTCGGAGACAGCCGCGGCGGTCAGTCCGCCCACGATCATGAACGACGCGATCACAGCCAGGGCCGCGGCCAGGACCCGCGGTGAGGGGCCGGGCCGGGGTCGGCGACCTTCGGCCTCGACAGGGGATGGCTGTATCGGCTCCACTGCTTCCACCAGATTCAAGGTAGCGAGCTTCTCGTCGTACGAGGCCTCGGCGACCACTTCGTGACCAGAACGGTTCCCGGCGGCAGCCGGGCCACCTCCGGCGCGGGTGGGCGGGACGCCACGGCCAGAGTGGCCTCTCGGGTGACGGCTCCCTGGGCCCGCCGCTCGGTAGGCTCGTCCCCAGTGTCGAGCGACGGATTCCCTCCCCCTCGTCCGCCGGCCATCGATCGGCGCAAACTCCTGCTCGCCACTGCGTTCGGGGGTACCTCGATCGGGCTCCTGCGGATCCTCGGGGCCCCGGCTCGCCCCGGATCGACTCCACAGAGCACGTCGCCAACCACCTCGCCCACCCCAACCACCGCCCTGTCGCCCCCCAACGTCGATCCGCCCGCTCTGGCTGCCGCGGCGTCCCAGCCGGGCACCGACCACACCTACGGAATCGTCCTGGCCGGGGGTCGGGTCATCGATCCCGCCTCGGGCTTCGACGGCCAGGCCCACGTGGGTATCGACGGTGACCGGATCACCGCCATCAGCCTCGAGCCCCTGACCGGGAACAATCAGATCGATGTGACGGGTCTGGTGGTGGCTCCTGGCTTCATCGACCTTCTGTCGTACGAGCCCAACGAGGTGGGGGTGTGGAACAAGGTGGCCGATGGGGTCACCACCAATATGGCCATGCACGGCCTGAATGCCCGGGCCGACAACTTCTTCCGCGACTACACCGGCCGGGTGCCCGTGCACTTCGGGGGCGCCTTCCACGATCAGTTCACCCGGCTTCGCCGCGAGCTCGACATCGACGACGATGCCACCCCCGACCAGATCGCCACCATGGCGGCCGAGATGGAAGAGGACGTCCTGGCCGGATTCGGGGGTATCAACTTCTCGCCCGAGTACACGCCCGGCACCGACCTCGATGAAATCCTCGCCCTGGTCGCGGTAGCCGCCCGGTACGACCTCACCGCCTTCTTCCACGCCCGCTACAGCGACCCCGACCGCAACAGCGAGGCCGTCGCCGAGGTCATTCAAGTGGCCCGCCAGGGAGGGGTGAGCGTCCATGTCGAGCACGTCACCTCGACCGGTGGCACCCACACCATGGAGGCCACCCTCGCCCAGCTCAACGAGGCCCGCTCCGCCGGAGTCGATGTCACCGCCTGCCTGTATCCCTACGACTTCTGGGCCACCAATCTGGCCTCGAACCGCTTCAACGGGAACTGGCAGGAACGATTCGGCATCACCTACAACGACCTCCAGATCGGTGGCTCCGAGACCCGGGTCAGCGAGGAGACGTTCGTCCAGGTTCGCGACGCCGGGAACCTGGTGGCCGCCTTGGGGTCGATTCCCGAGGAAGAGGTCCAGTTGGCCCTGCGCGAACCGTGGACCTTCATCGGCAGCGACGCCATCCTCGAGCCCGACGCCAACAACCACCCCCGGGCCTCGGGCACCTTCTCGCGGGTACTGGGCCGGTATGTGCGCGACCTGGGGGTGCTGACCCTGCCCGAGGCCTTGGCCAAGATGACCATCCTCCCCGCCCGACGCATCGAGACCCCCATTCCGGCCCTCCGGCGAAAGGGTCGCCTCCAGCGCGGCGCCGACGCCGACATCACCATCTTCGACCCGGCCACCGTGGCCGACACCGCCACCGTGGCCAACCCGGGCTCGCCCTCGACCGGCGTCGAGTGGGTCCTGGTGGCCGGTCAGATCGTGAAACGCCCCGACGGCGTCCAACGCGACGTCCTCCCCGGCCAACCCCTCACCACCGAGCTCTAGTTGGGCAGGGCCCAGGGGGGCCAGGTGAGGCGAAGCTGTTCGCTCAGCTCGCGGCAGGCGCCCCCTGCTTCGGTCAGACCGTCGAGCAGAGCGAGGCTGAGCATTCGGTTGAACGGTGCCCTCAGCTCCTGCTCGACGCCGTCCGGCGCGATACCGCCGAAGCTGCGGTGGAGGAACTGGTGCAAGGCCCAGGTCAGGAACTCGCCCTGGTCGTCGGGCAGCTCCCCCGACCAGCGGAACTCATCGTCATCGGCGAGGTCGCGGGCCGCCTCAGCCCATCTTTGGACCAGCGTGATCCACGGAGCCAGGGCATCGCCGCGAAACCCGCGGGCCCGGAACTCCTCGAACCCGACACCCAGGGTCTCGGACGCGTAGTCGATCCACGCGATGGCGTTGGCCGCACGGATTGGCCCCAGCTCCAGTAGCACTATCGCGAGGCTACGCCGGTGTCCGGTGCCAGGTCAGATCGAATTGGTCGCGGGGCTGGGTCAGGAAACGAGTTGGCCGGGCTGGGCTACCAGCCGGTCAATGCTGCGGCGGGCCACCCCCCACCGTCGGTCGGCCAGGGTGCGGGCCAGACGGGCATCGCTGGCCGGGTTGGCGTGGAGGGCCTCGGATCCGAGCTCGGGGGGAGCGGACCCGGCCGCGCGGCGGCGGCCGAACCTCGTCCGGCCCCGGCCCGCCTGGTCGTAGAGGCGGCGGGCATCGAGGTGGCGGTGGGGTCCCCACATGGCGTTGAACGAACCGTCCGAGCCGGGGCGGGCCTCGAGATGCAGGTGAAGCGGGGTGTCCCAGACCCGGGCCCGGGCGGCGATGAAGGGCAGATCGAAGCGGGCTCCGTCCCAGGTGACGATGACTCCGGGTTCGAGACCCTGGAGGCGATGGTCGAGCCCGGCCAGGAGAAGAGGCTCGGGGCCGGTGAACAGCTCGTCGACGCGGGGTCCAGACAGGGCCACGCCCATGATGGGTGAGACCTCGGGATCGAGGGCCTCGATCGTGGTGTCGATCTCGATATCTAGGCCGTACAGCACCGGTTGCCTGTTCACCGAACTCCCTTCCTCCCAGTCGTGACTAAGCGTAGGACCACCAATTCACGAGGTGGGTGATGGTCGGGTCCATCCTCGGCGGTCCCGGATCTAGGGTGGGACATGGCCATGTGTGTGTTCTGCTCGATCATCGCCGGGGAGTCGCCCGCCCACGTCGTGTTCGCCGACGATTCGGCAGTGGCCTTCCTGGACATTCGGCCCTTGTTCCCTGGCCACGTGCTGGTCTGCCCGCGTGAACACCATGAGACCCTGGCCGACCTTCCCCCCGACCAGATCGAGCCCCTATTCGGTCGCGCCCGCGCCCTGAGCTCACTCATGGAGTCGGAGTTGGAGGCGGGCGGTTCGTTCGTAGCCATGAACAACCGGATCAGCCAGAGCGTTCCCCACCTCCACGTCCATGTCGTACCCCGGAATCGCCAGGATGGGCTCCGGGGCTTCTTCTGGCCCCGCACCGGCTACGACGATGAAGCCCATGCCGTGGCCACCGCAGAGGGGCTGGCTCGAGCCTGGGCCGACGTCGCCGGGACTGACTTCGAGTAATCAGGCGGCCAACTGGTGGGGAGTGCCCGGGGCTCTGCTCTCGGGGCCTCTGGCGCTGGCTAGAGGTTGGTGATGAGCTTGTAGGCCTCGGCGTGCTCGGGGCCGTGACCGCCGGCCATGGTGGTGAGCTTGGCGGCCACCCGCAGGCGGAAGTCGTCGCGGGTCGAACCGTCGTTCTCGTCGATGCCGTGGGTGGTTTCGAACTGTGATGCGTGGGCCTCGAGAGCGGCCACCTTGGCGTCGGCGAATCCGGTGACGTCCTCGAGGTGGTCCGGCGTGTCGGCCTCGAACAGCAACAGAGAGTCGGGCCGGTGGTGCCGCACCCCCTGCTCGGGGAAGAAGAACGGATCGCGGGCCGCCACCACTCCGTCGACGGCCAGATGGCCAGCGTGGCGATGATCGGGGTGGAGTCGGTACCGCTTCCACGGGTCGTGGCCCAGCACCACGGTGGGCCGCAGGGTCCGGATCCAATAGGCCACCTGGGCCCGCTCACGCAGCCCCGAATCGAGCTCGCCGTCGGTGTGACCCAGGAACACCACCTCGCCGGTGGCGCCCAGGACCCGGGCGGCCTCCCTCTGCTCGGCCTGGCGGGTGACCACCAGCTGAGCCTGGTCGGCCTGGTGGTCCCAGGTGCCCTTCGATCCGTCGGTACAGACCAGATGGCTCACCTCACAGCCGGCGGCCGCCCAGCGGGCGAGGGTGGCGCCGCACTGGAACTCGGCATCGTCGGGGTGGGCCACGATGGCCAGCGCCCGTTCGGGCGTGGGCAGGTCGATGGTGGGCGGCGAGAGCGGAGACATGGACGATTCGGGGAGCATGGGGGAGTCCCTCAGAGGCCGAGGCCGTCGGCGGGTGCCAACGAGCGGGGGAGATCGAGGTCAGGGGGATTGTCGAGGTCCCAGGCCAGCCGTTCGTCGTCGACGACCGCGGCGCCCAGGCCCAGACGCTGGGCCTCGGCCCGGTGGCGGCCGAACGAGCCGGCACCGTAACGGAACTCGAACCCGGCCTCAGAAGGCACGACCAGGACGTTGGTGCCGTCCTGGCGACGGTCGGGAACGAGGACGACCTCGGGGTCGGCGTCGAGCAGGTGGGCGAACCCGATGGCCAGGGGGAGGTCGGCGTGGGCCACGATGACCCGTTCGAATCCGGCCTCGGCCAATGTGGCCACGCCGTCGGCGACGGCCGGATTGAGGCCCCGACGGGGTGTCCACACCACCCGGGCGCCTCGGCCTTCGGCCCAGGCCGCCACCCCAGGGTCGTCGCACACGACGGCCACCGGTAGGGGAGTGGCGGCGGCCAGCACGATATCGCCCATCCTCCGAGCCAGGTCGGCCCGCTGGTCGGGGCCGAGGGCCGGAGTCAGGCGCACCTTGGCCTCTGCGAAGGACTTGACCGGCACCAGGACCGCGGCCGAGACGGCTGGGTCGGCATTGCGTTGGGTGTCCTCGGTCATGACTGTTGCAGTCTAGAGCCGGAGATCTCTCCCACTCTTGTGCCCGTTGGGGCCCGGGCTTCGACCGGCTTGGGGGGTCCGGCCTAGGGTTGGTCATGAGAAGGATCAGGGTGGCTGTGACCGGAGGCGGATCGTGGGGCACGACCGTGGCCCATCTGGTGGCTCACAACGTGCCCACCATGCTGTGGGCCCGCGACCCCGAGACCGTCGACCAGATCAACACCGAACAGATGAACGGCCGGTACCTCGACGGCTACCAGCTCCACCCCGAGCTGAGGGCCACCAGCTCGCTCGAAGAGGCCATCTCGGGGGCTGACCTGTTGGTGATGGGGGTCCCCTCCAAAGCCTTCCGAGAGACCCTCGAGAAGATCGAACCTCACCTGCGGCCCTGGGTCCCGGTGGTGTCGCTGTCGAAGGGCCTCGAGCTCTCCACCAGCAAGCGCATGACCCAGGTCATCAACGAGGTTCTACCTGGCCACCCCGTGGGCGTACTCACCGGCCCCAACCTGGCCAAGGAGATCCTGGCCGGCGACGCTGCCGCGTCGGCCCTGGCCATGAGCGAGGACCACATCGCCGAGGAGCTCCGCTCGGTGTTCGGTAGTCGCACGTTCCGGGTGTACACCAACTCCGATGTGGTCGGTTGTGAGGTGGCCGGCGCCCTGAAGAACGTGGTGGCCATCGCCGCGGGAATGGCCGACGGGCTCGGGGTGGGCGACAACACCAAGGCCACCATCATCACCCGGGGCCTCGCCGAGCTGACCCGACTGGGCGTCAAGCTCGGCGGAGCACCCCTGACCTTCAGCGGCCTCGCGGGGATGGGTGATCTCATCGCCACCTGCATGAGTACCCAGTCCAGGAACCGGCACGTGGGCGAGCGTATGGGCCTGGGCCTCACCGTCGACGAGGTGGTGGCCGAGATGAACCAGGTCGCAGAGGGCATCAAGACCACGAAGGTGGCGTTCGACCTGGCCCGCGAGCTCGAGGTCGAGATGCCCATCACTGCCCAGATGTACAAGGCCTGTCACAAGGGTCGGACCGCCCACGACTGCTACGAGGGCCTGCTCCGACCTGACCGGCCCCGAGAGTTGCACGGGATCGAGTGACCGCGTGCTGAATCGAGAATCCTCCAGGATCGACCGTCGGTCGGCCCGATTCCTGGCCGCGGATCCGAGCCTGGTTCCCTACGGGCTCGATCGTCACCGGCGGGCAGGTCGGCCCGTCACCGAAGGCTCTGAACTGACCCATCGCGGCTGGACCCGGCTGGGTACGATCACCGGATCGTCACCGGCCCTGGTGGACCCGCGAGGGTTGGTCGTCCCCCACGAGAGCAGCTGGTCGGTCGACTGGTGGATCGGCGCCGACGACCGCTGGTATCACCCCGCGGTCGAGGGGGCGGTGGCCCAGGATCTGGTGGAAGAATCGCCCGTTGTGACCACCACGATGAAGGTTCCCGGTGGCGAGATCGTGCACTCGGTGGGCGCCGTTCGCCACAGGTCCGATGACGTGCTTCTCGTGGAGATCACCAACGAAGGCACCGTGCCAGTGGCCCTGGCCCTGGCCGTCATACCCTACGGGGCGGTGGGGCCGATCCCGGTGGAGCACATCACCCTGGACGATACCCAGGTGGTGGTCGACGGCAATCTGGCCGTTCGACTCTCCCGGCCGCCGGCCCGATCCGTTGCCGGTTCATGGATCGAGGGCGATGTGGTCGACACGGTGGTCAACGGCGAAGCCGGGGCCGGCCCGATCGACCATCACGACGCCAACGGAGCAGGCAGCGCCGTGTTCATCCTGCCCCTCAGCCACGGCACCACCCAGCGTGTCGTCCTACCGGTGGGTCACCGACCCCGGACTCGCCGGGTGGGGTGGCGTCGCCGCGAGACGAACGACGAGCTTCCGGCGGTCACCGACCTTCCTGGGCTCGAGCGGGTGGCTGCGGGCTGGGCGAGCTTGGCCGACGGAGGTACCCGTATCGTTGCCCCTGATCCGCTGCTGGGGAGGGCGCTGGCCGCCGGGCGGGGCCACCTCCTGCGGGCGGCCGCCGACCTGCGGATCGATGGGCAGCCGACCAGCGAAGCCGCCCTGGTGGCCGAGGCGCTGGGTCGCCTCGGTCATCGCGACGAGGCCTTCGAGATCCTGGTCGAGGTCAGCGGCCGTCAGCGGCCCGGCGGCTCGTGGGGTGACACCTCGACCACCGAGGCGGTGGTGGCGGCTCTGGGCGGCCAGCTGGCTCGAGGTTCGGCATTCGATCAAGGGGCCGACGAGTGGGCGGCCGTCCTGGCCGCGGGTGCGACACACCTGGCCCGGGCTGGATGTGGGGGTCGAGCGGTGGGCATCGGTCTGGCCGGCCTCCGGCGGATCGGCCAGACCGGTGCCGCTGACATGGTTGCGGCCGACATGGTCGGGACCGAAGAATCCAGTGACCGGGAACCGGTCGAGGACGAGCCCGACGCCGACGGCTTCGGGTCACGGCTGGCCGAAGCCCAATGGGTGAGCCGTCTGGTCGAGACCCGTGCCCCTGGAGCCTTCATGGCCCTGAGTGACCTGCTCCAGGCTGCCTCGGCCACGATGACCTGGCCGGCATCGGAGCGGACCGAGGGTGTGCGCCTGGCCCGGGGCGAGGGACACTCGGCCGCCGTCCAGGCCCTGGCCGTGGGGGCGGTGTTGGACCTGATGGTCGGGGAGTCCGTTGATGGCCTGGACCTGTTCCCGGTGCGGCCCGAAGGGTGGGACCGTTCGGGCGTCGAAGTTCACGACGTACCCACCCGATGGGGGTGTGTCAGTGCCGCGGTGCGGTGGCACGGCGAGCGTCCGGCCCTGCTCTGGTCGGTCGACGATCCCCGACCGGGGCTGGTCCTGCGGGCTTCGGCCCTCGACCCCGCTTGGACCGCCACCGACGCCACGGGCGAGACCCTCCTGGGTTGACAGTGGGTCGGACCCCCGACCGGGCCGCATTGGGCCAGGACCGATACCCTTCGTTCATGGCCGAGTACCAGGCACCCGAGTATCACCCGGCCGTCGAGGAGTACTGCCAGACGATCTTCGAGCTCCTGGAAGACGATGTCGCCGTCATCCAGGCCCGGATCGCCGAACGCCTCGGTGTGTCCCGGCCCGCGGTGTCCGAGATGATCAAACGCCTCGAACGAGACGGATTCGTCCGAACCGGCGACAAGCTCCAGCTCACCGAAGCCGGCCAACGGCTGGCCCAGTCGGTGGTCCGCCGGCACCGCCTGGCCGAACGGTTCCTCACCGACGTGCTGAACCTCTCCTGGGCCGAAGCCCACGCTGAGGCCGGCAAGTGGGAGCACGTGATCTCCCCCAAGGTCGAGGCCGCCTTGGTGGAACTGCTCGGCAACCCCACGACCTGCCCCCACGGCAACCCCATCCCCGGTAGCGACTACACCGCCCCCGACATGGTGGCCCTCGACACCCTGGGCCCCGGCAGCCAGTTCACGGTGGCCCGCATTCCCGAAGAGCTCGAGTTCGATGACGGTCAGCTCGAGTTCCTCGAGAACAACCATGTCCTCCCCGGACGGTTGGGCCAGATCATGGCCTCGTCGCCCGATGGCGCCACCACCGTCGAGATCGAGGGCGCCACCGTCGGCATCGGGGCATTCGCCGCCGCCCGAATCCTGGTTTCTGCCGGTTAGTCGAAGGCGTCCGCTCGGCGGACTATCAGGAACCAGGTCAGGATTCCGGACAGGGCCAGCAGGAGTAGTGCCGACAGTCCGACCTCGGTGAGGAACCCTTCCTCCCATGCCCCCCACACCTCGGTGGCCAGGGTCTCGGCCCCGATCGGTCGAGCCAGCAGGGTGGCCGGCAGCTCCTTCATGGTCGAGAGCAGCACCAGCCCGCCTCCGGCCAGGAGGCCTGGTGTCATGAGTGGCAGTTCCAGGGTGAGGAGGCGACGGAACCGGCTGGCCCCCAGGGTGGCCCCCGCCTCGCTGATCCGGTTCGGCACCCCATCGACGGCCACCTGTCCGGTGCGCAGGGCCTGGGCCCCGAAGTGGACCACGTACGCAAAGACCAGCACCGGCCACGACTGGTAGAGCAGGCCTGACAAGGGCGACTTCAAAGACCAGAACACCACAGACAAGGCGATGGCCAACCCGGGGAGGGCGAAGCCGGCGACCACCAGCGCGTTGATGACGCTGGTGAACGGTGACCGCCACCGGCGGGTGAGCCAGGCCACGGGCAACAACACCGCCACCGCGATGGCCGCGGTCGCCAGACCCAGGAGGATCGTGGTGATGGCCGGGCTCACCAGCTGACCCATCTCGTCGCCGAGGCGCCCCCATGGGTCCTCATCGCGCACGATGCCGCGACCGGCCCAGTGAGTGAGGGCCGCCACCGGCCCGATGAGGGCATTGGCCACCACCGTGAACACGACCAGGACTGCCGGCCAACGCCATCGCCCCAATGCCACTTCGTTCGGCGGGCGACCAGCTCGACCACCGTCGACCGGGGCGCCGATACGGCGTTCGGTGGCGGCCACCACGATGGCGAGCAGGGCCAGGATCAGGGCCAGAGTGAACGCCCGGGAGAGGCGCAGCCCCTGGTAGTTCGCGTAGATCGACCGGGTCAGGGTGTCGTACCTCATGAGGGCCACAGCCCCGAAGTCGGACAGGGCGTAGAGGAACACCAGCACCGCCCCCGCCCGGATGGGATCGAGGATCTGGGGCAGGACGATGGTCCGAAACGTCGACCACGGACCCCGGCCCAGCACCCGGGCACTTTCCTCGAGCGAGGGTGGGAGGCCCCGAAGGCGGGCGGCCACCGGTAGGTAGACGTAGGGGTAGGTGAACAGGGTCAGCACCAGGGTGGCCCCCACGAACCCTTCGACCCGCGGGAGCTCGTTGACCCCCAGGGGTGAGAGGAGCTCGTCGAGCAGGCCGCCGGGGGCAAGTGAGGCCAGGAGAGCTGCCGCCCCCACGAAGCTGGGGAAAACGAGTGGCAGGGGAGCGAGGACCTGCCAGAGGCGCCGCACCGGGATGTCGGTGCGGATGGTGAGCCAGGCCAAGGTGGTGCCGATCACCGAGGTCGCGAGGGCGGTGGCCACCGCCAGAACCAGGCTGCGGATCAGCGGTTCGAGGGTGCGGGCCGAGGTCAGCTCGGCTCCGAGGTCGCCCCCTTCGGTGACGTTCCGCCATACCACGTAGGCGAGAGGGAGGGCGAAGGCGGCCCCCACCAGCGCAGAGCCAACCACCACCACAGGGTGGGTGAAGGCAGTTGGAGGTCGCATCAGAACGAGCACCGGGTCGGGCCCGGCCCCCGGTCAGCTGCCGTCGGAGACGCCGCTGGACTCGACCAACTCGAGGGTGCTTGCGAGGTCGGCTCCGAGGGCATCGAAGTCGACGCTACCCACACCGCGACCCGACAGGGCGGGAAGGCCCTCGGGCGGTCCGGCTCCGAGCCGCAAGGGATACTCGAAGGTCTCGGTGGCGAAATAGGTCTGGGCGTCGTTCTCCAGTAGGAACTCGATGAACCGCTGGGCATCGTCGGCCCGGTCGCTGCCCTCGAGGATGGCGGCGGTCGCGATGATCACCGTGGAGCCGATGTCGTCGTCGGCGAAGTGGTGGTTGCGGCTGGGGAGCGAATCGTCCTCGGCCAGGGCCCGCACGTTGTAGTAGTGATTGACCAGACCCACGTCGACCTCGCCCCGACCCACCGCCTCGACGATCGAGCTGTTCGACGGATAGGTACGCACACCGTTGGCATCGAGAGCCTCGAGCCAGGCCAGGGTGACGTCGTCGCCGAGCTGGAATCGCATGGCGGTGACGAAGTCGAGGAAGGATCCGTTGCCGGGCGCCACCCCCACTCGACCCGACCAGGCACTGTCGGTGAGGTCGAGGACGCTGGCCGGCAGCGATCCGACATCGACGCTGTCCTGGTTGTAGACCAGGACGCGCTTGCGGCCCGAGATGCCGACCCACACATCGGAACCCGAACGGTCGGCCGGATCGACCATGTCGAGCAGCTCTGAGGGCAGGGGGGCCAGAACCCCGAGGTCCTCGAGGAACCCGACGGCACCGGGACTCTGGGACAGGAAGAGGTCGGCTGGGCTCTTGTCACCCTCCTCGCGGATGAGCAGGGCCAGCTCGGCTGATCCGGCGTAGTTGACGTTGACGTCGATACCGGTCTCCTCTTCGAACTGGTCGACCAGGGGACCGACCAGGTCTTCGCCACGGCCGGAGTAGATGACCAGGGTGGCGTCGTCGCTCCCCCCACACGAGGCCAGGAGGCCGGTCAGTAGGAGGATGGGCAGGAGGAGAGTTCGGGTTCTCATTGGAGGGCCTCGTAGTTCGGATTCCAGGGGGTGGGTGACGTCGGGGCCGATGATCTCGGCCATGATGTCGTGGGGGGTCCGGAATAGGTGAGCGAGACGCGGTCGCCGTTGGCGTGCACGGGTGCCGACGGGGCGCGGATCGAGAGCTCGGTGTCTCCGAGGTCGACCCGGTAGAGGGTGTCATGGCCGAAGTACTCGACCAGGCTGACCACTCCAGGACCGTCGAAGGTGAGGTCCAGGTGCTCGGGGCGGACCAGGACCTGGTGGTCACCAGTGGCCTCGTGGCGAAGCGGGATCGTGCCGACGATGGTGTCGGCCGAAGCGCCCAGGCCGGTGCCCTCGACGATGTTGGCGTCGCCCACGAAACGCGCCACCCATGGTGAAGCCGGCCCACGGTAGA
Organism: Actinomycetes bacterium; assembly: GCA_024225275.1. Classification (GTDB taxonomy): domain Bacteria; phylum Actinomycetota; class Acidimicrobiia; order Acidimicrobiales; family JAAEMS01; genus JAAEMS01. The sequence continues at coordinate 51,017 of JAAEMS010000328.1, forward strand.
GATCGTCGGGAGGGGCCTGCTGGACGATGCGGCCGGCGTTCATGACCGCCACCTGGTCGCCCAGGGTGAAGGCCTCGTCCTGGTCGTGGGTGACGAAGATGGCAGTCGTGCCCAGCTCGGTGAGGAGGCGGCGGACCTCGAGGCGGAGGTCGACCCGCAGGTGGAGGTCGAGGTTGGAGAACGGCTCGTCGAGCAGGAGCACCCGAGGGGCGGGAGCGAGGGCGCGGGCCAGGGCCACTCTCTGTTGCTGGCCGCCCGACAACTGGCCAGGGCTGCGATCGCCCAGGCCGCCGAGGCCCACGAGCTCCATGATCTCCTCGACCCGTCCCGACTTCCTCTCACCCCGCTCGAGGCCGTAACCGATGTTGTGGGTGACCGAGAGGTGGGGGAACAGGGCCCAGTCCTGGAATACGAGGCCGACCCGGCGCTTCTCGGGCGGGACATGAACCCCGGGCCCGGTGACCAGGTCCTCGCCGATGTGCACCGAGCCCGCGTCTGCCTGCTCGAGCCCGGCCAGTACCCGAAGAAGGGTGGTCTTGCCACAGCCGCTGGGGCCGAGCAGAACCAGGATCGAGCCGGCCGTGACCTCGAGGTCGATGTCGTCGAGGACGGGGACCGCTCCGAAGGCTCGGTGAACACTATTGACCCGGACGGGTGCTGACGCCTCGGCCAGTTTGCCCAGCGGGTCCGCTGCCATGCGCCCGCGACGGTCGGAGAACGAGATGTTCACCTTGCCTAACATACGAGGGGTGGTCGCCCGAACGCAACAGCGGGACGGGTTTCTGCACTGGGCGGTCAGCCCGCCCCGGCACCGGGCGGTAACCTCGAAACCATGCTCAGCTACCTCGACGCCAACTCCGGAAGCATGCTCGCCTCAGTGCTTGCCGGCGGTGCCGCCGGAGCCGCGGTGGCCGCCAAGGTCGGATGGCGTCGGGTGGCGGGCCGCTTCAGCCGCTCGGATGACGCCGTCGACCTCGACGATACGCCCGAGTCCGAGCCTGTCGACACCCACGACTGAACGGCCACCCTGTGAGCACCGCCACTGCTCCCAAGCTGCGCAAGGCACTCAGAGGACGTGCCCCCGGCACCACCAACGAACGGGGGTTGTGGGACGCCGGACACGACGTGGTCGTCGGCCTCGACGAGGTCGGTCGGGGAGCGTGGGCGGGTCCACTGACCATCGGAGCGGTCGTCATCCCATCCGACCGGCGCCTGACCAAGATCCGCGACTCAAAGATGCTCACCGAACCTGAGCGTGAGATCCTGCACGGACGGATCGTGGAATGGGCCCGGGCCTGGTCGGTGGGCCACGCCAGCCAGCAGGAGTGCGACGGGCTGGGTATGAGTGCGGCCCAGAAGCTGGCTGCCCGCCGGGCCCTCGACGGTCTGGGCGTGGCGCCCGACCAGATCCTGCTCGACGGCAACTGGGACTTCGTGGGGGGCGGCAACACAACCATGATCGTGAAGGGCGACGCCACCTGCCTGTCGATCGCCGCGGCCAGCATCGTGGCCAAGGTCACCCGCGATCGCATGATGCGCGCCTCAGCTGTTGAGCATCCCGGCTTCGACTTCGAGCACAACAAGGGGTACCCGTGCCCCCGCCACAAGGCAGCGTTGAAAGGCTACGGCCCGACCTCGATCCACCGCCGCAGCTGGGCGTTCATGGACAACCAGCCCTGGTCCGGAATCGCCAGACTCCCGCCGGGCGGTCAGGGCTCGCTTTTCTAGTTGACCTTGATGTCGGCGAAGGGGCTGGTGGTGTCGATGCCGACGTCCTTGGGCATACCCAGGACCCTCTCGCCCACGATGTTGCGCAGGATCTCGTCGGCGCCGCCGGCGATACGCATGGCGGGTACGCCCAGGATGTACTGCGCCCAGGCGTAGGTGCCCCACTCGCCGGTGTCGGCGGTGACCCGGGCACCCAGCACCTTCGACACGAAGTCGACGGTGCTGGTCATGTTGCGGGTCAGGGCCAGCTTGCCGATCGACATCTCGGGCCCGGGCAGACCGCCGGCCTTCATCTTGTCCATCGCTCGCTGGTGGGTGTAGCGGTTCACGTTCGACTGGATCCAGATCTGAGCCATGTCCTGGCGTACGAGGGGATCGTCGGCGAGGCCGAAGTGGCGCACCATCTCGATCAGCTTGGTGTTCGACGAGCCACCGCTGCCGCCGCCAATCGAGGCCCGCTCGTTCATGAGGGTGGTGAGGGCGACGCTCCAACCCTGGTTCTCGTCGCCGAGTCGCCAGCTGTCGGGCACCCGGTACTCGTTGAAGAACACCTCGTTGAAGGCCGCACCGCCGGTCATCTGGCGCAGGGGCACGATCTCGATGGCGGGATCGTGCATGTCGACTATGAATCCGGTGAGGCCCTTGTGCTTGGGCAGGCTCGGGTCGGTGCGGCAGATGACCTCGCCGACATCGGAGTAGTGGGCCCCCGAGGTCCACACCTTCTGGCCGGTGATGACCCACTCATCGCCGTCCTTCTCGGCCCTGGTCTGGAGGCTGGCGAGGTCGGAGCCGGCGCCGGGCTCGGAGAAGAGCTGGCAGCCCACCCAGTCGGCTCGGTACAGCTTGGGGAGGATCTCGGCTGCCACCTCGGGCTGGGCGTGATCCTTGATGGTGGGGGCCACCATGCCGAGGCCGATGCCGAAGAATCCCTGGTCGGGCACGTCGTATTCATTCTCGATGAGGTCATAGAGGCGTTGGTGGGCCTGGCTCAGGGCGCGGCCGCCGAACTGCTCGGGCCCGGTGAGATACCCGAAGCCGGCGTCGTAGCGCTTGGCCCGCCACTCCTTGGCCTGTCCGAGCAGGACCTTTTCGGTCTCGCGGTCGATCTCTTCGAACAGGGCGGCATCGTCGGAGCCCTGGCCCCAGACGAAATCCTCACGGGGCGGCCTCTTCTCGGCGTTGACGTTGAGGAAGGCACGTGCTTCGGTTTCGAAGTCGTCGAGGCTGATGTCTGACACGGTGAATCCCCAGGAGATCGCGGATGGCTTGCCCTCTGATCATCGCGTGTTGGCGGCCCCTCTGCGCAAACCGCTGCCGGGGCCACAGTCGCCACTGCTCAACCAGGGACTTTCGGCCCTTCGTGTTGGTGGCTCCCCCTGAGACAGTATTTGTACGGACAATTCGAGAAGGGGCCTTCATGATCTTCGAGCAGTACGAGCTGGGATGTCTTTCCATCTCCTCCTACCTCATCGGCGACGAAACCACCGGACGGGCGGTCGTCATCGACCCCCAACGTGACATCGGCGGCTACGTGGACGATGCAGAAGCCCGCGGCCTGAAGATCGAGGCCGTGATCCTCACCCACTTCCACGCCGACTATGTGTCGGGTCACCTCGAACTGGCCGAGCAGGCCGGTGCCGAGATCTGGTTCGGTGAGGCGGCCGAGGCCGACTTCCCGGTCCACTACGCCACCGACGCCGAACGCCTGGTGCTGGGCGACGTCGTCCTCGAGGTGTGGGCCACTCCCGGTCACACCCCCGAGTCGATCTCCATCCTGGTGTTCCCCAACTCCGACGACACCACCCCCTGGGCCGTGCTCACCGGTGACGCCATCTTCGTGGGCGATGTCGGCCGGCCCGACCTGCTGGGCGCTATCGGTATCACCGCCCAGGAACTGGGATCACAGCTCTACGACTCGGTCCATCGCCTCGCCGAGCTTCCCGACGAGGTTCGGGTCTATCCCGGCCACAGCGCCGGATCGGCTTGTGGCAAGAACCTCGGGTCCGAGCCCTACTCGACCATCGGCGACCAGAAGGCCACCAACTATGCCCTCCAGCCGATGCCCCGCCAGGACTTCATTGATCTGGTGACCGCCGGCCAGCCCGCCGCCCCCGGCTATTTCCTCCATGACGCCATCACCAACCGGCGCGATCACGCCACCTTCGACGAGAAACGTCATTTGCCCACCCTCACCAAGGCGGACGCCGACTCCCAGATCAAGGCCGGCGCCGTCCTCGTCGACACCCGCTCACCCGCGGACTACGCGGCCGGACATCTGGCCGGCGCCGTGAACGTCGGCCTGGACGGTCGGTTCGCGGAGACGGTCGGCATGGTCGTGTCGGCCGAGACACCCATCATCGTGACCGGCGAACCCGGCGCCGGCCACGAGGCCATGGTCCGTCTCGCTCGCATCGGCTTCGACGAGGTGGTCGGCGACTTGGGCGACCTTGCCGGGGTCATGGCCGCCCACCCTGACCAGGTCGTGTCCACCCGGCGCGTGGCCCCCGCTCAGGTGAGCGCTGACGGCGTACAACTCGTCGACGTCCGCAACCCGGGCGAGACCGAGCTCGGCACCTTCCCGGGTGCCACGATCATCCCCCTGGCCCAGCTCCCCGGCCGCCTCGACGAGCTCGACAAGGATCAGCCCGTCTTGGCCTACTGCGCCGGCGGCTGGCGTTCGATGGTGGCGGTGAGCTATCTGGCCAGCCAGGGCTTCGGCGAGGTAGCCGACGTGGCCGGCGGCTATGAAGAGCTCGGCAAGCTGCTTCCCGCCCCCGTCTAGGGGCAGGTAGTGGCATGCTCTCGGCATGCCAGATATCGCTGACATCGACTTCGTGAGGGCCATGCTGGGGGCCGCGGGGATCCATCCCAGCGAGCCCGAGCTCCAGGCCCTGGCCGCCACCTACCCGGCGGTCAGACAGCAGGTCGAGGGTTTCTACGCGGTCGATACGGGCGACGAGGCCCCCGCCTCGATGCTGAGGGCGGCCGCCATCGACGGGGGGCACCGGGCATGAGTACGTCCGCTCCGCTCCACGGCCGCTCCGTCGCCGACCTGGCGTCGGACCTCCGCGACGGCACCACCACGGCGCTCTCCTTGATCGAGGCCTCGATCACCCGGGCCAACGAGGTCGACGAGGCTCTTGGCATCTACCTGGCCCGATTCGACGATCAGGCCCGCGAGGCGGCCGTTCGGGCTGACATGGAGCTGGGTGCAGGCCGCGACCGAGGCCCCCTTCACGGCATCCCCGTCGGGGTCAAGGACATCATTGCCACCTCTGAGGGTCCAACCACGGCCCAGAGCCTCGTGTTGCCCCCCGATTGGGCCGATCCGGGCGTCGACGCCCCGGTGGTCGAACGGTTGAGGCAGGCCGGAGCGGTCATCACCGGCAAGACCACCACGATGGAGTTCGCCATCGGGTACCCCGATACCGACAAGCCGTTCCCCCTGCCCCGCAACCCGTGGGACCTCGAAACCTGGACGGGAGGCTCCTCGTCGGGAACGGCCGGAGGCATTGGGGCCAGTGTGTTCCCCACCGCGCTGGGATCTGACACGGCGGGCAGCATTCGACTCCCGGCCAGCTACTGCGGGATCACCGGGTTCAAGCAGAGCTTCGGACTGGTGCCCAAGAACGGGGTCGTCCCCCTCGGGTTCACCTATGACCACGTGGGACCGCTGGCTCGGACGGTGGCCGACTGCGCCGCCGTCCTCGACGTGCTGATCGGTGCCGATGTCCGCGATACCTCGACGGTCGACGCCGGCCGGCTGGGTCTGCTGTCGGCCTGTGACCGCGGCGCAGACGGCCTGCGGATCGGCGTGGCCCGGGCGGCCACCGTCGACGGTCGCTTCTGTGAGCCGGCCATCGGGGCAGCGTTCGACGAGGCCCTCAGCGTCATCGAAGGCCTGGGTGCCTCCCTGGTCGAGGTGGACCTGCCCCACTGGGACGCCCTTCACGACGCCTGTTTCCTCGGTCTGTTCGCCGAGGCATTCGCCTGGCACCGCTCTCATCTGGCCGAGAAATGGGAGGACTATGGGCGCGGCACCCGCATGTCGATCGCCCTCGGCGGCCTGCTCAGTGCTGCCGACCATGTCCAACTCGAACGGGTTCGGCGGGTGGGTCGTCGCGACGTCGCCCGCCTGCTCACCGACGTCGACGTCATCGTCCACCCCACGACCGGCACCACCGCACCCCCATTTCGTGGTGGCCCCGAACGGGAGATGCGGCTCAAGTCACTGTTCACTCCTCCGTGGAACTCGCTGGGGTTCCCCTCGCTGGCCGTGCCCATGGGGTTCGTCGACGACCTACCGGCCAGCCTGCTCATCAGCGGCCGCCCCCTCGACGACGCTACCGTCGCCGCCGTTGGCGGGGCCTACCAGTCGGCCACCGACTGGCACACCCGCACCCCACCGCCAATACCCTCGGCGGAGTGAACGCGGAGTGAACGCGGCCCTTCTCCCCATCTGGGCCATGGCGGGCTGGAGTGTCTTCGTCCGGGTGTCGCGGTCGCCGTCCTGTTCGACAGCAACCACGACGCCGGCTTCAAGTCCATTCACCCCGTCCTGATGGTCGTGTCCATCGTGGTGGCCCTGGCCGCCTGGCGGACCGCAGTAGATCGGCGACAAAATACGGTTGGGCCTTCTGATCGGTTACGATCGGGCGCGCTATGGGACAGCCTGTGACCGTCATCCAAAAGCCCTCTTCCAACCACGGCCGAATCCGCTTCGAGGTGAACCGCCCCCTGTCGGGGATGGGCCACGAGCGGTACACGAAGGGCGACGAAGTGCTGGGCGACCGCCCGGTTGATCTGGTGGGTCAGCGCTTCCTGGCCACCGGCGATGTCGATGCCGTTCACATCAACGGCAATGTCATCACCGTCGAGGTCGGTGAGCACAGTGACGGTACGGGGTTGAAGGAGATCCTCGAAGATCTCTTCACCTACTACCGGCCCGGCGTCGAGGTTCCCTCGTTCGACGCCTGATCGTCCACGACGACGGTTCGTTCACCTCGTGGGCGCCGTCGCGGGTGGCCCTGGTCGGCAACCCGTCCGACGGGTTCGGTGGTCGCGTCCTGGCCGCATCGGTAGCCAACTTCGGGGCCACGGTCACCCTCGAGCCAGCAGCCGGTATCGAGCTGGTTCCGGGTGAGGCCGACGCCACGACCTGGTCGGGGCTCACCCACTTCAGCGACCAGGTCTCCCGCTATGGCCATCAGGGTGGCATCCCCTTGATGCAGGCGGCCCTGCACGTACTGATCGACCATCAGCTGACCCGTGGTCGCCGTCTCCCCGATCTCGGCTTCCGCCTCTCCTATGAGACCAGCATCCCCAGGGGGGTGGGCTTGGCTGGCTCGTCGGCCATTGTCGTTGCCGTCATGGGTGCACTGGCCCAACATCTCTCTGTCGAGTTGCCCCAACCGGTGTGGCCCAGCCTGGTGCTGAGGGCCGAGACCGAGGAGCTGGGCATCGATGCCGGCCTCCAGGATCGGGTGGTGCAGGTGTACGGCGGCGTGGTGGAGATGGACTTCGGCCCCGACCGTCAGGGAACCGCCGACGGCGTCACCCACGGCCGCTATGAGCAACTGGACGCCAACCGGCTGCCACCCCTCTACGTCTCCTATCTGCCCGCCGCGGCTGAGCCGTCGGCCCTCTTCCACGGCGATCTGCGGGTTAGGTACTCCAGGGGCGAACCCGAGGTCGTCGAGTCGATGCGGCGGCTGGCGGGGTTCTCGGCCGAGGCCCGGGCCGCAGTGGCGTGGGCTGACCGCGACCATCTCGGGCAGCTGATCGACGCCTCCTTCGATGTCCGGCGGGCCCTCGCCGACCTCCCGGACCTCCAGGTCGAGATGATCGAGGTGGCCCGCACCGCCGGAGCCTCGGCCAACTTCACGGGGTCAGGCGGCGCCATCACCGGCATCGTGCCGGAGGGCGACGACGGGCTCGAACGGCTGACCGCGGCCATGGCCGAGATCGGGGCCACCACCGAAGCCCTGGTGGTAGCCGACCCCGGTGGCTGATCGAACAGGTGTTCGGTATGGTGGGAAGGTGCAACCTCTGTCTCCCGACGTCTCCACCCCGGGCCCCGTAGCCAGCTTCGATCCCGATATTCCCGATCCCACTCCGGCCGACCCCGACCCGTGGGCCGAACAAGGGTGGGAGGCCCCCCGTCGCCGGGGTCGGGCCACCCGGGCCCACCGGGCGTCGCTGCGCCAGCTCCTGGGAGTGGAGGGGGGTGAGTCGCCCGAGCTGAGGGCGGTGGCCCGCCTGGCTCGACCTACCGCCCTCGCCCGCGAACACACCCTCCCGGTCCTCGAACCACTGATGCCACTCCTGCCCGACGGCCGACTGCGGCGGGGTTCCACCATGGTCGTCGGTGGTGAGTACGGCGTTCGTTCCCTCACCCATGCCCTGGTGGCCGGCCCGGTGGCCTCCGGCAGTTGGGTGGCCATGGTCGGCCTACCCGATCCCGGGCTCCTGGCCGCGTCCGAGGTGGGTCTCGATCTGGCCCGGGTCGTGGTGGTCGACCGGCCTCCTCCCTCTCTGTGGGGTCAGGTGGTCACCGCTCTGGCCGATGCCTTCGATCTGGTCGTCGTGGCCCCCGACCGCTTGCTGTCAGCCGGTGATGAGCGTCGGGTCTCGGCCCGTATTCGCGACCGGGGCACCGTGGTGGTGCAGGCCACCCGCGCCGCCAGCCGTCCAGCTGGGTTCACCAGCCCCGACATCAACCTCGATGTCGTCGCCGCCACCTGGTCGGGTATCGATCGAGACGGCCACGGCTACCTGAGCGAACGCCGGGTGACGGTCGAGTCTTCGGGTCGACGCGAGGCCGGTAGGGCCCGCCGTACCGAGCTCTTCCTCCCCGGCCCCGATGGCCGCCTGGCTACGGTCGAGGCCCCCGTGGCCCGAGAGGAGGACGATGTGGTCCCCTTCCGCCGTGTCGGCTGACTCGGCGAAGCCCGAAGGCGACC
>JAAEMS010000329.1 GCA_024225275.1 Actinomycetes bacterium
ATAACGTTCTTCTGGAAGGAACTATGGGAGATACACACAGGTCACAAACCATATCAATGGAAATTCAGGGAATTGCGGAGCAGACAGTCTGCGATTCGGAAAAGATGTTCAATGATCTGACGGACAGTGGAAACCCGCCGATAATAGTCGGTGAGAACTCATTCGGAAAGATCAGGATGCTGGCGGAAAACAATCCTGACATGGTGTTCATATCTCTTACCCACCGGATTGATCTCGGTCTGTTAAGAGATTCGTTCCGACTGGTACGGAAAAGTGAATCCGCCGGAGTTGACGGGGTGACGGCGAAAGAATATGCTGAAAACCTTGATAAAAACCTCTATAATTTGTGGGAACGGCTGCGGAGAGGTCAGTACGTTGCAACACCGGTAAAAAGGATTTGGCTGGAAAAGGAAAACGGAGAAATGCGACCGATCGGTATTCCGGCGCTGGAAGACAAAATTGTTCAGAAAGCGGTGGAAACCATCTTATACGTCATATACGACGTTGATTTTTATGATTTTTCCTACGGATTCCGAAAAGGCCGGAGTCAGCATGAGGCACTGCACGAACTTCGTGAGCAGTGCAGAAAACTGAACATCAACTGGGTCGTAGACGCAGATGTAAGCGGATTTTTTGACAATATAAACCATAAACTGTTGCAGGATATAATAAAGCTGAGGGTGAATGACGGCGGAATACTGAGACTGATCGGAAAATGGCTGAACGCCGGAGTGACGGAAGAGGACGGGATTACAAGTTACCCGGAAAGCGGAACGCCGCAGGGCGGCGTGATTTCTCCGCTGCTTGCAAACATATTCCTGCATACAATATTAGATGACTGGTTTGTAAAAGAAGTGAAACCCCGAATGAAAGGGCGGTGCTTCATTATCCGATGGGCGGACGATTTCATAATCGGCTTCGAGGCGAAATCCGACGCTGAACGGGTAATGGAAATACTGCCGAAACGGTTTGAACGTTTCGGTCTTTCTCTGAACATGAAAAAGACAAAACTGATACCGTTCGGAAAGCCGGACAAAGCCGGACAAAGCCGGGAAACACAAACCCGGAACATTCGATTTTCTCGGATTCACTTTCTGTTGGGCAAAATCCCGACTGGGATACTGGGTGATAAAGAAGAAAACAGCGAAAAAGCGCCTGATGCGTTTTGTCAGATCGCTGTGGAACTGGTGCAGGCGGAATCGCCACAGGCCGATGAACGAGCAGTACGAAGAACTCTGTGAAAAGCTGCGGGGGTATTATCAGTACTTCGGAGTACGCAGCAACTTCAGGGCACTTGATGCTGTCCGTTATTATGCGGTCAGAGCGTGGCGTTTCTGGCTGGGACGCCGGAGTCACAAGGGCGGAATAAGCTGGGAAAAGTTTGAGAAAATTAAATCTGACTTTCCGTTACCATTACCTAAAA
>JAAEMS010000330.1 GCA_024225275.1 Actinomycetes bacterium
CCCGGTCCTCGGAGAGCTCTGCGGCCCGTTGGGCGATCCCATAGCCGTGGCGAGGCCCGTCGGTGAGGGCCAGCAACAAGAAGTAGGTGGGTTCACGCACACCACCCTGAATACATCGGAGACCGATATATCGTCAAGCGATGGTTGGACGCCGGACCCCCCGGGGGGAGTCTCCTCCTGCATGGTGGCCCGTGGCGTACCGTGGGTTTCGTGGTGTACCGTAGAGATCGTGTCTTCGGTGGGCCGGTTCTGGGCCGGCGCTCTTTGCGTGGTCGGTTGCACCTTGGCGCTCTGGCCATTTGTCATTGTGTGGTGGCTGAGCGGACAGGTTCTCGATGAGCTTCCCGTGGTTCCCGGTGCTGTGATCGTCTCCGAAGAACCAAACAGGTTGGGATTGTTCGACGAGGACTTCGAGCTAGCCACTGTCACCTACCGCGGCACAACCTTGGAGGCCGTCAGAGCCGTTCTGCGGGACTCCGGCTTTCACTCCTACAGCCGTGGGGCATCCATCGCGATGGCGCGAGAGTGGTCCGGGTCCGAATACGATGGCGTCACCGTGGACCTGTCATCCAGCGACAGCGGTGAGGTCGTGGCACAACTGTCTGTCGTGGACACCGACATCCAAGCCGCCTGGCCGTTCACGGCGATGTTTGGTGCGCTGCTCGTAGTCCTCGGAACGGTGCCGGGAGCCCGGCGACGCCTACCACCGGAACCGGCACCAGACCGGGAAGACCAGCTTGAGTCCACACTGTGACCCCGACGGGCACCGTTCGGCTCGGTCGCCAGCGGAGCCCTCGTTGTCTGGGGGGGGCGAAACCACTCCCCAGCGTCCATCCCCAACCCCGTTGCTCGGGTTGGGTCGCCATTGTCACCTACCAGCGCCGGGGCGGAAGGGTTCGCGGCAATCAGACCGAACGACCGGGCGTCTCATCGCGATATCGGATGTGGCTACCGGCTCTCCGACGTTCTGTCCGGGCATCCGTACCGAAAACGCCACAGAATCCCGGACAGAACAGCCAGACGCGGTGATCGCGAACTCGGCGACGCCATCGAACGCTCCCACGGAGACCTCGACACATACTCCACCTACCCCGAAGCCGTCGAGGTCATCTCCCGACCAGCCGACCATGGCATCGACATCGCCATCGTCAGCGACTTCCATGTCGACCTCCGACCCCATCTTGTCTCCCTGGGACTCCTCGACCGCATCGCCGGGTTCGCTCTCTCCCACGAAGTAGGAGCCACCAAACCCGGCCCCCAAATATTCCAGACCGCGCTCGACTTGGTATCGGCGCCACCCGAACGTTGTCTGATGGTGGGCGACAATCCCCACCCCGATGGAGGCACCGGGTCGAGAAGGTCCGGTACTTGGGGTCATTGCCCAGGAATGGGTACGCCGCCAGAGTCGGTGTCAGCATCCTAGGCAGAGCCAACAGTCGGGTGCAGGTGAACGCGGCGATCGTTGATCTGGAGCTGGCCGCTTCCGCAGGGGTTGACCCAGCTGGCACCGAACCAGGCGACCTGTCGGTAGGAGCTGTCGTCAACCGGACAGGGGGCGGGGTCACCTGTTGTCCAGGATTCCTCGCTGGGGTCGTAGCTGATCAGACCACTGGCAGGGTCTTGAACAGTCATTGAGGCCAGCTTGGTGCCGGCCCACCCCAGCGGCATGAGCGTTGAGTGGGCAGGTGCGGCGAGGCGCCCACATCAATGTCGCGTTACGTGTCCGCCCCGTCCCACTTGGGACAACCTCCGACGCAGCGTTCCGCGAACCGAGGTCATCGCTGAACTGTAGCTGCGGGGGTGAACCCGGGCTCGAACTACTCAGCGGCCAATCACATACCGCTCACCCCGCAGAACCCAGCATCCTGACTGAACACGATCTTCTCCTGGTGCTCCTGCGCCGATGACGGGTCCGGGGGAAGTGTCATGACCTCACTCGATGACTACCGCGACAGCTGGGACCACATCGCCGTCGACCGCACCGAAGACGGCGTGCTGAGGCTTCGCATGCGCTACCAGAACCGGCCCCGGCTATGGGCTGGTGGGCCACACCGCGAGCTCCCTGAGCTGTTCGCCGCGGTCCCAGCCCCACTTCACCACGGACTGGTGCCCGGAGACAGCCTGCAGATCATCTGGCCCTTGCTGCTGGGACACAACCGTGGCCGACACTTCCTGTTGACCGGACAAGAGATCACCACTCAGCAGGCAATGGACCTCGGTGTGGTGGGAGAGGTTCCCCTGGCTGAGGCCCACTGGGGCCGAGGATCTCCGACCTACCCCTTCTACATAGTTATTGCTCCACTAGGTCATTTGGCCCTCATAGCCCCGGACTCGTTGTCGAGGATGAGCTGTGGACGGGTCGATCGACCCCCCGAAA
>JAAEMS010000331.1 GCA_024225275.1 Actinomycetes bacterium
CCGGCGCAGTGGGACGGTGGGTAGCGGGATATTGGGCTCGCGTTATGGGACGCTTTCGAGCGGTCGTAGCCGTCGATCGCGGACTCTCTCGGGCAAGGTTGCGCAGGGTGGATATCGAGTGGGCTGAGCAGCGCCGAGGGCGTACGACTTCGGTAGTGCAGCGCGGACGACCTGTTGCTGTACTGCCATTCCGGAGTGGGCGCCTAGGAGGTGGGATGCGCGGTCGGGCCACCCTGGAGTGCCGTTGCGCGCACGGTTGGGCTGCCCTTGTCCGACACGTTCTGGGGTGGTTCTTTGAGTCGAGGCCCCCTCCATGTGTGGCTGGCACGGGACGTCCAGCCCTTTCCGAATCGTCTGTCGCTGGGCAATCTAGAAGCTGCCGTCGACAGACAGGGAAGTGATGAAGTTCGCGCTGGACGTCCCCAATTCGGGCAAGTACGCCGACCCAGCTCTGCTGGTCGAGCTTGCGGTCGAGGCCGAACGTTGCGGGTGGGACGGCTTCTTCGTCTGGGATCATGTCGTGAGCGGTGGCCGGAGCCCGGTCAACGACCCGTGGAGCGTGCTCGCCGCGATCGCTTCGAGCACCACCACAATCCGAATCGGGCCGATGGTGACCCCGCTCGCCCGACGCCGGCCATGGATCATCGCGAGACAAGCGGTCACCGTGGATCATCTCTCGCGGGGCCGCCTCATCCTGGGTGTGGGGCTCGGGCAGTTCAGCGACAAGGAGTTCGGGGCGTTCGGCGACGAAGCCGATCCCAAACGACGAGCGGAGATGCTCGACGAAGCCCTGGCGATAGTCAGCGGCTTGTGGACAGGCGAACCGTTCAGGTTCACCGGCTATCACTTCAAGGTCGCGAAGACGACCTTCAGACCGACACCGGTGCAAGAACCTCGCATCCCGATCTGGGTTGGCGGCCGATGGCCGAACAAGGCCCCGATGCGGAGAGCAGCATCGTGGGATGGCGCCTTCGCCATTCCCGCGACATCCGGCTTGAGTGACGAACTGTCACCGGCCGAGACCGCGGACCTGATCGCCTACGTCACCGATCACCGAACCGCCGAGGGGCCCTTCGACTTCGTCCACGCCGGCTTTCTGTCCGGTGATTCCGACGTCGACGCATCGAGAGCGCGGGCCTTCGCCGACCTCGGTGTCACATGGTGGCTCGAGCAGATCACCTCGAGTCGTATGACCCCGGCCAAGCTTCGGACGCTCATTCGCCGAGGACCACCGCTGGCCTAGCTGGACGAAGCTGATCATCCGCTTCGGCACCAGCGGCACACAGCGCCCGTCCAATCGCTCCGCACGGAAACGTTCTGCTTGAGCGGAACGTCGACCCGCCCG
>JAAEMS010000332.1 GCA_024225275.1 Actinomycetes bacterium
ACACCCGGCGACACGACCAACTGCACCGCCACCTACACCGTCACCCAAACCGACCTCGACAACGGCACCATCACCAGCACCGGAGCAGTCTCAGGCGAGAGCCCCGACGGCACCATCGTGACCGCGACCGACCCCCACACGGCCACTCTGGACCGGACTCCGGACATCGAGCTCACGAAGGCCGTGAAGGCCAACGACGACGCCGACGGGTCCAGCGACATCTCCACCGGTGACACCCTCACCTATGAGTTCACCGCCACCAACACCGGCAACGTGTCACTCAGCGCGGTGACCGTCAGCGATCCGCTCCCCGGTATCAGCGCCCTGACCTGCACACCCGCGGCCGGGAGCTCGCTGACCCCCGGAGCCACCCAGACCTGCACCGCCGCTTACCTGGTCACCCAGGCCAACGTCGACAACGGAACGATCGACAACACGGCCAACGTGTCCGGCGACAGCCCCGACGGAACCATGGTGTCCGGTACGGCCAACAACTCCCAGCCGATCGATCGTACGCCGGCTCTGGCCTTCGCCAAGGCGGTGGCCGCCAACGACGATGCCGACGGCTCAGACGACATCAGTCTGGGCGACACGCTCACCTACAGCTTCACCGTCGACAACACCGGCAACACCTCCCTCACCGGGCTCTCGGTGACCGACCCATTGGCGGGGCTCAGCGCCATCACCTGCCCGGCCGCTTCCCTCTCACCGGGTGGCAGCACCGTCTGTACCGCGACCTACACCCTCACCCAGGCCGACGTGGACGCCGGCACCATCGACAACACCGCAGATGTCATGGCCACCCCCCCGGCCGGGCCGCTGGTGACCGCAGCCGACTCGGTCTCGACGCCGGTATCCCAGAACCCGGTCCTGGTGCTGGTCAAGAGCATCGAGAACAATATCGACGAGGACAGCTCGGGCGATGTCACCACCGATGACACCCTCGAGTACGGCTACGTCATCACCAACACGGGCAACGTCACCCTGACGAACCTGGACTTGGACGACCCGTCGATCATCAACGGCTCGCTCACCTGTACCCCACCCCTCGGCGCCACCCTCGCCCCGGGCGACAGCGCTGTGTGCACCGCGAGCTACACGGTCACCCAGTCCGACGTCGAAGCCGGCGTCATCACCAACTCGGCCACGGCGGTGGCCGATGACCCCAACGGAGTGTCCGTCGACTCGACCTCGGCCACCTCGATCGCTGCAGCCCAGGTTCCCGCCGTGAATCTCGTGAAGGGCCTCGGCTCCAATGCCGACGAGGACGGCTCCGGCACGGTCTCGCTGGGCGACACCCTCACCTGGCGCTACGAGGTCACCAACACGGGCAATGTGATCCTCACCGACATCGACGTCACCGATCCCCACCCCCACTTCTCGGCCGTATCCTGCCCGAGCAACACACTCGCCCCGGGGGCCACCCAGACCTGCACCGCCACCCACATGGTAACCCAGGCCGATGTCGACGCCGGCATCGTCCAGGGCCCGGCCTCGGCCGAAGCCGACTCGGCCACCGGACTGGTCTTCGCCAACTCGGCTGCCGGTGTACCAGTGCCCCAGACCCCCGCGCTCGGCGTGGCCAAAGCGGCCAGCGGTATCGTCAACCACACCAACGGCACCTACACCGTGACCTGGCTGCTCACCGTCGAGAACCTCGGCAACGTCACCCTGGCCGACCTCGGACTGACCGACGATGTCGCCACCCAATTCGCGGGCATGAGCCCCTCGGACTTCGCCACCATCGACGGTTCACTGGCTGCCAACCCAACGTGGGATGGCACCGCCGCTTCACCGATCCTGGCTCCCGGCCAGCACCTCCTGGTAGGTGAGTCAGGCTCCCTCTCGATCGTGTTCTCCGTGACCCCGAGCGGAACCACGACTGCCACCAACCAAGCCGTCGGTGCTGCCTCGGCTCCCGACGGGTCGCCGGTGACCGATCTATCTACTTCGGGCCTGTCCGTCGACCCCGACGGCAACGGCATCCCCGACGAGAGCGACCCGACCCCGATCGACTTCACCGAGGCTCCGGCCATCGGCGTGGCCAAGGCCACCGTCGACGGGCCCAACAGCGCCGGCGACGGCCGCTTCGACCTCGTTTGGGTCCTGGTGGTCGAGAACGACGGTGACGTCACCCTCGACAACCTCCGGGTCACCGATGATCTGGCCAACACCTTTACCGACGCTCTCTCCTTCAGCATCACCGAGCTCTCGAGCTCCGACTTCACAGTCAACCCCGACTACGACGGCACGACCGATACCAATCTGCTGGCCAGTGGCAACTCACTCGCCCCCGGGGCCCGAGCCAGTATCCGAGTGGGCGTGATCGCGGTACCCGGCGACGACTTCGGCCCCTACCTGAACCAGGGCGTGGCCTCGGGATTCAGCCCGGCAGGCACCGCGGTCGCCGACCTCTCGGACTGGGGTTCGGACCCCGACGATGACGGCGACGGCTCAGCCACCGACGACAACGACCCGACCGAGTTCAGCTTCTCGGCCGTCGGCGACATCACCGGCACCGTGTGGCTCGACGAGAACGGCGACGGCGAACAGGACCCCGAAGAGCCCAAGCTCCCCGGCGCCAAGGTGACCCTGGTGTGCGCCGGCGATGACGGTCTCCTGGGAACCGCCGACGACGCCGAGGTGACATCGGTCATCGCCGACCCCGACTATCTGTTCGAGGACGTCCTCAGCGGTGCCTGTGAGATCGTGATCGATCTCTCCACCGTCGACGGCGAGCTCATCCAGACCCTTGATCCCGACGGCACCGGCGACTCCCGCACGATCGTGACCGTGGTGGCCGGCAAGACCGTGTCCCGCCTCGACTTCGGCTACGCCCAGCCCCACGACTTGGCCATCACCAAGTCGGGACCGGGCTCGGTGAGCTCGAGCGACAACATCCCCTGGGCCATCGCGGTGACCAACCACGGCGAGGGCCTCGCCCCCGGCCCAATCGTGGTGACCGACAGCCTCCCGACCTCTCTGGTCCTGGTGAGCACCCAGGCCGACGGGTGGTCGTGCTCGACGGTGGGTCAGACCTTGACCTGTACCCACGAGGACGACCTCGCCGCAGGCGAGTCGGCCACCATCGACCTCGTCACCCACCTCACCCCCGGCGCCACCCGGGTGGCCAACGAGGCCGTCGTCATCGGCTCGGATCCTGACAACGATCTCGACACCACCAATGATCGCGACTCCGACACCGTGACAGTGTCCGGTGGTGTGCTGGCCTTCACCGGCGCCGAGACCTTGTTCCTGCTGCTCGGGGCCGCGGCCCTGATCGTGGTGGGCGGCGGGTTCATGGCGGGAGCCCGGCTGGGCCGCCGCGAGGTTGACGAGTTCGAGATCTACGGCGTCTGACCTCGAGAGTTCAGCACTCCCTCTGCGGAGCACTACGATCCGGACGTACCGACCAGGGAGCAGTCATGAAGGTCATCGTCTTCTACGAGAGTCGCTCGGGCAATACCGAGCTCGCCGCCCGCCATATCGGTGGTATCTGTGAGTCGTTGGGAGTCGACACCAGTGTTCGCTCGGTGCGCAGTGGTGACTACTCAGGCATCCCCGAAGCCGATCTCATCTTCCTCGGCACCTGGGTCGACGGCGGCTTCTACTGGGGTCAACGGGCCGGTGGCCGTCGGGCCCTGCTCCAGCTCCCCGGTCTGTGGGACAAGCCCACTTCCCTGTTCGCCACCTATGCCGTCAACCCCGGCAAGATGATGGATCGCTTCGCCGACTGGGCCACCCGCAAGCTGGGAATCATGCCCCTCACCGGCCAGGCCTTCCACCGAAACCGCCTACCCGAGGGCGTCGAAGACTTCGTGGTGCGCTCTCTCGAAGCCGTCGGCGCCACCGTCGATTGGGGCGTGTGACCATGGCGCGGCGTCCGTCGAGTTGTCCCGTTCGTGATTCTCGCGTGGTCAGCGGCCTCTGAGCCGATCGATCTGGCGGCGTTCGCGTTTGGTCGGTCGGCCACTACCGCGCTCCCGGTCGCCGCCAAGGCCGGCCAGTGGGTCAGATCGGGGTTCGGGGGGCGGCGAACGGTCGGTGAGGAGATCGGGGACCCGGTCGGCGCCAACCCGTTTGTCGACTGGCTGAACGACCTCGTGGCGCAGGACCCGATCACGGCGACGGATCTCGAGCTGATCGCCGACCTTCACACGGCGGGCCGGCTTCGCGACCGAGTCGTTGATCGACACCCTCCCCTGGATACAGGCGTCGCGCGAGGCAGCCCGGGTCTTGAAGACCCGCACACACCACAGCCAGGTATCGACCCGGACTCCGTCAGCCACACCCCCGACGTTACTCAGAACTCCCCGAGGGGTGACACCGGTGAGATCGGTCTGGTGTGTCCCACCTCTCCGGCGGCACATGACACCATAGGAAGGTGTCGGAACGCCCCTTCCCCCTTCGCGTCCTCCTGGTCGGCCTGGCCCTCGTCCTGGCCGCCTGCTCGTCGGGCGACAACTCTGGAGACTCGACCCCCACCACCGGGCGCGCTCCGGGCCCCACGACAACCTCGTCGGTTGCCCCGACAACGACCACGGCTGCCCCCACCACAACCACCACGATCGATCCCCTCGCCGGCGCGGTCGGGCCCGAGACGGCGGGGCTGGCCCAGGCCACCGTCCAGGTGATCCAACTGGTCGAGAGCGGGGCCGGATACGAGCCCTTCTGCGGGTACGGCTCGGGCGGGGTCATCTCGGCCGACGGCACGATCCTCACCAACGCCCACGTCATCGAGGCCGATTCCTTCTGTGCCTACGACGCCATCGGGGTGGCCATCTCCCACACCGCTGATCGGCCTCCCGAGCTCACCTACCTGGCCGATCTCCTGGTATTCGACGAGGTGGCCGACCTGGCTGTCCTCAGGATCTCGACCGATCTCGACGGCAACGAGGTCAGCCCCGAGCTCCCGTTCCTGGCCGTCGGTGACTCCGATGCCGTCGAGATCGGCGACACCATTCGGATCCTGGGCTTCCCGGCCATCGGGGGCGAGACCATCACGTTCACCCAGGGGGCGGTCAGCGGGTTCACCCTCGATGCCACCGTCGACGGCCGGGCCTGGATCAAGACCGATGCCACCATCTCGGGCGGCAACAGTGGCGGCATCGCCGTCGACGTCGACGGGTTTCTGATCGGGGTCCCCACCCAGGTTGGGTCGGGCAGCCTCGATGCCGAGGTCGTTGATTGTCGGGTCATCACCGACACCAACGGCGACGGAGCCGTCGACGACACCGACACATGCACCCCTATCGGCGGCTTCATCAACGGAGTCCGGCCGGTAGGGGTGGCCCTCCCCCTCATCGACGACGCCCAGGACGCCGTCCCCCTGGAGCTCCCCGGCGAGCCCGAGATCATCAGCCCCGACACCGAGCCGTTCTTCAGCAACATCTCCTTCTCACCGGGCTTCGATGACAACGGCTTCTCCAACGCCGCCGAAGTGCTCCTGGCCTCGGACTCGGCCACCGTGTGTGGTCACTGGGACTACGAGTCGATGGCCGATGGCCTCGTCTGGGATGCCTTCTGGTATGTCGACGGTGAGTTCATCGAGCAGGCCTCGACCATTGGTGAGTCATGGGGTCTGGGTGAGAGCGGCTCGGCCTGGACCTGCATCGATGGGGGCGACGAACCCCTCTCCGATGGCACCTACGAACTGGCCCTGGCGGTTGACACGGTCACAGTGATCTCAGACGTGGTGTTCGTCGGCGACCAGTTCGAACCGGCCACGTTCGAGCTGGTGAACGAGTCCCCCGACCCCGTCTGCTACGTCCAGCTCTCGCCGACGCTGGCCGAGAGCTGGGGGCCCGACCGCCTGGGAGCCACCGAGGTCATCGACTCCGGGTCGACCCGCGAGTTCGACGTGGTGGCCAGCAGCTGGGATCTGAGGCTGTTCGACTGTGTGTCGGATGATCCCCTGGTCGAGGAATACGAGATCCCGGTCGAGGGCTACACGCCGTTCGTCTTCGCTGGTTGAGCACGAGGAGATCAAGGTGAGCGATCAAACCGAGACAATGGGGTCTTGGCTCAGCCAGGAGGAGCTCAACACGGTCCGGGCTCGCATGCCCATCGTGTATGTCGAAGCCGTACCGGTGCGGGTCAACGGGTCCGGCGAGGTCGAGCACGTCGGCCTCCTCTTGCGGGTGATGCCCGACGAGACCGTGAGCCGTACCGTCGTGAGCGGGCGGGTGCTGTACGGCGAGCGAGTGCGCCACGCCCTCATCCGACACCTCGAACGCGACCTCGGGCCCCTGGCTCTGCCCATGATCCCGCCCGACCCGTCGCCCTTCACCATCGCCGAGTACTTTCCGGAGGCCTACATCAGCGGCTACCACGACCCTCGCCAACACTCGGTGAGCCTGGCCTACGTGGTGCCGGTGGAAGGTGACTGCGAGCCGTCACAGAACGCCCTCGACTTCACCTGGCTCACCCCCGAGGAGGCGGTGAGCCCCGAGGTGGTCGCCGAGATGACCGGCGGCCACGATCGCCTCGTGCGCCTCGGCCTCGCCCAAGTCGGCTCCCTCCCCTAGCTCCCGCCGCCGGGGCGTCAGGTGCGCTGGATTCCATATGACCAGCGTGTCTCCCCCACCCCGAGCCGATTGCGCCGTTCGACTACCTTGCTGTGCCGATGGACGGACTCGACGATCTCCGGGTGCTCGAGCTGGGTACCACCCCCGCCAGTGCCCGGGCCGGGAAGCTACTGGCCGATATCGGAGCCGATGTGGTGGTGGTGGAACCCCCGACCGGCCACCCCCTGCGGCACCGGGGCCCATGGCCGGCTGGCCAACCGGACCGAGAACACAGCGGCACCTTCTTGGGCCTGGCCACCAACAAGGGCAGTGTGGTCGTCGACCCCGATTCGCCGGAGGGTCGCCGACGCCTCGCCGAGCTCGTGGATCAGGCCGACCTGGTGATCACCGACCTCGGACGACCGGCCCTGGCCACCTGGGGGCTCGACCTCGACGAACTGGCTGAGTCAGCGCCCCACCTCGTCACCTGCGCGATCACCCCGTTCGGGCTCACAGGCCCGAAAGCCGATTGGGGGGCGGGCGAGCTGGTGGTCAACCACGCGTCCGGCTGGGGATGGCTGTGCCCCGGCGCGTCTCCCCTCGAAGACGAACCGCCAATCAAGCCCCCCGGCCACCAGGCCATGCTCCAGACCGCGGTGGCCGGTGCCCTGGCTGCCCTGGCGTCCACCGAGCAAGCCCGGCACACCGGCCGCGGCGAGCTCATCGATCTCTCGGTCCAGGCGTATACGGCCAGCCAGCTCGAGAACGCCTTCATCGGCTACTCGTACACCGGAGTCGATCCCAGCCGACTCGGCACCCGCATTCTCAACCCGTGGGGCATCTTCGAGTGCCAGGACGGGCTCATCTTCCTGGTATGTGTGGAACAGGATCAGTGGCAACGCCTGGTCGAGCTCATGGATACTCCCGAGTGGACCCAGATGGGTCTCTTCGACACCGTCGACGACCGCTACGACAACAGCGATCTACTCGAGGTCTATCTGAACGAGTGGACCGGCACTTGGAGGGTCCAGGAACTGTTCCACCAGGCCCAGGCCAACCGGATCTGTGTGGCTCCGGTCAACACCATGGCCGACCTCGACGACGATCCCCACCTGGCCGCTCGTGACTTCCTGGTGCCCATTGATCATCCCGGCGCCGGCTCCATTGTCCACCTCGGTGGTGAGTATCAGATCGAGCCACCCCTCTGGCGGCCGGGCCCTGCTCCTACTCTCGACGACTGCGACGGCTTCCGGTCCCGCCCCAACCCCGACCGTCCCGCGCCAGGCGCCGACCCCGCCCTGCCGCTGGAAGGGATTCAGGTACTCGACCTGAGCTGGGCCTGGGCCGGGCCCTTCTGCACCCTGAATCTCGCCCACCTCGGAGCCGACGTCATCAAGGTCGAGTCACGGTCCCGGCCCGACCTCGGCCGGCGCCTCCCCGTGTACGTGCCGGGGGTCGAGCCCACCCTCGACAACTGCGGCTACTTCAACCAGTGGGGGCAGAACAAGCGCAGCGTCGAAATCGACCTCCGCCACCCGGATGGCATTGCCGCCGCCAAGGCCCTGATCGCCCAGAGCGACGTGGTGATCGACAACTACTCCACCGGCGTCATGGATCGGTTGGGCCTGGGCCTCGCCACCCTCCGCGACCTGCGCAGCGACCTCATCGTGGCATCGATCTCCGGCTACGGCTCCACCGGCCCAAACGCCGAGTACATGGGTTACGGCCCCACCACCGCTCCCCTGTCGGGCCTCGCCTCTCTGAACGGCTACGAAGGCGGTCCACCCGCCGAGGTCGGGATCTCGATGGGCGATCCCGCGGCCGGCATCGTAGCCGCCTTCGCCATCGTCGCCGGACTGGCCCGCCGCGACCGCACCGGAGAAGGCTCGGTGATCGACGTGTCCCTGTGGGAAGCCGCCTCTTGCTCGGCGATCGAGGGATGGATGGCCCATACCCTGGGAAACGACCAGCCGCCTCGTATGGGCAACCACGACCCGGTAGTGGCCCCTCACTCCTGCTATCGCACCGCGGGCCATGACAACTGGCTGGCCATCGAGTGCCCTGACGACCAGACGTGGCGGGCCCTCGCCGCCATGGTCGATCCCGGTCTGACCGACGACCCTCGCTTCGCCGATGTGAACGGGCGCAAGCGCAACGAGGCCGAGCTGGACGCCGTCATCGCCGCGTGGTGCGCCAGTCGAGATCAGTGGGAGCTCACCCGACTCCTCCAGCAGGCCGGGGTTCCCGCCCACCCCTCGCAGAGCCCGGCCCTGCTCGCGGTCGACGAACAGCTCGAGCACATGGGCCTGTTCGAACGGCTGGATCACCCGGCAGCGGGTCGTCGCACCCACCCCGGCATCCCGTGGCGCCTTCGGCACTCACCCGACCGCGTGCCTCGGCCCGCTCCTTTGCTCGGTCAGCACACGGGCGAGGTTCTGTCCGAGGTGCTCAGGCTCACGCCCGATCAGATAGCCCAGCTCGAGCAGAGCGGCGCTGTCGGATCCTGAGCTCGCCGGCGACGACGTCGGTAGGGCCCTCGACCACGATCTTGGTGTCGGCCAGATCAGCCTTCCGATAGTTGAAGACCCTGGCCTTGATCGAGTGCACTCATGCTGATGTCCTCCAACGCACCGGGAGACGCTTGATGGCCCCGACATGGAGATGGCGGACCCGTCCGGGGGCTCGTGACGGGCCTCCTATGGAGGTGGCGGCACCGTCGAGGAACTACGGTTGCCCGACACGCTTCGACCACCGGCATCGGTAGGGTGCCGCCGGTGAGTCCTGCGGCCCCAACATCGACAAGGCTTGCCACCCGCATTCATCGCCTCCCTCCGATCGTCCAACTGGTCACCGGCCTGGTGGCCTTCGGGGCCGGGCTCGGAATGGTGATCGGGGCCGACCTCGGTCTCGCCCCGTGGGACATGTTCCACCAAGGCCTGTCCGATATCACCGGCGCCCCCATCGGCACCATGATCATCGCCGTCGGCGCCATCCTGTTGGTCGTCCTCTTCCTCCTGCGCGAACCCATGGGACTAGGCACGATCCTCAACGTCATCATCATCGGCACAGTCGTCGACCTGACCCTGTTGGCCATCGACGATCCGGCCAGCCTTTGGGTCCGGGTTCCCCTACTGGTCCTGGGCCCGGTCGTGACCGCGATCGGAACCGGGCTGTACATCGGTGTGTGGATGGGCACCGGGCCCCGCGACGGCATCATGACCGCCCTCGCCCGCCGGGGAGTCCCCCTCTGGCTGGGCCGCACCGTGCTCGAAGCCGGAGTGTTCGTCGTGGGCCTCCTGCTCGGAGGCACCCTGGGAATCGGAACCGTCTGGTTCCTCCTCGCCATCGGCCCCCTGAGCGACCGCGCCCTCCGCTACCTGAGCCGCCCCCACCCTGACGCGGTTGTCTGATCCCACCGTCTCGCGTGGGTAGCTCCCGTGGCGGACCAGCAAGGGCACAGGAACGTCAGCTCGACCAGGTGGGGGCTGAACGGTACCCTCGGCAGTGAGGCGGTAGTGGAGGACATGATGCAGGGCTGGATGGCTGACGCGCAGTTGACGAGGAACGAAGCAAGCGAGTATCTCGCCATGGCCAGGCAGGTGACGGCTCTGCCCGGGAGTCTGACCCTGCGACAGGCCCGGCGGTTCCGCGATCTGGCCGTCCGCTACGCGACCGCCAACCCCCGCGAGCCCCTGGCTCAGTTGTGGGCCGACCACGCAACCCTGGTGTGCGCCGAGCAACTCGACTCGCCGAACCACGCCTTCAGGCCTGGGGTTGAGCCGGCCGCGCCCGCCATCGATCTGCGCGAGATCCAGCCGGACGCACCCGAAGTGCCCGAGCTCCAGCCTGAGGCCGTCGTTGCTTCCATAAGCGGGAGCTATAGCGACGAGGTCCTCCTGGCCGCAATCCTGCACAACGGGAACGCCTGACCCTCCACCCAGGGCTAGTTCTACGCTGCGAGTGTGCCCAACCAAGCACCGGCCGCGGGCTCGCCTACGTCGGGGGTAGGGCGCTCCCGGTGGGCATGCTCGCCCCTTGGCACTGGCGCCACCCTGAGACGGCTTCGGCTGCGGACCCGGCTTCGTGGTGATGGCTCCTCTGACACCGGCCGAGCTCGGGGCCAAGCTCGACGCGGGGCTGGCCGACGGCACCTTCCTCGCCGCCCTCCCCCTGGGGTGCGGGGGACAATGGACTGATCAGCTCAGGCCCCTATCGGGCGGTTCGAGCGAGGGAAGCTCGCGACAGCACAGCCACGCCACGCCTACGCCGGCCACCGCGCCGAATAGGTGGCCCTCCCAGGACACCCCTGCCCGGGGGACCAGCCCGAAGATCATGGTCCAGTACAGGACGACAGCCACCAGAGCGGTGCCGAGAGATCGGAGCTTCCGCTCGAGGGAGGCGGCCGCCACCAGATAGCCCAGCCAGCTGAAGGTCACCATGCTGGCGCCGATGTGGTTGCCCGAACGGCCGAGGAGCCAGGTGAGGGCCCCGGCGACCAGAACCACCGAAACTGTGACCTGGAGCCAGCGGCGGAGGCCGGCCACCGCGACGAGGCCCCCCAGGAGGGCCACGGGGATCGTGTTCGAGAGCACATGCCCGAACCCCCGGTGCAGGAAGGGAGCCCACAGGATGCCGTCGAGGCCATCGAGACGCCGGGGATGGATGCCACCGCCCTCGAGCCGGCTATTGAGGAGCACCGTGTCAAGAGCCTCGATCACCCAGATCATGATGATGAACGACACCACCAGCCCGAACCCGGACGACAACCACCAGAGCCGAGGTGGCGGTTCGAGGGTTGGGTCGGTGGGGATGGGCTCTGTCACGCCAATGACGGTACCCCGCAGCGGATTGGCCGGTCCCGTGGGGTGGGGACTCGTGGGCGGCCTGGTCCTGCCGAAACCGCCATCATGTCCCGCCTTCTGACCCTCACAAGTGAGGGTGGCCCATTCATCGACGCCCGGCCCCTGATCGGAGTCGGCCTCGTGCCACCGGCCTTGGGCCCCCTCTCCGATCTCGAGGCTGAGACACTGCTCGAGGGACTCGAGAACGACGAGACCTACGCCGAGGTTCTCCACCAGTGGACCCGCGAGCTGTACCGCCGGGCCGACGACTTTGCGGATGACCTGGGATTCGATCGCGACATGGTGCGCGACGCCTTCGCTGCCACCCTCCAGAACTGGCAGTCAGCCCTGGGCGAGTTGGTGGGCCGCGAGCTCGAGCTCGGAATCACCGATGCCGACGTGACCGTCCTGGCGCCCTCCATCCACTGACCCACCGCGCTCACGCCGCTCTGGAGGCCTGAGCCTCGATCCACCGATTCGCTGATGGTGTAGTCGGGGTCGCGTCCGCCAGAGAGGCCTCCTGAGCTGGGAGTCTCGTGATGCCTTGCGTCACGAAGTCCACAATCTCGGGAGGCACTTTCTGTGTCGTCATCTTCGCTCAGAATCGACCGGCTGGAAGCGACCTTCGATCACGACGGGGCTTCACGAGACTCCCAGCCACATCCGCCAGCTCGATGCGGTGTTGAGTCTCACGCTGGCGCGGGCGTGGGCAGCCGGGGCGGGTCCTGGCGACGGAGCGCTTGTTGTTGATCTCGATTCGACGATCTGTGAGGTTCACGGCAAACAGAAGCAGGCTGCCGGCTACGGCTACACCAACAAGCTGGGCTATCACCCGCTGCTCGCGACGAGAGCCGGCACCGGTGAGGTGCTGTTCGCCCGCATGCGACGAGGCTCAGCCAACACCGCACGCGGGGTGGTTCGTTTCGTTGATGAGCTTGTCGCCAACCTGAAACGAGCCGGAGCGTCGGGTTCGATGACGGTTCAACACCGCTGGCCGCGGGAACAAGAATCGAACGGTTCGCCTTGTCGTGCGCCGGACCAGACTCACCGACACCGCGCAACGCCGCCTGTGGCCCGACTGGCGCCACCACGCCTTCATAACCTCCGACACCGAGATCTCGATGATCGCTGCCGATGCATTGCACCGCGAACACGCTGTCGTCGAGTTGGCGATCCGTGACCTCAAACAAGGCGCCGGCCTGGACCACCCTGATCGCCGACCAGCCACCGACCACGAACCGGACCCGACGCACCCGACTCATCTCGGTCCCCGCCGTCATCGCCAACCGAAGCGGCCAGATCCGGCTCCGGTTCCCTACCCGCTGGCCCCGGGCAACCGGATTCACCAAGACGCTCAACGCCCTCCGGGCCCTGCCCGCCCCCTCGGGCTAGCCGCGGACCAGGACCTGACCCACCCCACAAATCCCAGCGTCAACAACCCACCACCGCCGCTGGCCACTGCTTCGACGCGCCCCGACACCAGCTGAGACCCCCGCCAGTCCGCCACACGCCCAAGGCCACCCGCACCACTCACCGAGCGGTGGATCGAGGCTGAGGCCTCCCAGCGGGTCCTCGCATTGAAGTCTCAGGCCCCGCGGCCGAGACAGCCCCGACATGGTTGGCCCTCGTGGCCCCCAAGACCGTCCGGCTGTGCCACCATCACCTGATGAGATCGCGGCTGGCCCTCTGCATCCAGATCCTCTTGGTGATCGCGATCGCGGCGAGCTGTGGCTCGACCACGAGCCCCGAGGTCGCCTCCCCCAGCTCCCGGGTCGAGACCGGTATGGTCCCGACAACCACAACCACGCCGACCGAAGAGGCCACCACCTCGACATACCCCGCCCCACCCTTCCTGTGCGCGGCCAGCGGAGAGTCCGATACCACCACGAATGTCGACGATCCCGAGCTCGACGAGATCAGCGGTCTGGCCGCGGGGCGGGCCAATCCAACCCTGGTGTGGGCGGTTGACGACGACGCCTCACCCGCCTCAGTCCACGGGCTCGGTCCGGACGGATCGACTGTCGCCCGTGTGGATCTCACCGGGGTGACCGGCCGCGACTGGGAGGACCTGGCGGTTGGCCCCGGCCCCGATGGCGAACAGCAGCCCTACCTCCATGTCGCCGATATCGGCGACAACGCCGCTGAGCGCGACCAGATCCGGGTCCTGCGTTTCCCGGAGCCTGTCGAGCTGGGTACGACGGCGGTGACGCCCGACATCATCACTCTGGTCTACCCCGACGGCCCCCGCGATGCCGAAAGCCTGGCCGTCGATCCCCTCACCGGGGATCTCATCCTCGTCAGCAAGGAGAGGACACTGGGTCCGCTGGGTGTCTACCGGGCGCCCTCCCCGCCGGTGGGCGACACCACGATCACCATGGAATGGGTGGGTGAGCTCGACGCCATTTCCTTGCGGTCCGCCCAGCCCCTCCCTCTGGACATGGGGGCGATCGCCTGGGGCGGATTCCTCCCCACTGCCCTCGACGTCAGCTCCGACGGCCTGGTGGTGGCTCTACGGACCTACGAGGCGGTGTGGCTGTTCGCTCGCCAGCCCGACCAACCTCTCTGGATCGCGTTCGACAGTGAGCCGTGCGAGGCTGCGGCGGCAATCGAGGAGCAGGGCGAGGCCCTGGCCCTGACGCCAACCGGCTACGTGACGATCAGCGAGGGGGCCAACCCGGCCATGAACCGCTTCGAGTTCAGCTCGGACTGAGGCCGGGAGGTAGCTCAGTCGCGATCGAGGGGGCCCAGCGTGGCCGTGGGCTCATCGCTGACCAGCCGGCGCAACTGCACGTCGTCGACGTACCAGGTCTCTCCCATTGGTAGACCCCCGACCCGGAGTCCCACCGAACCGGAAGCTGACCCTCCACTGTGGATGGTGGGCAGGACGGTCTGCACGCCGTCGATCCAGACCGAGCTGATGCCGGTCTCGTCGGTACGGACGACCACCTCGACCCATGTGCCCGCCGGTGCGGAGCCGGCCGGGGCTGCGTCTTGGGTGCGGGCCGTCCCGGTCAGGGTGCCGAGATCCCATCCGGCCGCGGTGAGCTCGGTTTCGTTCTGATCGGTGGGGCCGATGCCAGTCCGGGTACCGGCGGCTGCCTCGACGGTCGCGGGATCGCTGACCAGCCACCAGGCCTCGAACTCGATGCCGGGTTCATCGATGCCGACGGCGGTGGCCCAGGCGTCTGACCCCACGGCCGTCTCAGGGGCGGCCAGAGAGTTCGAACCCGTGTGACCGACAGTCGTCGACACGGTCCATGGCGAGGGGACTCCGGTCTGGGCCGCACCCATGGTGACGAATGCAGCCGGCGTCAGCTGGTTGGCGTGTTCGGTGGCAATCCACTGGGCCGGGCGGGCCCGGTGGGCGACCTGGATGTGGTCGAGGTTGCCGTCGATGCCCCGGTTGCCGGCAGCCAGGTTGCCGGCCACGAGGGGCACGGAGATGTCAGTGGCCAGAACCCCTGCGGCCGGAGTCGAGCCGACCTCGGCGCCATCGAGGTAGACGCGGAGATCTGCCCCGTCCCAGGTGGCGGCCAGGTGGTACCAGCTGCCCAGCGCAATGGATCCTCCCCGGGCTTCGACGGTGCCGCCCAGGTCCAGTCGGGCCACCACTTCACGGGTGGTGTCGTCGATGAAGAGCTCGTAGATGGCCGATCCGTCGGATGCGGCTTTGGCCACGACCCGGGGGTCGAGCCCAGCAGTGTCGAGCAGGACCCAGGCCGAGAGGGTCAACTCGGTGCTGACCAGGTCGACGGCGGGACCCACCAGGCGGTGGGAGCCTCCAGCGAGGTCGAAGCCGTCGGCGGCGACGCCGGGGCCCGGCGGCACCAGGGCCAAGCCCCCGAAAGCGGTCATGTCGCTGATGCGCCCACTCGAGTCGTAGGCCGTGGCCCCTCCAGCGACGGCGAGAACCGAGGAGCTCGCCTCCGAAGTCGACCCAGTCACGAAGGTGTCGTCTTCGCTGAGGGTGGCGACGTAGCGTTCGCCCGCCTCACCGGCGAAGGTGATGGAGAAGGCTTCAGATCCCCCAGCAGCCGTAAGGACCTCAGAGGAGACGAAGGTGTCCAGATCAGCTGATCCGGTGAGGTCTCGGAAGACCTCGATGCGGTACGAGCCGGCGGGGACATCGAGAAGATAGTCGAGGGTCACACTGCCGGCGTCGGCCGACGCCAAGAGGAGGGCCGGACGGTTGAGCAGATCGTTGGGCCCGGTATCGCCGTCGCCGGGATCGTTGGCGGTGGCCCCGTCGTCGCCCAGGTCGATAGCCAGGTCGCCGCTGTCGGTGATGGTGTTGGTGAGGATCGTGTTGTCGGTGGCTGTGTCTGCCACGGCCACGCCGTCGTTGGTGTTGGCGGTGATGGTGTTGTCGACGATCAGGATGCCGCTGGTGGCCCCTTCGAGGCGAACCCCGCTGGCTCCGTTGTTGGAGATCTGGTTGCCGAGCCCCAGGCCGCCGACGACGACGTCGAGCCCATCGGTGATTCGGATACCTGCACCGCCGTTGCCCAGAGGTGCGTCGGCCGCCAGGTTGGTGCCGATGAGGTTGTCCTCGATCGCCACCCCGGAAGTCGGTGCCCCGTCGATGTGGACCCCATCGGTCCCGTTGGCCGAGATCAGGTTCGTCGCTCCGGCAAGGGCGCCACCAATGGTGGTGTTGACCGCGCCGCCGAACACACTGACCCCGATGGTCCCGTTGCCCCGGTCGAGAGCCCCGGTTTCGTCGGTACCGATGAGGTTGCCTTCGATGACGTTCCCGTCGGTCGCCGCGTTGGCGTTACCGTCGACACGTACACCTTCGGACGTGTTGCCCGAGATCACATTGCCTTCGCCGGCGACCGTGCCACCGATCTGGGTGGTGCCGGGCCCGTCGTAGAGTACGAGTCCGTGCCGGCCGTTGGCCACGATCGTGGTGCCGTTGGCGCCCAGGCCGATGAGATTGGCCTGGATCGTGTTGCCGGTACTGATGCCTTCGATGTAGAGGCCGTCATTGCCATTGCCCGAGATCACATTGCCGGCACCGGGCTGACCGAGGACATTGTTGTCGGATCCGTTGGTGGCGGCGATGCCGTCGGCGTCGTTGGCCAGAGAGGCGTTGCCGGTGACGTCGGTGCCGATGTAGTTGCCGATGATCGTGTTGCCGTCGGCGCCCGAGATCGCTATCCCGCTGCCGCCGTTGCCCGAGATGACGTTGCGGTCAACGGCGTTCATGCCGCCGATGGTCGATGGTCCTGACCCGCTCTCGAGGTCGATGCCCCTGGTGTTGCCCTGGTCGACGAGTCCGGTCACGTCGACGCCGATGTGGTTGCCGGCGATCACGGTCCCAGCCGCCACGGTGTCGACCTCGATACCGTCGGCGCCGAAGTTACTGATGGCGAGACCCCGGATGGTCACATTGTCGGTGAAGACATGGAGCCCGTCGGCCAGGGCCCCGGCCGCTGTCCCGTCGACCTCCACGACCGGCGTGCTGACCCAACCGGGCTGGCTGGTGCCGTCGATGGTGACGGCGGCGCTGATCGACGGGAGCGCCGGGTTGGGCTGGATCGACCAGGCCCCGGGGCCGGCCTGATAGCCGGGGTCCGACACCGGAATGTCGAAGGTGACGGTCTCGACGATGGCCGAGGCGTTGGCTTCCTCGATGGCGGCCCGCAGGGTGCACTCGGGATCGCCTTCGCTGTTCGTACCCCCGGTGTCACACATATTGTCGCCGGGGGTGGCGTCGGCCGAGTCGCCAGTTGAGTTGACAACAACACTGCCGGTCAGGCTGAGCACATACACGGCCCCCCGATCACCGCCGCCGTCATCGTCACGGTAGGCGCCAACGGCGATATCGACGATCCCGTCACCATCGAGGTCACCAACACCGGCCACCGACCACCCGAAGTAGTCGGTGTCGTCGAGGGGGCCAGTGAACCCACCAGTGGTGGAGGAGATCTTCTGCTCAGCCTTGACGGTTCCATCAGCGTTCAGAAACAGTGCGTAGACGGCACCCCGGCTGCTGCCGCCGTCATCATCGCTATAAGCGCCAACCGCGATATCGACTATCCCATCACCGTCGAGGTCACCAACACCGGCCACCGAGATACCGAAGTAGTCGGAGTTGCCGAGGGGGCCTGTGAGCCCGCCGGCGGTGGAGGAGATCTTCTGTTCCGCCTTGACGGTCCCGTCGGCGTTGAGGAACAACACATACACGGCCCCCCGATTGCCGCCGCCGTCATCGTCCATGTCGGCGCCGACCGCGATATCGACTATCCCGTCACCATCGAGGTCACCAACACCGGCCACCGAGTAACCGAACCAGTCGGTGTCGTCGAGGGGGCCGGTCAACCCGCCGGTCGTGGAAGAGATCTTCTGTTCCGCCTTGACGGTGCCGTCGGCGTTGAGGAACAGCACATGCACCGCACCTCGTGCAGAACCTCCGTCATCGTCATAGAGGGCGCCGACCGCGATATCGACTATCCCATCACCGTCGAGGTCACCAACACCAGCAACCGACCTACCGAACCAGTCGTTGTCGTCGAGGGGGCCTGTGAGTCCGCCTGTGGTCGAGGAGATCTTCTGTTCGGCTTTGACTGTGCCGTCCGCGTTGAGGAACAGGACGTACACGGCACCACGTTCGCCGCCGCCGTCATCATCTTGGTGGGAGCCCACCGCGATATCGACAATCCCGCCACCACCAAGGTCACCAACCCCAGCCACCGACCAACCGAACCGGTCGCTGTCATCGAGGGGGCCGGTCAGACCACCGGTAGTCGAGGAGATCTTCTGTTCTGCTTTGACCGTGCCGTTTGCGTTGAGGAACAGGACATAGACGGCCCCCCGGTCGGTGCCTCCATCGTCGTCGTAGGCGCCGACTGCGATGTCGATTATCCCGTCACCATCGAGGTCACCGATCGACGCCGTCGAGGCCCCAAAGTTGTCGTCGTTGTCAAGAACAGCACTCAACCCGCCAACAGTGTCTGAGATCTTCTGCTCAGAGGCGACCGTGCCGTCAGACGCGACAGTGATCGGGAGGTCCAAATAGTCGGGTTGGCCATCCCAATCGCTGTCGAGGGCGTCGCGGGGGTCACCATCGGCATTCGGGTCCGCGTTTTCCGAAACTGTTGGGGTTCCGTCGCCGTCGTCGTCTGGGTCGAGGTAGTTGGGGGTTGTGTCGCCGTCGGTGTCTGGGCCTGGGGTGGTGGCTGGGTCGTTGTCGAGGTCGGTGTTGGCGTCTTCTTCTAGGTCGCACAATCCGTCTGAGTCGGAGTCCAGGCAGGCCAGATCGAGCACATAGATGGCTCCGCGGTCGCTGCCGCCGTCATCGTCGTAGTAGGCGCCGGCGACGAGACCGATTGTTCCATCGCCGTCGAGATCACCGACTCCGGCCACTGAGATACCGAAGAAGTCGTCGTCGTCCAGGGGGCCGGTCAGACCACCGGTAGTGGAGGAGACCTTCTGTTCGGCTTTGACGGTGCCGTCGGCATTGAGGAACAGGACGTAGACGGCCCCTCGGTCGGTGCCGCCGTCATCATCACGGCGTGCACCGACTGCAATATCGGCGATTCCGTCGCCGTCGAGGTCGCCGGTACCAGTCACCGACCGACCGAACTTGTCGGAGTCGTCGAGGGGTCCAGTGAGCCCACCGGCAAGCGAACTGATCTTCTG
>JAAEMS010000333.1 GCA_024225275.1 Actinomycetes bacterium
GAGGCCATTTCGGCCGACGAGCCCGTCGTGCTGCTGATCGACGAGGTCGATCGCGTCGAGATCGAGACCGAGGCTCTCCTGCTCGAGATCCTCTCCGAGTACCAGGTCTCGATTCCCGAGCTCGGCACCATCGAGGCCAAGCAGATCCCGATGGTGTTCCTGACCTCGAACAACACCCGTGAGCTGTCCGAGGCCCTCAAGCGCCGCTGCCTCTTCCTCCACATCGACTACCCCGATCTCGAACGCGAGAAGGAGATCGTGCTCACCAAGGTGCCCGAGATCACCGATTCGCTGGCCGACCAGGTGGCCCGCATCGTGCGCTCGATCCGCAACCTCGAGCTGAAGAAGGCGCCTTCGGTGTCCGAGACCCTCGACTGGGCCCGCACCCTCATGCTGTTGGGCATCCAGCAAATCACCGAAAAGGACGCCAAGGAAACGGTGAACATCCTGCTCAAGTACCGGGCCGACATCGACAAGGCCATCAAGGAGTTCAGCGGCAACAACGCTGAGTTCCAGCAGGAGGCGTCCTCGTCATGACCGTCGTCGAGACCTCCCCCATGCTCGAGCTCCTGGGTGGCTTCATCCAGGAGTTGAGGGAGGCCGGCATCCCGGTGTCGTTGTCCGAGAACATCGACGCCATGGAAGCGGTACAGCACATCCCGCTGGAAGACCGCGAGGCTCTCAAGTACGCATTGGCCGCCACCCTGGTGAAACACACCAGCCACTGGCGGGCCTTCGAAACCCTCTTCGAGGTCTACTTCTCGCTGCGGGGTGCCGAGTACAGCCTCGACGAAGACGCCATGGACGCCCTCTCTGAAATGGGCGACATGGACTTCAGTGAAGAGCAGGGCGACGGCGACCAGCCCGGCCAGGGCGGCGGCGACGGACTCACGCCCGAAGAGCTCGCTGAGATGCTGTTCCAGGCCCTGATGAAGGGCGATCAGGCCATGATGCGGGCCATCGCCCGCCAGGCGGTCAAGCGCTTCGCCGGGATGGAACCGGGCCGTCCTGTGGGCGGCACCTACTACCTGTACCGCACCCTGCGGAACCTCGATCTCGACGGGGTGCTCGAACGCCTCATGGATCAGTCCGAGGAAGACGCCCCCGACGGGCTCACCCCGCTCGAGGAAAGGCTCGAGCGAGACGAGTACGAGCACCGGATCGACGAGCTCCGCAAAGAGATCGAGGCCGAGATCCGGCGCCGGCTGGTAGCCGACCGTGGTGTCGAGGCCATGGCCAAGACCCTGCGCAAGCCCTTGCCCGAAGACGTCGACTTCATGCACGCCAGCCGCGAGGAGATGACCAACCTCCGCAAGGCCATCTACCCGCTCACCCGGAAGCTGGCGGTGCGCCTGGCCCGCAAGCGGCGCCACCTACGTCGCGGCCAGCTCGACTTCCGCCGCACCGTCCGGTCCTCGTTGAGCTACGGCGGCGTGCCCGCCGAGCCCAAGTTCCGGCATCCCCGCCCGGCCAAGCCCGAGATCTTCGTCATCGCCGACATCTCCGGCTCGGTGGCGGCATTCGCCCGCTTCACCCTGCACCTGGTCTACGCCATCTCGGGCCAGTTCTCGAAGGTCCGCGCGTTCGTGTTCATCGACGGGCTCGACGAGGTCACCTCGTACTTCGAGGGTGTCGACGACATCGTCGAAGCGGTACACCGGGTCAACACCGAGGCCGACGTGGTGTGGGTCGACGGGCACAGCGACTACGGCCATGCCTTCGAGGTCTTCTGGGACAACTACGGCCGCGAGATCGGGCCCAAGACCTCGGTGATGATCCTGGGTGACGCCCGGAACAACTACCACGCGTCGCAGGCCTGGATCATCAAGGAGATCGAGAAGAAGGCCCGCAACGTCTTCTGGTTGAACCCCGAGCCCCGCAGCTACTGGGACACCGGTGACTCCATCGTCGGCGAGTACGGTGCCCACTGCACGGGCACATTCGAGGTGCGCAATCTGCGCCAGCTCGAAGGCTTCGTCGACAACCTCGCCTGACCCCGATCCCATCGACCCCCGTCGATCCAACCTCCGCCCCCTAACCCCCCAATAGGGGTCAGACCCCTGCGGGGTGTCTGACGGGTTTTGCTGGTGTGGCGCGGATCTTGGGCCGACTGCATCGACACTTGTCGATCTGAGGTCTGGCACTTATTCGGCAATAAGGGTCTGACCCCTGTTGTGCCTGTTGTGCTGGGCCGGGGGTTAGGCGCGCATCAACTCGGCGACACCGAAGGCGAGATCGAGGGACTGGCGGCCGTTGAGGCGGGGGTCGCACATGGTCTCGTACCGGACCTCGAGGTCGACGGTGGCGAGTTCGTCGCCGCCGCCCAGGCACTCGGTGACGTCGTCGCCGGTCAGCTCGACATGTACGCCTCCGGGCCAGGTGCCCTCGGAGCGATGGGCGGCGAAGAAGCCCTGGATCTCGGCCATGACGGCGTCGAAGTGGCGGGTCTTGCGGCCGCCATCGCTGGTGAAGGTGTTGCCGTGCATGGGGTCGCAGGCCCAGACAACCGGGTAGTCGGCGTCGCGAGCGGCGGCCAGCAGGGGAGCGAGGTCGGCTTCGATGGTGTCGGCCCCCATGCGGGAGATGAGAGTGAGCCGTCCGGGGATGCGGTTGGGGTTGAGGGCCTCGCAGAGGCCCAGCACCTCGTCGGTGGTGGCAGTGGGCCCCACCTTGCAGCCCAGAGGGTTCTTGACACCGCGGAGGAACTCGACATGGGCGCCATCGAGCTGGCGGGTGCGCTCACCGATCCAGAGCATGTGGGCCGAGCAGTCGTACCAGTCGCCGGTGAGCGAGTCTTCACGGGTGAGGGCCTCTTCGTAGTCGAGGATGAGGGCCTCGTGGCTGGTGAAGAAGTCGACCTCGTGGATCTCGCTGACATTGCCCCCGTGGAGGCCGCACGCCCTCATGAACCGCAGGGCACGCTCGATCTCGTCGGCGAGGTCTTCGTAGCGCTGCCCGGCGGGCGAGGAGGCCACGAACTCCTGGTTCCAGGCGTGGACCTGGTTGAGATCGGCGAAACCGCCCTTGGTGAAGGCCCGAAGTAGATTCAGGGTGGATGACGACTGGTGGTAGGCCTGCTGGAGGCGACCAGCGTTGTGGGCCCGGGAGTCCTCGGAGAAATTGGCGTCATTGACCATGTGGCCCAGGAACGAGTTCAGCTCGACACCGTCCTGGGTTTCGGTGGGGCTCGATCGAGGCTTGGCGAACTGCCCGGCGATGCGCCCCACCTTCACGGTGGGCACACCAGAGCTGTAGGTCAGCACAACCGCCATCTGGAGCAGGATCTTGAGCTTGTCGCGGATCTGGTCGGCCGAGAATTCGGCGAATGACTCGGCGCAGTCGCCGGCCTGGAGCAGGAACGCCTCACCGTTTGCCACCCGGCCCAGCTGGTTCTGCAGGCGACGTGACTCACCGGCGAACACAAGAGGGGGATAGCCCGCCAACTCCTTCAGCACTCCATCGAGGCGGGCCTGATCGGGCCAGGCCGGCTGGTGCTTGATGGGATGGGTTCGCCAAGAACTCGAAGACCAGGTGTCGTAGCTCACCCGGACAGTCTTCCTGCCCCGAGGGTGATTCCGCAACGCGGTTCCGGGTCCCACGGCCACCAAGGGTGGCGAACAACAAAACGGGAGGGGCCCCGGGTTTCCCCGAGGCCCCTCATTCGTTTGGTTGTGACTAGGTCGTCAAGCAGCGTCGACCGCTTGGGAAGAGGCCTGGTCGCGCACGGTGTTGATAGCCCGTTTCACCAGGCGGCGAGCGGCTTCGGCGGTGACGCCCAGCTCTTCGCCGACCTCGCGGTAGCTGCGCTTGCGGCCGTCGTTCAGGCCGAAGCGCTGTTCGACGGCGTACCGGGCCCGGGTGTCGAGCACGTCGAGCAGGCCGGTGACCATCTCTTCCTCGGCCTTGGCCATGACCTCGATCTCGGGGCCGGGCTTGGAGTCGGGGAGGAGATCGACCAGCTCATTGCTGTCATCGTCGCCGATGGTGCGGTCGAGGGAGGTCGGGGTGGTCAGGCGGTGAAGGCGGGCGTGCTCGTCGTCGAGTTCGTCACCGTCACCCGAAACGGCCCGCAGGGCGGCACGGAGGCTGGCCGAACGATCGCCGGGCAGCCTCACCAGGCTGGCCTTCTGGTCAAGGGCCCGGCCGATGGCCTGGCGGATCCAGAAGGTGGCGTAGGTGGAGAACTTGAAGCCTTTGCGCCAGTCGAACTTGTCGACCGCGTGCTCGAGACCCAGGTTGCCTTCCTGGATCAGGTCGAGGAGCTCCATGCTCGGAGGTAGGGGGTAGCGGCGAGCGACGCTCACCACCAGGCGGAGGTTGGCCCGGATGAACCGGTCCTTGGCCCGATCAGCCTCGAGAATCGCTTTGCGGATCTCGCGGCCACTCTCGCCGGCTTCCCGGCGGGCTCGGGCCTCCTGTCCCTTCTCGATGATCTGGGAGAGCTCGCGCTCTTCTTCGGCGGTCAGAAGGGGGACCATGCCGATCTCGTTGAGGTACTGGCCAACAGAATCACTCATGTAAGACTCACAAAAGGGAGGACGCAGGCAACAGCAAGGCTTGCGTCGGGGGACTATTTCGGGGGGAAGGGATCTAGGGGGCGGTTACTCGGCGGATAGTACGGATCGAGGGTCTCCGCCCGAACCGACGTCCAACTGTAACACACTCTCTGACCTGGTGTCAGGTTATTGCGGTGTCGACGTCGGATCGGCCATCAGTTGGGGTTACGGTGCCAACCAGGTGTGTCGCTGGCCGGCTCAGCGTCGGCAGCATCTCCACTCCCGGCGCATAGTGGTAAACGACCGGGTCCGGCTATTCGTTCCCTCCTAGGACGTGACTTTCGTCACGTCTCCGAATCCGGGAGCGTGGTCCTTATGGCCTAGGGTCGGACTTTTCTCGGCCGATGTGAGGAGAACTTGGTGATCGAGTCGAATCTTCCCGCCTGCTGCCACGTCCCGTGGTTCTGTTGGGGTCTTGGCCACTCCTGGTGAGGTCGAGTCGATAGTGGGGTCTGTTGGCCTCCTGGGAGGCACGTTCGACCCTCCACACATCGGCCACCTGATCGCCGCGCTGGAGGTGAGATTTGCCGCCGACTTGGACCGGATGGTGCTGATTCCCGCCGGAGACCCCTGGCAGAAGACGGCCGAGAGAGCCATAACCCCGGCCCATCACCGGCTCGCCATGGTGCGGGCTGCGATCCAGGGACTCGAAGGCCTGTCGGTCGACCCCGTCGAGGTCGAGCGCGACGGCCCCAGCTTCATGGTCGACACCTTGCTCGAGCTCTCCGCACCCGACCTCCGCCTCGCCCTTGTCCTTGGCTCCGATACCGCCCGCCACCTCAATACCTGGAACCGATACGACGAGCTGCCCGAGTTGGCGGACCTGATCATCGTCAGCCGGCCCGGCACCATGCCGCTCGCCCCCGACTGGTGGCCCGCTCGGGTAGTGGAAATACCCCTCATCGGAGTATCGAGCTCTGATCTCCGTCGACGATTCACTCAGGGTGAGCCTGTCGACGCGCAGACACCACCGGCAGTGGTCGCCTACGCGAGGGAACACCGGCTCTACGCTGATCGTCCATGACCGACATGCACGATCGATGGGGTGTCGAGGCCCCACCCCATGTCGTGTCGGATTCGGGCCCAGCCCCGCGATCGAAGTTCCAGGTGTCGGATTTCCACAAACACCCAGCGCTGATCGCCTTCTATCTGCTCGACATCGTGCTCATCGTCGCCATTCCCTGGTTTGCCTGGCGGGGGGCGCTGGCCGTGCTCGACAGCGAGGGGGGTCGGATGGTCGACGTTGTTCCCTCGCCCGACGAACCGGGCTACCGGGCCTTCGTCCAGCCCTCACCCGTGCGGCTGATCATCCAGACCGACGACGGGGACCGGCTCGTCACCGCCCTCCTGCTGGCGGGGGCGGGCGCCGACGCCTCCGGAGGGGCGGTCCGGCTGTTCCCCGGCGCCACCCCCTTCCCCATCGACCATGGCGGCCTTTCGGCGGCCGAGATCCATGCCTCCGACCCCAACGCCTTGGCTCCCCGGCTCGAGGCCATCCTGGGGTTCGCCCTGGGCGACCCTGTGGTCGTCGGACCGACTGATCTGGCTGCTCTCAGCGAGCCGTTCGGTCCCTTCGAGGTCACGTTCGCCGACGATGTCCGGGTTCCCGGTCCTGAGGGTCAGGACGGCACCGGTGAGGACATCGTTCTCTACCGGTCAGGGCGCGCCTCGGTGCCCGCCTCCGATTTCGCTGTCGTGCTCGGTGCGCTCGGGACCAATGAACCCGAGGCCAATCGACTGCTCCGCCAGGAACGGCTCTGGGAAGCCTGGTTTGACGCGGCCGCCCAATCGAACCAGCCCGTTCCCGCCACGATCGATGCCGACCTGGCCACCCTTCTCGACCGGCTGCTCAGCGGCTTCGTCGACGATGCGCCGGTGGCCGAAACCCCCGGAATCGACGGCTCCGGCGTACTCGATCTCGACAGCCTCGTGGCTGAAGCCACCAGCCTGGTGCCGTTCCCGGTCGGAACCGTTGAGGCACCGCGGGTGCGGACCGTGATCCTGGACGGGGTGGGATCGCCGGGACTGGTGAACCGGGTGATCCCCGACCTTGTCGGCGCTGGTGCCGAGATCTCGGTAGTCGGGACCGCCAATGTGTTCGGTGCCGAGATGTCCACGTTCCGGTACGCACCCGGCTTCGAGACCCCGGCCAATGCCCTGCGTGATGCGTTGGGCTATGGAACCGTGATCGAAACCGACCCCCTCACCCTGTCCGACGATGGCATCGACGTGACGATCGTGCTGGGAAGAGACAGCGGCTGACGGGTAGCGTTGGTGCGGAGACCGGCGATCAGGCCGGCTCACATGAGACTGGAGCACCTCTGAGCAACGACAGTGTCCTGAGTAGCGGCCAAGGTCGGACCGCCGACCTTCCTGACTGGGCGATCATCGCGGCCCGAGCGGCCGACGAGAAGCTGGCAACCGACACGGTAGTACTCGAAGTGGGTGACATCCTCGGCATCACCGAGCACTTCGTCATCACTGGTGCATCGAACACCCGACTGGTGCGGGCGGTCGCCGAGTTCATCGAGGAGAAGATCAAAGCCGCCGGCGGCCCGGACGCCATCAGGGTTGAGGGCAAGGACGCGCTCGAATGGGTCCTGTTGGACTTCGGTGAGTTCGTGGCTCATGTGTTCCACGACGAGTCACGGGGTTTCTACGATCTCGAGCGGCTCTGGTCCGACGTGCCCCGTCTCGAGTGGCGCGAGGCCTCCATCCGGGCCTGAGTCGGAGCGAGATGGTGTTCACACTCGCCAGCGCAAGCTCACCGACGCGGATGTTCACAAGGCTCATGAGCCTTGTGAGCCCGACCTGTCGTTTGGAGGATCAGAGGCCACCTTCGGCGGTTCAGCCGCAGGGCATATCCGTTCGCACACCATCACTCCAGATCCGCAGCTCATAGGACGCCCCGGCCAAGGCGTCAACATCGGTGTAGCTGCTCACGTCCCGCCCCGGTGTGGCGAGCCAGGTCCCGTTTCGACGAACGACATGCACGCCGCCCTCATCAGTCCAGGTGAGGATGGCGTCATTGCCAGCTACATCCAGTTGACACTCGGGGCCGGCCGGCACAGTGGTCGTGGTGGTCGTCGTGGGCGCGGTCGTGGTTGTGGTGGGCGCGGTCGTGGTTGTGGTGGGCGCGGTCGTGGTGGTCGTCGTAGGCGTGGTCGTGGTGGTCGTGGTTGTGGGGGGCGTGGCGGTCGTACATGTGACGGTCGATCGAACGCCGTGCTCCCACGACAACAGTTCATAGACCGCGTCCGGAGGAGACTGATCGTCGACATAGCTTGACGCACCGCTACCGGGGGTCGCGAGCCACTTGCCGTCGCGGCGTACGACGTACGTGCCGCCAGCGTCGACCCACAACAGCGTCGCCTCCGAACCAACGACTTCCACCCTGCACGACAACGCTTCGGGGATGGTGGTCGTGGTGGTCGCGGTGGTCGTGGTGGTGGTGGTCGTCGTGGGGGGCAATGGTGTGCCGCCCCCGCCGAAGAACGGATCATTCGCCAGTCGGTTGAAGGCATCCTGCGCCGACTCGCTGGTGGAGATCCGCCAGTCGCAATCGGTGTTCGCAGAGGTGTGCTCGAGATTGAACCAGGAGATGAGCTCGAACTGATCGTGCTCGCCGTCCTGGAACAACGCCCTGGCATCGTCGAGCCAGGCTGCCTTGCGGCCCGCTTCGTCGGGGTCCTCCACCGAGCCGATCTCGGTAACCATGAGCGCCTTGTCCTGATGATCGGAGCCCCACACCCGCAGCGGCTCGATGATCTCGCCGAGCGTCATCCATCTGGTGTCGGTACCAGAGCGGCAGCTATGCCAGTTGTAGGCATCCACCGCGGCTGCATCGACCCAGTCGTCGCCCGGATACCACTTCGGTGCCTGCCGGCGGTCGGTGCTCGGGACATGAAACGAGTAGTCGGTCATGATCCACACCCGGCCCAGGGTGTCGAGTCCTTCGTCGTTCATCACCGTCATGAAGCGCTGCCAAGCCGCGATGAAGTCGGTGTCGACCCCGTGAGCGAGATTGGAGGAAGCTTCGGGCTCGTGGTGGAACGTGAGGTAGATACGGTCGGCGTAGGGTTGGAGGTCTTCAGCCCAACGCACCATGTCGTCGTGTAGCGGATCACCCGGCTGGGCCGCCGCGATGTCGGACCACGGAATCTCGACGCCACCGGCCTTGGGCTTGATCGATAGCACCAACCGGTGACTATCCAACAACTCGAGATCTTTCGTCGAGGGGAAGTCGTCGTCCCAGAGGTGGAAGACACGAACAGCATCGAGCGTCCGGCCGCTGTCCTCCTCGAACTGGTCGATCAATTGGGGCTGACTGCTCTTCACCGCCGCACCGAGCTGCACGGTGTCAGGAGCTGCAGCCCCTGTCGGCTGCTGAGCGCCAACCACCAAGAACACCAAGACGAACGCGACCAGAGTCACGAAAAGAGCAACCCATAGCCGCCGTGCCGAATCCATGCCCCGAGCCTACCCGGATACGAGGCGTCTCGAAAAGAGGTAGGGGGCCCCGCAGGTTTGATCATGCGTTTGGGGTGGCGGCCAGGGTGTAGTTCCAGTCGCCGTGCCATTGGTGGCGGGTGAGGGGCAACCCAACTCGGGGTCAACGAAATCGTGCACATTGACCCGCTCGGGTTCCCCGGGCTGGTACTCGACCCCGACCATTGGGCAACGGGCCCACCAGCTCTTGGTTCTTGGTGTCCACCGAGATCACCGGCTCGCCCGCCCCAGCGAACTCTCGGGCCAGCCCATGCAGGTACCGGAACTGGCCGTCACGATCGGCGTGCGCGGTGCCCTCTTTCACCTTGGCCGGGGACTGCAACGAATACCCCAACCGCTTGAGGATCCTCCCCACCGTGTCATCAGAGACCGAGAACCCCTGACCAACAAGCTCCGCGGCCAGCTTCGCGGTCGACTTCGACGTCCAGCGCAGCAACGACATCGGGTTCCCTCGCGTATCGGGATGCACCAACTCGTCCAACGCCTCCAACAACCCCGGCTGCTTCTCGATCGCCGGCTTGTCGCCGCCCCCAACCGCGCGTTGCCGATCCAACGGAACGATCCCCGCATCGACCTCACCCACCGCCTTGATCACCGTGCTACGGCTCATCCCCGACACCGAAGCCACCACAGTCTTGCCACCACGACCCAACGCCCGAGCCAACCCACCGGCCCCCACCGACCGACGCCTCCACACACCGAACCCCACACCGCGCGCACCAACCTGCGCGGACCCGAGTCGTTGCCATCGCGCAAGCTGGCTCAGAGCGACCGGACCAGCCCGCTTGTGGTGCGTCGTCCGCAGGCGTGAGACGGCCCATGCAGGGCGAGACCAAAAGCAAAGCGGTCCCACCCGCCCGAGCCCTTCTAGAGGACCACGGTTCGAGTAAGACCGCTTTGGTGGAGCTAAGGAGAATTGAACTCCTGACCCCTTCCATGCCATGGAAGTGCTCTACCAACTGAGCTATAGCCCCGTGAGGATACGAAACGATAGCAGCGCCGTATCCCAGTTCAACATCTGTTTCGACCCCGATTCAGGCGACGATGTTCACCAGCTTCGGTGCCCGAACGATGACCTTGCGGGGGTCACCGCCGTCGAGCTGACCCCGCACCTTCTCCGACGTCATGGCCAGGGCCTCGGCGTCGGCTTCGCTGATGTCGACCGACACCTCGAAGCGGTCGCGGACCTTGCCGTTGACCTGCACGACCATGGTGACCGAGTCGACGACGAGCTTGGCCGGATCGGCCACCGGCCAGGTGAGGGCGTGGATGTGCTCGCCGTCGTGGCGCAGGCTCCAGATCTCGGCGGTCATGTGGGGCACGGCCGGGGCCAGCAGCTGGAGGATGGTGTCGACGGCGAAGGCCAGCGTCTCGCCGTGTGGGCCCGTGTCGCTCTGGACGTACTTGTAGAGGGTGTTGGTGAACTCCATGAACCCGGCCACCGCGGTGTTGTAGGCCCACCGCTCGTACTCGCCGGTGACGCGGTCGATGAGCACATGAGTGGCCCTGTCGATCTCGA
Source organism: Actinomycetes bacterium (assembly GCA_024225275.1). Lineage (GTDB taxonomy): Bacteria > Actinomycetota > Acidimicrobiia > Acidimicrobiales > JAAEMS01 > JAAEMS01. Next base: position 10,585 of record JAAEMS010000333.1, read on the forward strand.
CGTCGGCCGGGGTGGCATCGCCGCCGCGGGCGGCGGAGAACAGGTCGCTGCCGGGAACGGCCAGTCGCCACAGGCGATGGAGAAAGCGTTCGCAGCCGTCGAGCTGGAAGTCCTCGAAGTCGACGTCCTCGGCCGGGGGCTTCACCTGGAGGATGGCCAGCCTCAACGAGTCGGCACCGTGGGCGTCGACGATCTGCTCGGGGGCGACGACATTGCCCCTGCTCTTCGACATCTTGCCGCCTCCCATGCGGACCATGCCCTGGGTGAACAGGCGACGGAACGGTTCGCGCAGTTCCTTGGGGGCCACTCCCAGGTCGGCCAGGGCTTTGGTGTAGAAGCGGGCGTAGAGCAGGTGGAGGATGGCGTGCTCGACACCACCGATGTACTGGTCGACCGGCAGCCACTCCTTCACGGCCTCGCGATCGAACGGGGCGTCGGTGTTGAACGGGTCGGCGAAACGCAGGAAGTACCAGGACGAGTCGACGAAGGTGTCCATGGTGTCGGTTTCGCGGCGGGCGGGGCCGCCACAGTCCGGGCAGGTGGTGTTGAGAAAGCCCTCGTGGCTGCGCAGGGGCGACTCGCCGGTGGGCTTGAACTCGACATCGTCGGGGGCGACGATCGGCAGTTGATCGATGGGCGCGGGCCGGATTCCGCAGTCATCGCAATAGATCACCGGGATCGGGCAGCCCCAGAAGCGCTGCCGGCTGGCCAACCAGTCGCGGATCCGGAAGTTGATCTTGCCTTCGCCCAGCCCCTGGCCGGCCAGCCACTCGATGGTGGTGGATTTCGCGGTGGCCACGTCCATGCCGTTGAGGTCGAGCTCGGCGTTGGCGCTGTTGATGGCCGGCCCGTCGCCGGTGTAGGCCTCGCCGTCGAAGTCGGCGGGGGGTTGCACGGTGCGGACGATGTCGAGGCCGTAGGCGGTGGCGAAGTCCCAGTCGCGCTGGTCCTGGCCGGGTACGGCCATGATGGCGCCAGTGCCGTAGGTGATCAGCACATAGTCGGCGAGGTAGAGGGGGATGGCCTGGCCGGTGAAGGGGTTCACCACCCGGCTGCCGGTGAAGACGCCCCGCTTGTCAACCGGGCCCTCGGTGCTGAGGCGGTCGATCTCGGACATGTTCGACACTTCGGTGCGGAAGGCAGCGACCGCCTCCTGGTTGTCCTGGGTGGTCATCTCGTTGACCCGGGGGTGCTCGGGCGACATGACCGCAAAGGTCATGCCGAAGCCGGTGTCGGGCCGGGTGGTGTAGACGGCCAGGGGGTCGACGTCGGTACGCTCCGAGCCGTCGTCGGCCGCGATGGGCAGCCCGAACTCGGCGCCCTCGGACCGGCCGATCCAGTTGCGCTGCATCGTCTTGACCCGCTCGGGCCAATCGAGGTTGTCGACCTCATCGAGCAGTTCCTGGGCATAGTCGGTGATGCGGAAGAACCATTGCTCCATGTCATGGCGTTCGACCGGATCGTCGCTGCGCTCGCAGCGGCCGTCGATGACCTGCTCGTTGGCCAGCACTGTCATGCAGCCCGGGCACCAGTTCACCGGGGCGTTGCCGCGGTAGGCCAACCCGGCCTCCCAGAGCTTCAGGAAGATCCACTGACCCCAGCGCATGTACTCGGGGTCGTGGGACTTGACCATGCGCCGCCAGTCGTAGACGGCACCGATGCGACGCAGCGAGCTGGAGAGCTCAGCGATGCGGTCGTCGGTGTAGGGCCGGGGGTGCGAATTGGCGCTGATGGCGGCGTTCTCGGCCGGCAGACCGAAGCTGTCGAAACCAATGGGGGAGAGGACCGCCCGGCCGTTCATCGTGTGGTAGCGGACGAGGAGGTCGCCGAAGGTGTAGTTGCGCACATGGCCGATGTGGGCGGGACCCGACGGGTACGGATACATGGAGAGGACGTACCGCTTCTCGCGCGGGTCGTCGTTCTCTACTTCGTAGGTGCGCTCATCGAGCCAACGCTGCTGCCAACGGGGCTCGATATCAGCGGGGGAGTAGCTCTGCGCCATGAGCCAAACCCTACCGAGGCCGATCTCCCGTTCGGTGCTTCGTTTCCGGCGGCCCACGGTCGGGCGGATGACACCACCCAGGTCGCAGCCTTCTGGTGGTTCCTTTGGCCTAGGCGGGATCGAGGCCAGTAACCTGTCGGCGGCTTCAGGAGGTCGAATACACGTGCAAACGATCGCGGAACGTATGGTCGCCGCCGCCAAGGGTGACGGAACCGTCACTTTCATCAACGGCGATGAGCGGAACACCATCTCCTACGGCGACCTCCACCACAACGCGCGAGTGGCGGCCGCCGCCCTCCAAGCCCGGCAGGTGGGCCCGGGCAGCCACGTGGCCCTCCTCGGCCCCACCACCGAGCGCATCGTGACCACCATTCAGGCCAGCTGGCTGGTCGGCGCCACCCTGGTGCTGCTGCCCCTACCCATGCGGTTGGCCTCGATCGAAGAGTTCGTCGGCCAGACCCGTCGGCGGGTTCACAACGCCGATGTCGACCTCCTGGTCGTCGACGACGATCTGGCGCCGTTCATCGAGGCCCAGCCCGACGATCCGCCCATGGTGCTGCTCAGCGCCATCACCTCGGGTGAGGGGGGCATCGAGTCCAGCGACTTCCTGGCCCCCGAATACGACCCCGACTCCCTGGCTTTCCTCCAGTTCACCAGTGGCTCCACCAGCGAACCGAAGGGGGTCATGCTCCCGAACCGGACGGTCACCGCGAATCTCGACGCCATCGCCGAAACCACCAACCTCGACGCCGCCGACGACGTCATGGTCTCATGGCTCCCCCTCTACCATGACATGGGCCTGGTTGGATTCTGCATCCTGCCCCTCACCACGGGGACCCCCCTCGTGCTCGGTGCTCCCCAGGACTTCCTGGCCAAGCCGGCCCGGTGGATGCAGTGGATCTCCGAGTACGGGGGCACGGCCACCGCGGGGCCGAACTTCTCGTGGGTGTTGGCCACCCGTGCCCTCCGGCGCAACGATCAGCTCGACCTGTCGGCCCTACGGGTCGCCCTCAACGGTGCTGAGCCGGTAGACCCCAACACGGTCGAGTCCTTCATCGAGGCCGGCGAACGTCACGGTCTCGAGCCTGGGGCCGTGTTCCCGGCTTTCGGCATGGCTGAGACCACCATCGCCGGTACCTTCCCCGAGCCGGGCGCCGGCCTTCGCACCGACACCGTCAATGGTCCCCTGCTCGAGCGCGAGCACCTTGCCGCCCCGGTTGACGCAGACGACCCGTCAGCCCGTCGCCTGGTGAAACTCGGCAAGCCGGTACCTGGGCTCGAGATCCGCATCGTCGATCCGGCCACCGGTCACCAGCTCGCCGAGCGTGAGGTTGGCGAGCTCGAGGTCCGGGGCACCTCGGTGACCCCCGGCTACTACAAGCGCGACGACGCCAACGCCGAGTCCTTCCGCGATGACTGGTTCCGAACTGGCGACCTCGCCTACATCGTCGACGGCGACATGGTCATGTGTGGTCGGATCAAGGACGTCATCATCGTCGGCGGTCGCAACGTCTACCCGCAGGACATCGAGCGGGTCGTCGGTGAGGTCGACGGCATCCGCCCCGGCAACGTCATCGCCTTTGGCATCGACGGTCGCCAGGGGAAACAGTCGGTGGTGGTTGTGGCCGAGGCCAAGGACTCAGAACCAGAAGCCGTGCGCAGTGAGGTGGCCGACCGGGTGGTGCGGGCCGTGGGCCTGCCGGCCAAGGATGTGGTCCTGGTGCCCACCGGAACCCTGCCCAAGACCTCGTCGGGCAAGCTCCAGCGGTCGCTCTGCAAGGACCGCTACCTCGGCGAAGAACTCGAACGGCTCAGCTAGGCCCGAGAGCAAAGAGGGGCCGGGTGCCCCGGCGCTAGGCGGGGCTAGGCGGCCTTGATGGCTTCCATGATGGGGCGCCAGCGGCCCGGGTCGGTCTTGTAGGGGGCGTAGAAGCTGATGCGCTGGATCACGTCGCCGTAGCGAGAGTTCAGCTCGGGGGCGATGCCCTCGGGCTCGGACACCACCGCGAATGTGTTCAGGATCTCGTCGTCGACGACTTTGGCCATTTCTTCCCACTTGCCCTGTTTCGACATCACGTTGAGCTCGTCCTGGAGCCCACCCCAGCCGTGGAGGTCGAGCACCGGCCGGTAGGCGGGGGTCGAGCCGTAGAAGGAGATCTGCTGCTTGGTGCTCATGGCCGCCTTGGCCAGTTCGTCGTCGTCGGCCCCGGTCACCACGAAGGACGGCCCCACGATCTCGAAGTCATCGGACTGGGCCAGCGGCTTCTTGCCGGCCTTGGCCCGGCCCTTGTCGAGGGCGGGGATGGTGACCTCGCGCAGGTAGCGCTCGGTGGTGAAACCGTGACAGATGAAGCCGTCGCAGACCTCACCGGCCACCTGGGTCATGAGCTCACCCACGCCAGCGAGGAAGACCTTGGGGCGGCCGTGGCTGGCCGGACCAGGATCGAAGAACGGGGTCATCAGGGTGTGGGTGTAGAAATCGCCCCGGAAGTTGAGCCGCTCGCCCTGATCCCAGGAATCCCAGATGGCGTGGATGGCCTGCACCATCTCGCGCATCCGGGCGGCCGGCTTCGACCACTCCATCGAGAAGCGCTTCGTGATGTGGGGCTTGATCTGGGAGCCGAGGCCCAGAATGAACCGACCCTTCGAGTAGTCCTGGAGGTCGTAGCCGATGTTGGCCAGCAGCATCGGGTTGCGCGCGAACGCGACGGCGATACTGGTGCCGATCTCCACCGATTCGGTGTGTTCGGCCGCGAGCACATGGGGCAGGAAAGGGTCGTGGCTGGTCTCAGCCGTCCAGATCCCGTCGTAGCCAGCGGCCTCGGCCTCCTTGGCGGCCTGAGCGGCGCCGTTGAGGCTTTGTGCGAGTGAGAGTCCTCCGTCAACCTTCATGACCCTCAACCTAGCCCGGCCGTCCGACGGGTGGAGAATGGCCAGGGGCTGACTAGCTTCGAGGTCATGATCGACGCCACCGATGCTTCGTTCGAGACCGACGTACTGGCCCGCAGCGAACAGGCTGTGATCGTCGTAGATCTCTGGGCCCCTTGGTGTGGTCCGTGCAAGCAGCTCGGCCCCATCATCGAGAAGGTCGTGGCCGAGACCAACGGCCAGGCCGAACTGGTGAAGATCAACATCGACGAGAATCCGGGTGCCGCGCAGGCCTTTCAGGTTCAGTCCATTCCCGCCGTGTACGCGGTGAAAGACCGCCAGGTGGTGGACGGGTTCGTCGGCGCCCAGGGCGAGCCCGCGGTCAAGGAGTTCGTCGACAAGCTCCTCGACGGCTCCGAGCCCAGCGAAGTCGACCTCCTGGTCGAAGCCGGCGACGAGGTGTCGTTGGGTCGGGCCCTCGAGCTCGAGCCCGGTCACGAGGCGGCCACCCAGGCGTTGGCGCTGCTCTTCCTCGACGCCGGCAACAACGAGGCGGCGCTCGAGATCCTCGAGACCATCCCCGACACCCCCGAGGCCCGCCACCTCAAGGCGCTGGCCCGCACCGGTGAGTCCACCCCCGCCGATGACATCGAAGCCCGCCTCGAAGCCATCCTCGCTGTGGTGAAGGGTGACGATGAGGCCCGCCGAGAGTTCGTCGACCTTCTCGAGGTCCTCGGCCCCGAAGACCCCCGCACCGGTGTCTTCCGCCGCAAGCTCACCGCCGCTCTGTACTGATCCTTCGCAGCCTGAGGGCTGACCGCCGGAATCTCTCGCGGCTCACCGCCGCTTTGTCTTCGCAGCCTGAGGGCTGACCGCCGGAATCTCTCGCGGCTCACCGCCGCTTTGCATGGTCCGGAACGGGAGGTGTTTTGTGGCGCTGTCTGATGAACCGGTCCCATCCGAGGGACCTGTGTCGCCGGTGGGGGATCTGCTCGACGACCTGAGGAGCCGCCTTCCCCGCTGGGCCCCTCTGGCCATGGTCGCCCTGGTGGCGGCGGCCGTGGGCGCGGCGGTCCTCCTGCGCCCAACCCCCACTCCTGTCGAGGTGAGCATCCCCATGGCGGCCCCGGTCACCACTTCAACCACCACGACCCCCAGGGTGGTAGTCCACGTCGCCGGAGCCGTACAGCGGCCTGGGGTCATCCGGTTGGAAGGAGGAGCCCGCCTGTCTGACGCCGTCTCGTCGGCCGGTGGACCCCTACCCGAGGCCGACCTCGACCGGGTCAACCTGGCGGCCCCGCTGGTTGACGGCACCCACTACTACCTGCCCCTGATCGGCGAGGTGGCCACCGCGGTGATCGAGCCCGCGGGCGCTGCCGGTACCGGCGGTGGCCTCGTCGATCTCAACCGGGCCGGAGCCGCCGAGCTCGAAACGCTCACCGGCATCGGCCCGGCACTGGCCGCGGCCATCGTGGATCACCGCGACCGCTCCGGCCCCTTCGCCCGGGTCGACGACCTCCTGGCAGTCAGCGGCATTGGGCCAGCCAAGCTCGAACGCCTGCGTGAAGAGGTCACCGTTGGCTGAGCCGGTTCCTCTCCGTCAGCCGGCCGAACCCTTCGCCCCGGCCGACCGGTGGGTGCTGGCGGGCGCAGTGGTCACCGTCGCCGCCCTCCTCCTCCCTCACGACCTCTCGTTGTGGTGGCCGGGGCTCACCACCGTGGTCGCGGTTCGGGCCCGGTGGCGCTGGCTCCTGCTGGTGGCCCTGGCCCTCGTCGGGTCGACCATGGCCGCCCGGGCCGACGACGGGCTCAGCCCGGTCGCGGCGGGCCATCTCGACGCGGTGGTCACCCTGGTGTCAGACCCTGAATGGTTCGGCCCGGCACTGAGGGCCGACGTCAGCCACGACGGGGCCCGGCTCGAAGCCTGGTTCCGGGGCCAGGCGGCCCGGACCGTCGCCGGTCGGCTGGCGGGTGAGCAGATCCGGATCGAAGGTGCCGTTCGGCCCCGCGATGCGGCGAAGGCCTGGCTCGAGGTCCGCCACATCCGGGGCAGCGTGTCGGTGACGGTGGCCGACCGGGTGGGGCCCGGGTCGCTCCCCAGCCGGTTGGCCAATGGGCTTCGCCGCACCATCGCGTCTGGACTCGGATCGTTCGACCGTGATCGGGCGGCCCTGGTCACCGGGCTGATCTACGGCGATGACCGGGGCCAGGATCCGGTGACCGCCGACCGCTTCCGGGCCGCCGGCCTGACCCATCTCCTGGCGGTCTCCGGATCCAACGTGCTGTTCGTGTTGGCTCTGGCCGCACCGGTGGTGGCGGTGTGGCCCCGCCCGGCCCGGCTGGTGGGCCTGATGGTAGTCCTGGCCTTCTTTGCCCTCGTGACGCGCTACGAACCGTCGGTACTGCGGGCCACGACCATGGCTGGACTGGCCCTCATCGGACACCACAGCGGCCGCAGCGTGTCATCCCCACGGTTGCTGGCGTTGGCCTTCATCGGCCTGGTCCTCATCGACCCACTCCTGATCCGCAATGTCGGCTTCCAGCTCTCGGTGGCTGCTTCGGTGGGCATCCTTGCGCTGGCCGGCCCGATCGTGGCCCGGATACCCGGACCGCGATGGTTCGCCGAGGCCGGCGGGGTGACGGTGGCCGCCCAGGTTGGGGTCCTACCCATCCAGCTCGCGGTGTTCGGTGGCCTGCCCCTGGCATCGCTGCCCGCCAACATCGCGGCCGTCCCCGTGGCCGGACCGGTGATGGTGTGGGGTCTCACGGCCGGCCTGGTCGCTGGCGTCGTCGGTGGGGGGATGGCTGACCTCATTCATCTCCCCACCGGGCTGGCCGTCGACTGGCTGCTGGGGGTGGCGGAGGTCGTGGGAGGGCTGTCCACGGCCCAACTCCGCTGGTGGCACGTACCCGTGGTCGCCACCGTCAGCGCGGCGGTTGTCGTGTGGCCGCGGGCCTTGGTGGTCGGTGGGCTGGTGACGTGCGTCGTCGTCATCGGGATCGGCAACTCGACCCCGCCGGTCCATGAGGTGGGATCGGGGGTCACCGTGCACCGCGACGGTGGCGTGGTCCTCGTCGTCGACCCGGGAGGAATCGGTTCGACGGGTCGCTTGCTCGAGGAGCTCCGCAACGCGGGAGTGGGTGACGCCGACCTGCTGGTACTGCGCCGTGGGGGTCGGTCGGCGCTCGAAGCCCTGTCTGTCCTCCGTGACAGCCGGGAGGTGAGGCTGGTCGTAGCACCGCGGGGGAGCGGAGCGTCCCAGTCGTGGCTGATCGACGAGCCGGTCGAACTGGTGGTGGGAGGTCTCGAGGTCGAGATCGTCCCGGGGCCGGATGGCTCGCTCGACGTTGAGGTCCGTAGGATCGGACCCGATGGTTGAACCGGTGGCGATCGATGACCTGGCGGACGCCCTGGAGCTCGGCTCCCACGAACTGGTTTCGCTGGTCGGAGGGGGGGGCAAGACCACGGCTCTGTTCGCTCTCGGTCAGCAGTTGGGCCCCACCGTGGTCCTCACCACGACCACCAAGATGGGCCGCGACCGAACCGGAGGCCACGAGCCTCTCTTCTCGCCGTCGATCCCCGAGCTCGAGTCGGCCCTGGCCCGGCTCGGCTCCGTCCTGGCCTGGAAGGAAGACGCCGGCTACAAGGCAGTCGGCGTCGAGCCGGAGGTCTGCAATGACTGGTTCGAGGCCGCCGATCATGTGATCGTCGAGGCCGACGGGTCGCGGCGAATGCCGTTCAAGGCCCCGCGCCGGTACGAGCCGGTGGTGCCCTCGCACACCACGACCCTGGTGGCCTGTGTCGGGGCTGGGGCCCTTGGTCGCCCCATCGCTGAGCAGTGCCAACGACCCGACCGGGTGGTCGCGTTGGCTGGCTGCTCGACCGCGGACCTGCTCAACCCCGCTCGGCTTGTCGGGGTCCTGCTGGCCGACACCGGATCACGCAAGAACTGCCCGGCCAACGCCCGGTTCGCCGTCATGGTCAACCAGGTCGGGCCCCAGCATCAGGTCTTTCTCGACGAACTGGCCGAGCGGCTCGGCGACCAGGCTCAGTTGGTGGCCGTGGCGCCCTTCGGCCCTGACGGCTCACCCGAGTAGGTTCGGTCCGTGGCACCCATCCATCTCCTCAAGGGCGACGACCCCACCCTGATCAGCCAGGCGGTGGGCAAGCTGGTCGGCGACCTGGTGGGCGGCGGCGACCGCAGCCTCATAGTCGAGGAGCTCACCGAGGTAGACCATCAGATCGAAGACGAGTGGACTACCGAGGCGATTGCTCGGGCCGCCCACACACCACCGTTTCTCACCGATCAGCGGGTGATCGTGGCCCGCCATTCAGGCAAGTTCTCCACCGGTGATTCGGTCAAACCCCTGGTCGACTGGCTGGGCGACCCGCTTCCCACCACCACCGTCGTCTTGGTGTGGGAGAAGCCGCAGTCCGACCCGCAGGGTCGTATCGCCAGCGTCCCGAAGGCCCTCAAGGAGGCGGTCAAGAAGGCGGGTGGCCAGGAGGTCGACACCTCCCCGAAGGGGAAGGGCCGCAAGATCGCACTGGAGGACGGCCTCCGACGGGCCCCGGTGGGTCTGGACTCCTCGGCCCGGGCTGCCATCGCCGATCAGCTCGGCGACGATCTTGGTCGGCTCGAATCCCTCCTCGAGACCCTGGTGGGGGCCCACGGTGAGGGGGCCACGCTGGGGGCTGCCGACGTTGAGCCGTATCTGGGCTCGGCCGCCGATGTCCCGCCCTGGGAGCTCACCGATGCGATCGAGGCCGGCGATATTGCCCTGGCCCTGGACAAGTTGGCCCGCATGTCCGAGGCCGGCGAGCGCCACGCTCTTCAGATCATGGCCGTGCTGCACGGCCACATCGGCCGAATGCTGCGCCTCGAAGGTTCGGGCGTCCGGTCCGACACAGAGGCTGCCGAGCTGCTGGGGCTGAAGGGCTCGACGTTCCCGGCCAAGAAGGCTCTCGAGGGTTCGCGCCGGTGGGGTCACGATCGGCTGGCCCGCGCCACCCAACTGCTGGCTGAGGCCGACCTGGGTCTTCGGGGCGGGGGAGTGCCCGACCGCACGGTCATGGAAATCCTGGTGGCCCGCCTGACCGCCCTGTCCCCGAAAACGGCAAAACCCCGCCCTAAGGCGGGGTGAGCCGGTCGCCCGGAGGCGAAATCAGCTGGTGGTGCGGGCGATGCGCTTGGCCAGGCGGGACTTCTGGCGGCTGGCGGCGTTCTTGTGCATGACGCCCTTGGTGGCGGCCTTGTCGATGCGCTTCATGGCCTCACGCATGGTCTCGACCTCGTCATCGGTGCCGGCGGCAGCTTCGGCGGACTTGATGCGGGTCCGCAGCTCAGAGCGGACACCCTTGTTGCGCACGCGACGCTTCTCGTTCTGGCGGTTGCGCTTGATCTGGCTCTTGATGTTGGCCACGGGAACCCCGTCTGCATTGGTGGCGATTCGACTCATCGAGGTTAGCCCGCTCCGGCCTCGTTCCCACCTCCCGTCGGTATCGTCGAAGATGGCATGGACCTCTCGCGCATCCGCAACACTTCGATCATCGCCCACATCGACCACGGCAAGTCGACCCTCGCCGACCGCATGCTCGAGGCGTGCGGTGCCGTGGACCCTCGCATGATGCGCGAGCAGTACCTCGACAGCATGGATATCGAGCGTGAGCGCGGTATCACGATCAAGCTCCAGAGCGTCCGACTCGAGCACGGCGACTCGGTCATCAACCTGATCGACACTCCCGGTCACGTCGACTTCGGCTACGAGGTCTCGCGATCGCTGGCCGCCTGCGAAGGAGTGATCCTGCTCGTCGATGCCGCCCAGGGCATCGAGGCCCAGACCCTGGCCAATTGTTATCTCGCCCTCGAGAACGATCTCGAGATTGTCGCTGCCCTCAACAAGATCGATCTACCCGCGGCCGAGCCCGACCTCTACGCCGAAGAGATCGAGAGGGTGCTCGGCATCGCGGCCGAGGACGTGTTGCGGATCAGCGCCAAGACGGGCGAGGGGGTACCCGAGCTGCTCGATGCAGTGGTCGACCGCATCCCGCCTCCCGTGGGTGACGCCGACGCCCCCCTCCAGGCCCTCGTCTTTGACTCCCACTTCGATCAGTACCGGGGCGTGGTGTCGAGCATCCGGGTCGTGAACGGCGAGCTCCATAGCGGCTCGAAGCTCCAGTTCATGCAGGCGGGGGCCACTCACATCGCTGATGAGATCGGGTTCCGCACCCCCGACAATGAGCCTGTCAAGGTGATGGGTGCGGGCGAGGTTGGGTACCTCATGGCCGGCATCAAGGACGTGGGCGAGGCCCGCTCGGGTGAGACCGTCACCGAGGCCGACCGCCAGGCCACCGATGTGCTCGCCGGCTACCGCGAACCCAAGCCCATGGTGTTCTGCGGCTTGTTCCCGGTCGAGGGCGACGACTTCGAGGACTTCCGCGAGGCCCTCGAGAAGCTCCGGCTCGACGACTCGAGCTTCACCTACGCCCCAGAGTCATCGGGTGCCCTGGGCTTCGGTTTCCGTTGCGGGTTCCTGGGCTTGTTGCACATGGAGATCATCCGCGAGCGTCTCGAGCGCGAGTTCGACCTCTCGCTCATCGCCACCGCCCCGTCGGTCGAGTACCAGGTCACGCTCAACGACGGCGACGAGCTGGTCATCGACAACCCCAGCGAGCTGCCCTCACCGGGCGACTACTCCACGGTGGCCGAACCCATGCTCCGGGCCACCATCATCAGCCCCAGCGAATACACCGGCACCCTGATGGACCTCTGCCAGTCGCGTCGGGGCGTCATGGACAAGATGGAGTACCTGAGCCCCGAGCGGGTCGAGCTCGTCTACCACCTGCCCCTGGGCGAGGTCGTCATCGACTTCTTCGACGCCCTCAAGAGCCGCACCCAAGGCTACGCCAGCCTCGACTACGAGCCTGAGGGCCACGAGCCCGCTGACCTGGTACGGGTCGACATCCTCCTGCACGGCGAACCCGTCGATGCGTTCAGCACCATCGTCCACCGCGACAACTCCTATGAGTACGGCAAGACGATGACCGACAAGCTGCGCGAGATCATTCCCCGCCAGCAGTTCGACGTGCCGATCCAGGCGGCCATCGGGGGCAAGATCATCGCCCGCCAGACCGTGAAGGCCTTCCGCAAGGACGTCACCGCCAAACTCTACGGAGGCGATATCAGCCGAAAGCGCAAGCTGCTCGAGAAGCAGAAGCAGGGCAAGAAGCGCATGAAGAACATCGGGGCCGTGGAGATCCCGCCCGACGCGTTCATCTCGGCGCTCAAGCTTGATTGAGTGATCGTTACACTCTCTACGTGGCCAATCCGACCCCCGACGAGCTTGATGACCGCAAGGCCGCCATCTTGCGCGCCATCGTCGAGACCTACATCGAGACCGCTCAGCCGGTGGGCTCATCCGCGGTGGTCGGCACTTCGGAGGTCACGGTCTCGTCGGCCACTGTCCGCAACGAGATGGCCCAGCTCGAGAACGAGGGCTACATCATCCAGCCCCACACCTCGGCCGGACGCATCCCCACCGAACGGGGATATCGGTTCTTCGTCGACACCCTTCAGGAGGAGGCGGCCCGGCTGAAGGGGGCGCCGGCCCGTCGGGTGCGTGACTTCTTCGACCACACCCACGGCGAGCTCGAGCTGATGCTCCACGACACCAGCCAGCTCCTGTCCGACATCACCGCCCACACCGCCGTGGTCGTGGGTCTGGCCCACGACGTGGCCACCGTCCGGTCGGTCCAGCTGGTGGGGCTGGCTCCCCATACGGCGCTCGTGGTGCTCGTCCTGTCGAACGGCGCCGTCGAGAAGCACACCATCGAGTTGCCCGACGAGCTCACCGACGACCAGTTGGCCGATGCAAGCACGGCCCTCAGCGCGGCCCTGCTGGGTCGCTCGCGTCGCCAGCTGCCCACCGAACCGGCCGACGGCGCACCGGTCGAGATCACCGGAGTCGTGCGGGTCGCTTTCGACGCCCTGCGCACGCCGGAGTCCAGCGAGGCCGACGTGTTCGTGGGTGGCACCTCGAACGCGGCCTCGTCGTTCGAGGCCATCGATACAGTCCGCAATGTTCTCGAGCTGCTCGAACAGCAGCTGGTCGTCGTCAGCTTGATCCGCGATGTCATGGATCGCGGCCTCCAGGTGGCCATCGGATCCGAGACCCGAATGGAGCCGTTGGCCGAGGCTTCCGTGGTAGTTGCCCCTTACGATGTCGAGGGCCAACGCGCCGGATCGATCGCGGTGCTGGGGCCCACCCGAATGGACTATCCCCAGGCGCTGGCCGCGGTCGCCGTCGTCAGCAACAGCCTGGGCAAACGACTGAGTGAAGGCTGACCAGGTGGCCGACGACTATTACGGATTGTTGGGGGTCGAGCGTGACGCGTCGGCCGAAGACATCAAGCGGGCCTATCGGCGTCGGGCCCGCGAGCTCCACCCCGACGCCAACCCTGACGATTCCAACGCCGAGGCCCGCTTCAAGCAAGTGGCTCGGGCCTACGAGACGCTGAGTGACGCGGACCGTCGCAATCGTTACGACCGCTTCGGGACCGACGATCCGGGCGCCGCGGGATTCGGTGGCCCGTTCGGCGGTGCTGGAGCCGGCCTGGGCGACATCTTCGAAGCGTTCTTCGGCGGTGGGGCCGCCGGGGGCGACGGTTCTCGGGGCTCGTCCCGAGGTGTCGACCTCGAGGTGGCGGCCGAGCTGGACTTCGAGGAAGCGGTGTTCGGAATCAAGCACACGGTGGTCGTTCGCACCGCCGTGTCGTGTGACGCCTGCGAGGCCACCGGCGCGGAGCCGGGCACCTCGGCCACCACCTGTCCCGAGTGCAGCGGCGCGGGCCAGGTCCGTCGAGTTCGCCAGTCGATTCTCGGTCAGATGGTCACGGCGGGGCCCTGTGGTCGCTGCAACGGCGACGGAGAGCTCATAGCCAACCCGTGCAAGGTGTGCGGCGGCGAGGGTCGCGAGATCGTCGAACGCGACTACACCGTGGACATTCCGCCCGGCGTCGACTCCGGCTCGACGCTGCGGCTGAGCGGTCGGGGTGCGGTGGGTCCCCGCAGCGGTCCAGCCGGCGACCTCTACGTTCAGATCCGGGTCCGGCCCCACGAGCGGTTCACCCGCGAGGGGTATGACCTCCACCACCGGCTCGAGCTCCCCATGACCCAGGCGTCTCTGGGGGCCCATATCGAGTTCGAGACCCTCGACGGCACCGAGGATCTGGTGATCCCCAAGGGCACCCAGAGTGGGCGGGTGTTCCGCCTGCGGGGCCGCGGTGTGCCCCAGCTCGAGGGTCGGGGCCGCGGTGACCTGCTCCTACACGCCGAGGTGGCCACGCCGGCGGCATTATCGACCGAGGAGGAGGAGCTTCTCCGTCGGTTGGCCGAGCTACGCCAGGAGGAAGTGGCACCCGCCGACGACGGGTTCTTGTCCCGTATTCGCTCGGCCTTTCGCTGAGGGCAAACCCCATGAGCCTGCCCGACGAGCCGGGAGTGGACCCTCGCACGGGCGGACCCACCGGCCATGATGGGCCCCACGCCTTCGTCGCTGACCTCGAGACCCCCGAGCTGGCCGGCGAGGACCACCACCATCTGGCCCGGGCCCTGAGGCTGCGGCCCGGCGATCCGCTCACCGTCAGCGACGGCCGAGGCCGATGGCGGACTGCCCGGTTCGCCGAGCTCCCCGAGCCCTCCGGCCCCATCCATACCGTCGAGGAACCGATCGAACCCGTCACCATCGGCTTCACCCCGGTGAAGGGGGATCGGCCCGAGTGGACGGCGCGGCGTCTGACCGAGCTCGGGGTCGACCGGATCTGGGTACTGCAGAGCGACCGCTCGGTCGTGAAGTGGGCGGGGGATCGGGGCGAGAAGCAGCTCGAGCGGCTCACCAAGGTCACCCGTGAGGCATCGATGCAGAGCCGTCGCGTCTGGCTCCCTGAGCTGGAGCTGGTGGGACGTGCCGTCGATGTCATGGGTCGTGCCGGAGCCGTCGCCGCTGACCGCAGCGGGCGTGCCCCAACCCGCGACGATCAGACGATCCTCATCGGCCCGGAAGGGGGCTGGTCGCCCACCGAGCTCGATGTCGCCGCCGCCACCATCGTGCTCGGAGAACAGGTTCTGAGGGCCGAAACAGCCGCGTTGGCGGCCGCGACGCTGGCTGTTGCGCTCCGCGGTCGACTGGTCGGTGGCTGACGCCCAGGGTGTTGATTGGCGTCGGATCGGTGACGAATTCGCGTCAATTCCGAGGCCTCTATCGGCAGATGCTTGTTGCTGTATCGGAAGATGACTTCGGTCCGTGGTTGAAGGACCACGCTCTGACCGAATAGGGTCCATCGGACAACGGGTGCGGGTGGATCAGCTTTTGGGCTGGTCCTGCCGCTGGAGTGGAGACCAAGCAATGGGCGACGAACCAAAGGACGCGGCAGCCATCAAGTATGGCCGCCGAGTGGGAGAACGGCTGAGGTCGATCAGACGCCAGAAGCGTCTGAGCCTTCAGGACGTCGAAGCAGCTTCGGATCAGGAGTTCAAGGCATCGGTACTGGGTGCCTACGAGAGGGGCGAGCGCGCCATCTCGGTGCCCCGCCTCCAGCGGCTGGCCCGCTTCTACGCGGTACCGGTCGATCAGCTCCTGCCCCGCGACGAGGGAGAAGCCGACGCGACCATCGACCTCACCGACCGACGGTTCGAGGCCAACCACTCGGTCAGCATCGACCTCAGCCGGCTCCACCAGATGTCCGGCGCCGAATCCGACATGCTGGCCCGCTACGTCGAGATGATTCAGGTGCAGCGCCAGGACTTCAACGGCCGGGTACTCACCATTCGCCGCGATGACCTCCAGGCCATCGCTTGCATCCTCGGTTCGTCGCTCGAGGGCGCGCCCAGCCGTCTCGTCGACCTCGGTCTGGTCGCCGGCTGAGCCGGTCAGCCCCCGATCTCCCACCGGGCGCCGTAGGCATCCACCCCCAGCAGGCGGTGGCACCCATCCCCATCGGGGTCATCCACCCATAGTTCGGCCAGACCGGGGCTGAGCTCCGAGGGGGCCACGCTCACCGGAGTGCGATCGGCCCACGAGCTGAACACGAACACCGCGCCGGTGGCGGGCCTGAGGACCGCGGGTGTGGCCTTGCCGTCGCAGTCCCAATCGCCCACCACGATCTGGTCGCCGTCGGTCCCCACCTGCCAGCTCGCGGCCCCGCTGCTGACCAGGGTGCCGTCGACCGTGACCGACTCGAGGCATCCGTCGCCATCGATATCGGCCCCCGGCCCGTCGATGGCCGGGCACCGGTTGACCGCGGTCGGGGGTGGCGCCGGGCGCCCCGTGGTGTTGGTCGATGTCGTGGGAGGAGTGGCGACGGGCTCGGGCGGACTCCGTGTGAGGGTGACTGCGGCCAGAGCCGCGCCCACCACGACCACGACGGCCGCGGCGAGCCCGGGGGAGCCAGGTGGTGGCGCCCGGCGAGGTGACCGGTGGCCGCTTGACCGGCCGGTGGATTCGGTCAGGGTCACCAGCTCGGCGATGGTGTGGGGTCGGGGTTCGGCCACCGCCCGGAGTGCGGCAATCGCCTCGCGATCCACACGGCGAAACCCAACGCGGGGGAGTGCGGTCAGGAGTTCGTTGGCTAGTCGGGAGATGGCATCGGCATCGGCGTCAGCGCCCTCCTCGGTGAGGTCGAAGTCAGGGTCGAAGCCGGTGAGCACCGGCCGGCCTCCGGGCTCGATGGAAATCGAGGCGGGCTCGATCCGCCCGTGCCCCACGCCCCGACGGTGGGCGGCCTGGACGATGCCGGCCACCGTCGCCAGGAGCTCCCGGGCCCGGGCCGGCTCGGCCACGGCCATGCTGGCGAGAGTGGTGGGACCCGACCAGCTGAGATCTACCACCGAGGGTTCACCGACATGGGTGGCCACTACCACTGGTACGGCCAGTCCGGCCAGCCGGTCGAGGCGTTCGACCAGGCGGGCCAGTTGGTCGCGGGAGGTGGGCCCGTGGCCGGTCCAGCGTTGGCGGGGCCCGTCGTCGGCCAGGACGACCTCGGCGTGCAGGCCTTCTCCTTCGAACATGCGAGTCAAACTACTACTAAATACGGCCAACTACACTTTCTCGACATTCTGGGAGACAGCACCCAGCCAGGGCCGGTACGCTCGATGGCACAGATGGAGGCGACACGAGTCAGAATCAACGTTCCCGGCAACCACCTCATGACCGGTCTGCTGGGTGAGCGTGACGGGCTGCTGCGCCTCGTCGAGGACACCTTCCCCACCGTCGCCATTCATGTACGCGGCAACGAGATCACGATCGAAGGACCCGACGCCGCCACTGAAGCCGTGGGCCGGGTGTTCGAGGAGCTCGTGGTTCTGCTCGAACGGGGCCAGCGGCTTGACCAGGCGGTCGTGACCCGCGCCGTCGACATGGTCCTGGCTGACGAGCGACCCTCTGAAGTCCTCACCACCGAGATCCTCCGCTCGTCCCGCGGCCGC
The DNA here is from genome assembly GCA_024225275.1 of Actinomycetes bacterium. Classification (GTDB taxonomy): domain Bacteria; phylum Actinomycetota; class Acidimicrobiia; order Acidimicrobiales; family JAAEMS01; genus JAAEMS01. Next base: position 27,937 of record JAAEMS010000333.1, read on the forward strand.
TCGATCCGGCCCAAGTCGGCCGGACAGAAGGCCTACATCGACGCCATCGCCGAGAACGTCATCACCTTTGGCATCGGGCCGGCCGGTACCGGCAAGAGCTGGTTGGCGGTGGCCACCGCAGTGGCGGCCTTGCAGCAAAAGGAGGTGCAGCGCATCATCCTCACCCGGCCCGCGGTCGAGGCCGGCGAGAGCCTCGGTTTCCTCCCGGGGGACCTGATGGCCAAGGTCGACCCCTACCTGCGTCCCCTCTACGACGCCCTCCACGATCTCGTCGACGGCGAGGCGGTGCAGCGCCTGATCGAACGCGGCGTCATCGAGGTTGCCCCTCTCGCCTTCATGCGGGGCCGCACCCTGAACGGCAGCTTCATCATCCTCGACGAGGCCCAGAACACCACTCCCGAACAGATGAAGATGTTCCTGACCCGTATCGGGTTCGGGTCGCGGGCCGTCGTCACCGGCGACACCACCCAGGTCGATGTACCGGGTGGACGATCGGGACTCGAGCGACTCGAGGGGATCCTGGGCGACATCGATGGGATTTCTTTCGTCCGCCTCGGTAGCCGTGACGTCGTCCGTCATCGCATCGTTCAGAGCATCGTCGACGCCTACGCCCGCTACGACGAGGTCGAATCGTCGTGACCGCCCGTGCCCGGGCGGAGGCGGTGATCATCGGCCGCGACGAACAGGACACCGAAGCCCTCGACCTCGACCGGTGGTCGGCACTGGCCAGGGACGTTCTCGCTGACGAGGGTTACGGGGGCGAGCTGGGCCTGACCTTCGTGGACGAGCAGGCCATGACCGCCCTCAACGCCGAACACATGGGCTACGACCAGCCCACCGACGTGCTGGCCTTCCCCCTTGACGACGAGCCCGATGCCGAGCTGCTGGGCGACGTGGTCGTTTGCCCAGCCGTGGCCCGCCTCAATGCCGACGGGCGCGACGCTGAGCTCGACGACGAGCTGGCCCTGCTGGTCGTGCACGGTGTCCTCCACGTGGTGGGTCATGATCACGCCGAACCCGAGGAGAAACGGGTCATGCAGGAGCGCGAACGCCACCATCTCGGACGATCCCACCTCCCATGAGCACCACCCTGGCCGTCCTCGGGATACTCCTCGCCCTGGTCGTGGTCATCCTGGCCGCTCTGGCCGAGACCGGCCTCATCCGGCTGGGCCGGGCCCGGGCCGAGGCGGTCGACGACCCCGAGCGGGTCGCGGTGCTGACCCGGATGCTCGATGCCCGCGAGCGGCTCCTTCCCGTCATCGTGCTGGTGGGTGCGGTTGCCCAGGTCGTGCTCGTGGGTCTGCCGGCCGTGTACGCCGACCGACGCTGGGGCACCGGCGGCCTCGTGATCGCCATGGCCATCGAAGTGCTCGTCATCTCGGTGGCGGTTGCCCTACCTCGGGGCTGGGCCTTCGCCCGACCGGAGCGGGCCGTGGAGCGTTCGGCCCCCTTGGCCGCGGCCATCACTCGTGTCGCCCCGTTGCGCTGGGCGGCGGCCGCCCTCGACGGGCTCACCGGCCGACTGTTCTCGGGATCCGAACCCACCATCGCGGTGGTGTCCGAAGAGGAGCTGCTGGCCCTGGCCGGCCAGGCCGCCGCCCAGGAGGTCATCGAGGCCGAGGAGCGTGAGCTCATCGAATCGGTCTTCGACTTCGGCGACACAACGGTCCGCGAGGTCATGGTTCCCCGCCCTGACATGGTCACCATCAACACCTCGTTCCGTGTCAGCGACGCCATGGAGGTCGCCGTCCTCAACGGATTCAGCCGCCTGCCGGTGGCGGGTGAGGGCGTCGATGACCTCCGGGGAGTGGTGTTCGCCAAGGACCTGATGCGAGCCGAGCTAGACGACGGCGGTGACACCCTGGTACTCGACCTCCTCCGGCCGGCCCACTTCGTACCCGAGACCAAGCGCATAGCCGAGCTACTACCCGAGATGCAGGCCCAGACCTTCCACCTGGCCCTGGTCATCGACGAGTATGGCGGTACGGCCGGACTCGTGACCCTCGAGGACATCATCGAGGAGCTGGTTGGGGAGATCGTCGACGAGTTCGACGTCGAGGAGCCCTTGGCCCAGCGGCTGGCTGGCGGCGATCTTCGGGTCAACGCCCGCATCCCCGTCGACGAGGTCAACGACCTGCTCGCCACCAACCTCCCCAGCGGCGACTGGAACACCGTGGGCGGGCTGATCGTCACCGAGCTCGGGCATGTGCCGGTGGTGGGTGAAACGGTTGAGGTCGCCGGCTACCACCTCACCGTCGAACGGGTCCAGGGGCGCCGCATCGCCCGGGTCCGGATCACGGCCGTTCCGGTGGTCGACGAGACCGGAAGCTCACGATGAAGAGCGGTTTCGTCACCCTCGTCGGCCGTCCCAATGTGGGCAAGTCCACCCTCCTCAACCAGATCCTGGGCACCAAGGTGACGATTGTCTCCGACAAGCCCCAGACCACCCGCACCCAGGTGCGCGGCATCCTCGAAGGCCCAGGCGTCCAGATCGTGTTCGTCGACACCCCCGGCATCCACAAGCCCCGCAGCGCCCTGGGCACCCGGTTGAACCAGACCGCCGGCGCGAGTCTGTCCGGCGTGGACGTGGTGGTCTTCCTGGTCGACGGTGAGTCGGGCATCGGTCGGGGAGACGACTTCGTGGCGGCCAAGTTGCCCCCCAACTCACTCCTGGTGGTCAACAAGATCGACCAGATGGGCAAGGACGCGGTGTTCGGTCAGTTGGCCCGGGCCAGCGAATGGGGCTTCGACGAGTACTTCCCGGTCTCAGCGGTCACCGGCGAGGGTGTCGACGCGCTGGTGGCCGCAATCGCCAACCGCCTCCCCGAGGGGCCCCGCTGGTACCCCGAGGGCACGGTCACCGACATCCCCGAGGCCTTCTGGGTGGCCGAGTTGGTGCGCGAGCAGCTCCTGGCCGTCACCCGCGACGAACTACCCCACTCCATCGCCGTACAGGTCACCGAGTGGGAGTGGCCCCGTGTGCGCTGCGAGATCCTCGTCGAGCGTGAGTCACAGAAGGGCATGGTCATCGGCAAGGGCGGGTCGGTGCTCAAAGAGGTTGGTATCCGAGTACGTGAGCAACTCCCCGAGGGCGCCTTCGTGGAACTGTTCGTCAAGGTCGAGAAGAACTGGCAACGCAAACCCGAACGAATAGAGCGCCTCGGGTACTGAGCTTGATCCCGCCAGCTCGCGCCTGACCTCCAGAGGGCAACGATTCGGGTGGTGGCTCCCCTGCGCATCTGGCGCGGGCTAGGCGTCCGATGCCGCCAGCTTCTTGAGGCGTTCCAGGACTTCGTCGCGGTGGCGGGTGCGTCGCATGGGGGGTAGGGCCCGCACCAGCTCCCAGCGATAGGCCTTGCGGGTAGCAAGACGGGGGTCCAGCACGGCCACCACGCCCTCGTCAGTGGAGGTCCGGATCAGCCGGCCCGCCCCCTGGGCGAGCATGGTTGCGGCCCGGGGCAGGTCGACGGCCCGGAAGCCATTGGCCCGGGCGTGTTCGCGGCGGGCCTGGAGGAGCGGATCGTCGGGCCGCGGGAACGGGATGCGATCAATGGTCACCAACGAGAGGGTCTGGCCCGGGATGTCGACGCCCTGCCAGAAGCCCATGGTGGCCAAAAGGACTGTGTGAGGGTCGGCGCTGAACGCCTGGATGAGGGCCGCCTTGGGAAGATCACGCTGGGTCAGCACCGGCCACGGGAGGCGGGGCCGGAGGTGGTCGGCGGCTTCGTCCATGGCCCGGAAACTGGTGAAGAGGCCCAGAGTCCGACCTTCAGCGGCCAGAATCAAGCGCTCGAGCTCGGTACGTACCGCCTCACCGTGGGCATCGTTGGTGGGGTCGGGTAGATCGACGGGGCAGTAGAGGAGGGCCCGGTTCTCATAGTCGAACGGGCTGCCGACCCTGAGCTCCTCGGCCTCTTCGTCGGTGAGACCCAGTCGTCCTCCGAGCCCGTGGGGGATGGTGGCCGAGGTCAGCACCACGGTTGCCTGGGGCCAGAGGCGGGACTCCAGGAGATCGGCGACCTCGAGGGGTGCCGAGCGAAGGCTGGGGCGATGGTCAGGGCCCTCGATCCACAGAACGTCGTGGTCGGAGGGTTGCTGGAGGCGGTCGACATCGTCCACCAGTCCGGTGGCTGCCTGCTGGGCCCGTTCCTTGCGGGCCTCGACGTCGCTGACCTTGCTGTCGATGCCGCGGAGGGCCTCGAGCGACCGGTTCACACGATCACGTAAGGCCTGTAGAGCGATACCGAGCTCGCCGTCGAGGCGCCGGATCCGTCGACCCACCTCTGGGGCCAACACGACCTCGAGCCCATCGGCGGTGGCGTCCAGCTCGGCCCGCAGAGAGTCGTCGGCGATGATCGAGGTGAGAGATCGGGCCAGGGCGCGGATTCGCCCCGCCCCGAGCTCGATGCCGGTGGTGGCTGACAGGATGTCCTCGAACTGGTGGGCCTCGTCGACGATCAGGACTTCGTGCTCGGGCAGGATGGCGCCCCCGCTGGCCAGGTGAAGGCCGTACAGGTGGGTGTTGACCACCACGACATCGGCTCCGGCCGCCTGGGCCCGGGCCGCTTCGGCGAAACACCGTTCACCGGCCGGGCACTTCGTGCGCCCCGGGCACTCCCGGGGACCCACACTCACCGCCGACCAGGTGGCCACGTCGGGCTCGAACGGCAGCTCGGCCCGATCGCCGGAGACGGTGTCTTCGCTCCACCCGATGATCTCGTCGAGCCGGTCGGTAGAGACGCTCTCGAGCCCATCGAGTCCGAGCTGGTGGTCTCCATCCAGCTCGTCGAGTTTCTGGCGGCAGACATAGTTGGCACGGCCCTTGAGCAGGGCCCAGGTGAACTCGACTCCCCCATGCTTCTGGAGAAAGGGCAGATCCTTGCCCGCCAGCTGGTCCTGAAGGGCCTTGGTGGCGGTGGCGACGACGGTGGGCTTCGCGGCCAACAGGGCCGGAACGAGGTAGGCCAACGACTTGCCGGTCCCGGTGCCAGCCTCGACGATGACGTGGCGCTCAGACGCAAGACCCTGGGCCACCGCGTCGGCCATGTTCTCCTGCTCGACCCGCCGTTCACCACCGCCCGGAAGGGCGCCGGTGAGCCTCCGCAGGGCTTCGATCGCCTCGGACATCGGGGCACCCTAACCGGCCGCGATGGCCAAACGATGGTGCCGTCCGGTAGCCTTGGGTTGGTCCTGGGCTGAGGGCCGAGGCGGAGCACGGGAGCCGGCGCGGGTCCCGCAAGTCACAGGGATGCAAATGGACGGCGACACAACAGACAACAATTCTGAGAAGCCGGACGGGGACATCCTTCCTCCTTCGCCGCGCCCCCAGATTCCACCAAGCATCAATCTGAACATTCCGGCCCCGGCCCCGGCGTCCAGTCCGTCGGTTCCACTCAGGGTGGAACTGCCCGCCCTCAAGCCCAAGGACGGTTCCTCTCCAGGGTCGGCTCGACCCGAGAGTGCCGTCTGGCCGGAGGCTCACGGGCCCGCGACAGACGAGGGCCTGGTCAAGTTGCGGCTCTCCACTGCCGAGGGCCCCCCGGTGCAGTTCGTTCCTGCCGCGCTGGCCGAGCCCCTGTGGCGCCGCCATGGGGTCGACATCATCACCGGAGTCGGTGTGGCCGCCGGCATCATCGTTGCCCTGTTCATCGGTTTCAGTGGAAACGGCGAGGGGGCAGCCGAGGCTTCCTCCAACGTCCTGGCCCAGGCGCCCTCGTCCTCGATCGGCGTCGATCCCACCGTGGCGGGAACCAGGGTCGAGCAGGAATCCTCCAGCGTTCTGGCCGAATCCACGATCGCGGCGGATTCGACGTCGTCGAGCAGCTCCTCGAGCTCGTCGAGCAGTTCCTCGAGCTCCACGGTTGGGGGGGCGGCCGCCTCCGCTCCCCAACCCCCGCCCCTGGTCACGGCCCGCCCCACCACCAGTGCACCGGCCTTGATCACCACCACCAGCCGGGTGCCCACCTCCACCACCGCGCCCAGCGCCAGCTCGTCCACCACGTCCACGAGCGTCAGGCGGACCACAACCACCATTGGGCGCATCACCACCACGACCCAGCGGGCTACCACCACCGTCCCGACTACGACGACGGCGCCTACGACTACGACGACTGCGCCTACGACGACTGCATCTACGACTACGACGACTGCGCCTACGACGACTACGACGACTGCGCCTACGACGACTACGACGACTGCGCCTACGACGACTACGACTACGACTGCGCCTACGACGACTACGACTACGACTGCGCCTACGACTACGACGACGGCTGCGCCTACCACGACGACTGCGCCTGCGCCTACCACGACGACTGCGCCTGCACCTACGACGACTACTGGCGGATTGGGCTGAATCATCGTCTGATCCCGCTCGCCGCCGGGCCGACCCGATAGGTTCGGAACGTGAGTTTTTCTGGCCTCGACCCCGACCGGATTCCCTGCCATGTCGCATGCGTCATGGACGGCAACGGACGGTGGGCAGAGCAGCGTGGTCTCAAGCGCACCGACGGCCACGCGGCCGGTGAAGAAGCGCTCTTCGACACCGCCGAGGGGGCCCTCGAACTGGGCATCCAGTGGCTGACCGTTTATGCCTTTTCCACCGAGAACTGGCGACGCCCGGCCGACGAGGTCAAGTTTCTCATGTGGTTCAACCAGTCCTTGCTCGAGCGGCGTCGCGATGAGCTCAACGACATGGGAGTCAGGATCCGGTTCATCGGTCGTCGTGACTGGCGGGTCCCGAAGCGGCTGCTGCGGTGCATGGACGAGTCGGTCGAGCTGACCCGCGACAACAAGCGCATGACCCTGACCATCGCCTTCAACTACGGAGGTAGGGCAGAGATCGTCGATGCGGTGAAGGCCCTGGTGGCCGACGGGGTGGCCCCCAACAAGGTCACCGAGAAGGCCATCGCCCGTCGCCTGTACGACCCCGACATGCCCGAACCCGATCTCATGGTCCGCACCTCGGGTGAGTTCCGTACCAGCAACTTCCTGCTGTGGGAGATGGCCTACAGCGAGCTGGTCTTCAGCGACACCCTGTGGCCCGATTTTCGTCGCCAGCATCTGCGCGACGCAGTCATCGAGTTCCAGAACCGGACCCGCCGGTTCGGTGGCCTGAGCTCCTGAGGGTGGTCGGCTGATGGCGATCTACCGCGACCAGGCGATCGTTCTCCGCACCTACAAGCTGGGCGAGGCCGACCGGATCGTCGTGCTGATGACCCGGGGCCACGGCAAGGTCCGGGCGGTGGCCAAGGGGGTTCGCAAGACTCGCAGCAAGTTCGGAGCGCGCCTCGAGCCCACCAGTTCGGTGCACCTTCAGTTGTACGAGGGGCGCGAGCTCGACATCGTCACCCAGGCCGAGACGGCCGAGCGGTTCGCCCACCTACGAGATGACCTCGACCGGTTGTCGCGGGCCGTGGCCTTGCTCGAGGCGGTTGATCACCTGGCCCTCGAACGCGAGCCCGATCATCGCCTCCACGACATGTTGGCCGGAGCGCTGAGGGCTCTCGACCAACGTGACAGTGGGCTGATCGTGGCTGCCTTCTACTGGAAGCTGCTGGCTCACACCGGTCTCGAGCCCATGCTCGATGAGTGCGTGGGCTGTGGGTCCACCGTCGACCTGGTGGCCTTCGACGTGACCGACGGAGGCGTACGCTGCCGTTCGTGTCGTCGGGGCACCCCGGTGTCGGGCGAGGCCCTCGATCTGCTGGGTCGGATACTGGGCGGTCAGCTGGGGGCGGCCCTCAACGAGAAGACGTCACCGGCCACCGGCGAGGTCGAGGGCCTGGCGGTGCGGTCGCTCGAACAGCACGTCGAGCGGCGCATCCGGTCCATGTCCCTGATCAGCTGATCGGATGCCAGTCGCCGGTGGCCACGTCGTGCTGGAGCCATTGGCCCCGCACCGGCTCCCAGCAGATGTAGGTGTTGCGCGCCGCGTCCCACTGGGGCTCATAGGTAGGGGTGGGGGCCACTGCCGCCTGCTCGGGCTCGGCGGTCGCGGCGACGGGGTCGGCTTCAATCCGGTCCTCTGGCTCTTGACCGACCACCGAGATGGCCCCTCGTCGGGAGGGCGGTGTTTCGCGCTCGGGCGTTTCGTCTTCGGGCTCGGGTGCTGGTCGCGAACCGGGCTCGGGTTCGAAGGCGGCGTGGGAGTTGGTTTCCTCGTCGAAGGTGTCGCCGGCCAGCAGGCTGAGCGGCTTGGTGGCTTCGGTCGCGTTCGCCGGCTCGCTCTGGGCGGGTGGTGCCGTCTCGACCGTCGGTTGGGGTGCGACGGCTGGCTCGGGGGCCGGCTCGGAAGCCTTGGCGCGTTGGAGAGTATGGGTAGGTTCGACCACCCGGGGACTGGCTGCGGCCACGATCTCGGGCACCAGGTCAGCCGGGACCACCCAGGTTCCGGCGACGAGGTCGCCCACCCGGCGGTATCCGGAGTTGGTCATGGCCGCGATGATTCCGGTTACAGGAACGATCCAGCCCACGACCAATGCGGGTAGTGAGTCGACGATCCACAACAGTGAGCGGGTGAGGGCCCGGCCTGTACCACAAGTATTGCCCTCGCGGTCGACGACTCGGAGCCCGGCGAACATCTTGCCGGGCGTGGAGCCGGTGTGACCCTGGAGCACGACCATGGCCAGAATCCAGAAGATGAAGGCAGCCACGGCCATGATCACGAGGTCGGTGGCGCTGAACACGACGGCGCGGCTGCCCAGGGAGAGGCACTGGGCCACGTCGCTACGTTCGACGATCAGGTCGCAGTACGCCGATCCGCTGGTGATTTGGCCCTTGGTCGTGGTCGAGGCGTCGCCGCTCTGGCCGATAGCGGCGGCGACACCGAACACGATCATCAGGGCGATGAGCACGTCGGCGACATGGGCGAAGGCCCGTCTGCCCAGGGTCCCTTCGGTGAAGGAACCGGGATCACTGGTGGTGGGGGTGGCGAGGTCGCTGAGCAGCCGAGGGGGGGACGACGGCGCGGCGTCGTCGAGCGTCGTGTCGGTGTCGGCGGAGCCGGCGCCCTGGCTTCCGAGTGTGGCGGTCACAGTACTCAGTGTGGCCGATGGAACAGGGCCGTGTCATGCCGACCGTGCTTGTACGCTCAGCCCCATGTCCGACGACTCCCCCCAGAATGACTCCGACCTGTTCGACAAGGTCGTGAACCTCTCGAAACGTCGAGGCTTCGTGTTCCAGTCCGCCGAGATCTACGGCGGCTTCCGTTCGGCGTATGACTACGGCCCGATTGGTGTTCTCCTGCTACGGAACGTGAAAGACGCATGGTGGCGCACGATGGTGCAGCACCGCCATGATGTGGTGGGCCTTGACGCCAGCATCCTGTCGCCGCCGCCGGTGTGGGAGGCCTCGGGTCATCTTCAGAACTTCACCGACCCGCTCGTCGACTGTCGCAGCTGTGGTTCCCGTCATCGTGAGGACCATCTCGACGACCCCGACACCTGTCCCACCTGTGGCGAGGAGGGCACCCTCACCGAGGCCCGCCAGTTCAACCTGATGTTTCAGACCCATGCCGGACCAGTTGCCGACAGCGCGGCCGAGGTCTACCTACGGCCCGAGACGGCCCAGGGCATGTTCGTGAACTTCGCCAACGTCTTGAACACCAGCCGCAAGAAGCCGCCGTTCGGTATCGCCCAGATTGGCAAGTCGTTCCGCAACGAGATCACTCCCGGCGGGTTCGTGTTCCGCACCCGCGAGTTCGAGCAGATGGAGCTCGAGTTCTTCGTGCCGCCCGAGGAATCCGAAGAGTGGTACCGGTACTGGTGCCAGGAGCGACTCAACTGGTATGTCGGCCTGGGCATCTCCGAGTCGATGCTCCGCCTGCGGCCCCACGACGCCGACGAGCTCAGCCACTACTCGTCGGGCACCAGCGACGTTGAATTCCTGTTCCCCTGGGGCTGGGGTGAGCTCGAGGGCATCGCCAACCGGGGCGACTACGACCTCACCCAACACGCCCAGCACTCGGGGGAGCGGCTCGATTACTTCGACCAGGAGCGCAACGAGCGCTACGTGCCCCACGTCATCGAGCCGGCAGCCGGCGCCACCCGTTCGATGATGGCCTTCCTCATGGCGGCCTACGACGAGGAGGAGGTCAACGAGGACACACGGGTTGTGTTGCGCCTCCACCCCGACCTCGCCCCGTACAAGATCGCGGTACTGCCCCTGTCGAAGAAGGAAACGCTCACTCCGTTGGCCCAGTCGATCTTCGACGAGCTGAAGACCCGATGGATGACCGACTACGACCAGACCCAGGCCATCGGACGCCGCTATCGCCGTCAAGACGAACTCGGTACTCCATACTGCGTTACCGTCGACTTCGACAGTCTCGACGACGATGCGGTGACCATCCGCGAACGGGACTCGATGGAACAAGTACGAATCCCGGTATCCGGTCTCATCGACTGGTTCCGGGAGCATCTTGACTGAAAGGGGACTCGGTGAGCTTCGCCTACACGTTCGATCACTCCCACGACCGGGCTCCGCGGGAGCTCAGGGGTCTGCTCGGAGGCAAAGGGGCGAACCTCGCCGAGATGACGGCGGTTCTCGACCTACCGGTACCCCCGGGCTTCACGATCAGCACCGACGCCTGCCGTGACTACATGGAAGGCGGCTGGCCCGAAGCCCTGACCGGCGAGGTCGAGTCAATGGTGACCTGGCTCGAGACCGAGCGTGGTCAGCGGCTCGGCGACCTCAACGACCCCCTGCTCGTGTCGGTCCGTTCGGGGGCGAAGTTCTCCATGCCGGGGATGATGGACACCGTCTTGAACCTCGGTCTCAATGACGACACCGTCGGCGCCCTGGCCCGGGCCACCGACGACGATCGCTTCGCCTTCGACTCCTACCGTCGGTTCATCCAGATGTACGCCAACGTGGTCATGGGCGTACCCAGCCACGAGTTCGAGCGACGCTTCGAGGGGGCCCGGCGCTTCGCCATGGTCGAGTCCGACGCCGAGGTCCCAGCCGATGTGCTCGACATGGTCATCCGCCACTTCAAGAACCTCGTGCAGGACCACGCCGGCATCCCGTTCCCTCAGGATCCCGAGGAACAGTTGCGAAACGCCATCGAAGCGGTCTTCCGGTCGTGGAACTCGGCCCGGGCCCGGGCCTACCGGACCCGCGAGCGCATCGCCCACGACCTCGGTACCGCGGTGAACGTCCAGGCCATGGTCTTCGGCAACCGCGACGAGAACAGCGGGACCGGCGTCGCCTTCACCCGGAACCCGGCCGACGGGCAACCAGTGCCCTACGGCGACTTCCTGGTGAACGCCCAGGGCGAAGATGTCGTGGCCGGTATCCGCAACACCCTGCCCCTCGATTCCATGACCGAGCTGTTCCCTACCATCCACCGTCAGCTACTGGGCTACTTCGAGGTCCTCGAGTTCCACTACCGCGACATGCTCGACATCGAGTTCACGATCGAGCAGGGCAAGCTCTGGTTGCTCCAGACCCGGGTGGGGAAGCGGTCGGGGGCCGCCGCCGTCATGCTGGCCGTGGCCATGACCAAGGACGACCGCATCAAATTGCAGCCGGCCGAGGCCGTGGCCCGCATTACCGAGGATCACGTCGACCAACTCCTTCATCCCCAGTTCGAGACGAACGAGTCGGTGGAGCTCACCCGCGGTCTGGGAGCCTCGCCGGGGGCCGCGGTGGGCAAGGTCTATTTCACCGCCGACGACTGTCTCACCGCCGTCAACGAGGGCGAGCAGGTGATTCTGGTGCGCCAGGAGACCTCGCCCGAGGACGTCCACGGCATGGAGGTCGCCGAGGGCATCCTGACCTCGCGGGGCGGCCTGGTCTCACACGCCGCAGTGGTGGCCCGCGGCTGGGGTAAGCCTGCGGTGGTCGGAGCCGAAGAGCTCGAGATCGGTGAGAGCGGGTTCACCACTGGTGGGGTCACCGTCAACGAGGGAGACACCATCTCGCTCGATGGTTCGTCCGGGGCGGTCGTGCTGGGCGAGCTCACCATGACCGACGCCGACCGACCCCCGGAGTTCGACCAGATCCTCGCATGGGCCGACGAGATCCGCGGGGGTCGGCTCCGAGTGCGGGCCAATGCCGATACCGCCGAGGATGCCGCCCGGGCCCGCGAGTTCGGGGCCGAGGGCATTGGTTTGTGCCGCACCGAGCACATGTTCCTGGGCGAGCGGTTGCCGCTGGTCCAACGGATGATCCTGGCCAGCGCCCCCGAGGATGAGGAGGCGGCTCTGGCCGAGTTGCTCGAGGTGCAGCGCGAAGACTTCGAAGACATCCTGCGGGCCATGGACGGTCTACCCGTGACCGTACGCCTGCTCGATCCTCCCCTCCACGAGTTCCTGCCCAATATCGAGGAGATGCTGGTGCCCGAGGCCACCGGCCGTCTCGATGAGGACGAGCGCAACCTGCTCGAAGCGGCCCGGTCCTGGCGTGAGCAGAACCCGATGCTCGGCATCCGCGGTGTACGCCTGGGCATCCTCAAGGACGGCCTCTACCGGATGCAGGTGAGGGCGTTGATGGAGGCCGCCGAACGGCGTCTCGCCGTCGGTGGTTCCCCCGAGGTCGAGATCATGATCCCGTTGATCGTGAACCGTCAGGAGTTCGAGTACGTCCGGGCCTGGGTCGAAGACGAGATCACCACGGCCGAACACCGAGCCGGCCGCACCCTGCATGTGAGCATCGGCACCATGATCGAGACCCCCCGGGCTGCGGTCACCGCGGCCGACATCGCCGCGGTCGCCGACTTCTTCTCCTTCGGCACCAACGACCTGACCCAGATGACGTTCGGGTTCAGTCGCGATGACGTCGAGGGGCGGATGATGCAGACATATCTCGATCACGGTTTGTTGCCTCGCAACCCCTTCGAGTCCATCGACCGCGACGGTGTCGGTGAGCTGGTCAGCATGGGTGCCGCCGGCGGCCGGTTGATGAACCCGGACATGAAGCTCGGTGTCTGTGGTGAACACGGAGGCGACCCCGAGTCGATCCGCCTGTTCCATGAGATCGGGGTGGACTATGTGTCCTGCTCGCCCTACCGGGTACCCGTGGCCCGCATTGCTGCCGCTCAGGCCGTGATTGGAGCAGAGGACGAGTAGCGTCAACGGCGATGGGAATCGTCGATGATGACATCCAGCGCGTGCGCGACATGGTGTCGATTCGCGACCTCATTTCCCAGTACACGTCTCTGAAGAAGGTCGGAAGCCAGTGGATGGGGCTGTCTCCGTTCACCAGCGAGAAGACCCCGTCATTCTCGGTGAACGACGAGAAGGGGGTCTACTACTGCTTCTCGTCGCACAAGTCGGGTGATGCCATCACCTTCGTGCGCGAGATGGAGCAGCTCGATTTCGTGGGAGCGGTGGAGTTCCTGGCCAACAAGGCCGGCATCACTCTCCACTACGATGACGCCGACCAGGGCGAGGGGAGGCGGCGCAAGAGCCAGCTGCGCGACGCGGTGGCCCGAGCGGTCGAGTTCTACCATCAGCGCCTGCTCGAGGCCCCCGACGCGGCGACCGCCCGCCGCTACCTGCGTAGCGAGCGGGGATTCGACGGCGAGCTGGTCCGGCAGTACAAGATCGGCTGGGCCCCCGATGCCTGGAATGAGCTCAGTCATCACTTGCGGATCAAGAACGACGACTTCACCGAGTCGGGTCTGGGGCGGCTCAACAAGCGGGGCGGCCAGTACGACTTCTTCCGCGGCCGCATCCTGTTCCCGATCTTCGACGCCCAGGGTGACCCCGTCGGATTCGGTGGTCGCATCCTGCCCGGCTCCGAGGGGGCCAAGTACCAGAACTCGCCCGAGAACCCCATCTACAGCAAGAGCAAGGTCCTGTACGGCCTCAACTGGGGAAAGACCGACATCGTGAATCGCGACGAGGTCGTGGTGTGCGAGGGCTACACCGATGTCATCGGCTTCCACCGGGCGGGGGTCGAGAGGGCGGTGGCCACTTGCGGTACGGCTCTGACCGAGGACCATGTGCGCCTGCTCCGCAAGTTCGCCCGCCGGGTGGTGCTGGCCTTCGACGCTGACAAAGCCGGTCAGGCCGCGGCAGAGCGGTTCTACGAGTGGGAGCGGACCCACGAGATCGAGGTGGCGGTCTGTGAGCTGCCGGCCGGTGTCGACCCCGGCGACCTGGCCCAGACCGACCCCGAGGGCCTGGCCGCGGCGGTCAGGACAGCTCGGCCGTTCCTGGGCTTCCGGGTCGATCGGGCCCTCGATGGCGGTGACTATCGCAGTCCCGAGGGGCGGGTACGGGTGGCTGAGGCTGCGCTTGCGGTGGTGGCCGAGCATCCCAACGAACTGGTCCGCGACCCCTACGTGCTGTCGATTGCGGCTCGCACCCAGCTCCCCGAGGACCGGCTGCGGACCATGCTGGCGTCGGGGCCCCGCCCCGAACCGGCCGATGAGAGGTCGGCCCCTCGCCGGTCTTCGGCCACCAGGCCCGCTCCCGATCGAGACTCACCCGAGCGCGAGGCACTGCGGTTGGCCGTTCACCGGCCCGACCAGGTGGCCGATCTGCTGCATCAGGCTCTGTTCGACGATCCGGTTCACCTGGCCGCCTACCAGGCCCTGCTCGGGGCCTCGTCTTTCCACGATGCGGTGGCGTCGTCCGATCCCCTGGCCGCCGACCTGCTCCAGCGGCTGGCAGTTGAGGACGCCAATGCCGATGCCGAGGACGTGAGCGGCCGACTCTTGGTCGAGACGGCGTCGCGCGTGCTCCAGTCGCTCCAGAATCAGGCCCGGGTATCAGATGATCCGCTGGCCTTCACCGCGTCCATCTCGTGGCTCAAATTGCGCATCGAGGATGCCCGCGATCCCAGCATCAATTCCGACGCCTGCCGTGCAGCCCGTGCCGAGTTGCTAGATTGGCTCGCACAGCAGGTCGAGGAGAGCATGCATGGGTGACATCGCACTCCCCGATTGGGAGGGGGTCGATCGAGAAGGACTCTTGAGCTTGCTCCACAGAGGGGCGGCCGAGGGAACGCTCTTGCTCGACGACTTGATGGTGGTCATAGGCCACTCGCCCGAGCCCGAGGTTCTGACCGGGCTACGCGATCTGCTCACCGACCGGGGCATCACGCTCAGCACTCCCGGTATGAACGGATCGGCCCACGAGGCGGCCGCCGAACCAGTCAAGCCGCCCAACCCCACCCGCCCCGCCGCGCCGCCGGCGGTGCCCGCCGAGCCGGCCGACGATGTTGTTGTCGAAGAGATTGACCTGCGTGGCGCGCTCGTCATACTCGACGCTCTCGACCGTCAGGAGGGGGTGCGGCACCATCGTCGCACCCGCCATCCCCGCCGGAGCGGTGCCGCGGCCCGTGCTGCCGCGGCCATGGCTCGGGCCGACGGCGCCAGCGACCCGGTACGCATGTACCTGAAGGAGATCGGGCGGGTTCCGCTGCTCTCGGCCGAGGAAGAGGTCAGCCTGGCCAAGCGACTCGAGGCCGGGGTCAACGCCGGCCACGTGCTGATCGAGGCCGCCACCGAGGACCGGCTCTTCAAGATGCCGCTGGCCGAACGCGAGAGCCTGCGCTGCCTGGTCGATGACAGCGAGGACGCCCGCAACGAGCTCACCGAGGCCAACCTGCGCTTGGTGGTCTCGATCGCCAAGCGCTACGTGGGCCGGGGGATGCTCATTCTCGATCTCATACAGGAAGGCAACCTGGGCTTGATGAGGGCGGTCGAGAAGTTCGACTACACCAAGGGCTTCAAATTCTCGACCTACGCCACCTGGTGGATCCGTCAGGCCATCAGCCGCAGCATCGCCGACCAGGCCCGCACCATCCGGATCCCGGTGCACATGGTCGAGTCGATGAACAAGGTCCATCGGGTTCAGCGCCAGATGATGCAGGACCTGGAACGCGAACCCACCATCGACGAGCTGGCCGACGAGGTCGACATGACCCCCACCCGGGTGCGCGAGATCCTGCTGATCAGCCTCGACCCGGTTTCGCTCGACCAGCGAGTCGGTGACGACGACGATGCCTCGATGTCCGACTTCATCAAGGATGACCGGGCCGAGGCCCCGTCCGCCGTGGCGGCCCGCCACATGCTCAACGAGGCCGTTCTCGAGGCCCTCGACGGTCTCAACGAGCGCGAGCGTGAGGTGGTTCGGCTCCGCTTCGGTCTCGATGATGGGCGTACCCGCACCCTCGAAGAGGTCGGCAAACAGTTCGGGGTTACGCGGGAGCGAATCCGCCAGATCGAATCGAAGACCCTGGCCAAACTCCGCCACCCCCATCGATCCGAAAAGCTGCGCGATTACCTCGATGGAGATTGAGGGCGCCACTGCTATCCTCAGTCTTCGCAGTCCGGGGTAGCTCAGTTGGCAGAGCAAGCGGCTGTTAACCGCTGTGTCGTGGGTTCGAGCCCCACCCCCGGAGCCACTTCCTTCCTCGCTCCGGCCGGTATCGTGCTGCCGGGCCCGTAGCTCAGTGGTCAGAGCAGGCGACTCATAATCGCTCGGTCACGGGTTCGATCCCCGTCGGGCCCACCACATCTGACCAGGGAGTACCTCCCTGGAGAGGCATTCTGGAAGGCTCTCGAGGGGCCAAGATCCAACATCGCCATGTTGGATGGCCCACTCTCGACGCCATGGCGGAGTTGAGGAAGGCCCCGGGGATGCGGGAACGCTCGCCGGGAGTGTGGGAATTGACCGGCAAACGCCGTCAGGTGAGCCGCGCCTTTCTCGGGAACATGCGCGACGCCAAGAAGGCTCGGGCCGAGTTGTTGGCCGAGGTGGGCCAGGGCCGTCACTCCGGTTCGAGCGGCACGGTGGACGAGCTGTGCCAGGAATGGCTCAAGGAGCTCGAGCGCAAGGGGCGCTCTCCGAGCACGGTCCACAACTACCGGAAGACCTACCGTCACAACATCGAGGCGACCTTGGGCTCGATGCCGGTGATGCCCGGCTCGGGGCCTCGGCTTGCATCCCCGAAGGGCCGCACAGCCACCACCGCCAGAGTGTCACCGGCCCGGCGTTGGGGGCGGGGGCCAGTCGGGATTGTGGGCGGGCGGTAGACGCCCTTGCGATAGCGGCGCAGTGGACCGGGGTTCAGTACCCGAGCCCGGCAATCCTCGCTCGGACGGTTGCCTCGTCCTCGGCCCTGACCAGGAGTGCGCAGCCGACCAGAGCCATGGCGGCCCCGGTTTCGGGGTGTTCGTTGCGGAGAAGCTTGACGGTGATGCCCTCATCAGCGAGAGCCTGAACGGTCAGCTCTGTTGCTGGTAGAGGCGATTCCGCCCGGCATTGCGGTTGCTCGGGCACTCCCCAGCGTGCTGGTTGTCCTTGAACGGTCCCACCCGAACCGGAATCTCAGTCGAAGCCTTCGTCTTGTGGCCACACAACTTCGATGTCGATGCCCGTCAACACAAGAACCCGGTAGTCGGCCCGGCCCGGGAAGGCGACAGCCAGCGAGTCGAAGTCCTCAGCGAAGCGGTCAACGACCGTGGGGAGATCCATGATCAAGAAGTCAGTGACCGACGGCTCACCCCTTGGGGCCGCGGTCTGGTCCGAGCTGGATGACGAGGACGCGGCGGCGTCTCACCGCGGGGCCGGTTGGGTGTCCTCGTTGGCCGCGATGTGGGCTGCGATCTTGGTTCGTGGCCGCCACCCACGTTCTTGTCGGCATAGCAGTGTTGGGTGCTTTCCCCCTGCTGGAGCTGTCCCACCGCAACCTTGGCTCCGGTGACCATCGCCACGGGATCGGGTCCGGGTGCAACCTGGAACGGGAAGAGGACGCCCTCCTCGTGACCGGCACCTACCTGCTGACCCTGTTCGCTGCTTTGGTGACCCGGAGTGCCTTTCGTTCCAGAGTCTCCGCCCCCACCTTCCTCGGCCTCACCGTGATCGCTACTGCCGTGGCACTGGGGCCAACCACCGTCCGGTACCGGGCGGAACGGCCCTACTGGGTGCTTCAAGGACCGACAGAAGAGAGCTTCGGAGATGGGCAGTGCCGCGCGGGGTTGAGACAAAAACTGGCGAGCGGGGGGAGAAGCTGGTGCTCAGTCAGGATGCTGGGTTCCGCGCCGGGTGTCCGGGGGACTTCGTCGTCGTGAATTGGATCCACAACACAATGATCCCACCCTGGTGTCCCCTACTCGGGAGACGTTTCCGTCACCACCCCACTCCCGGCGACTGGGACGGTGGCCGGCGGGACTATGCCTGGGCGTTTCGGGATGCTCCGGCCGCCTGACGGGCCTGTCCGGTATCTTCACTTCTCCGATGGGACCGAAGGGCGGTTCCGCGGAACCGTTCCCGAGTGGTCCCGGTCATCGGACTCAGCCGTTCTGGGGCAGCTTGACCCACAAGTAGTGTGGTCAAACTGCCCAATGTCCCCCCACCCGGTACTGCGGCTATGGGGCTGCGGGGATCTCATCAGCCCAGACCTGAAAGTCTCGCAGCACGTTGGGGCCGAAGGTCGTGGTGATGGCCACGTCTGCGGCATCGCGTCCGCGGGCAATGAGGATCCGGCCAACCCTGGGCACGAGGTTGCGAGGATCGACGGTGAGCCAACTCCCGCTCAAGAAGACCTCGAACCATCCAGAGAAGTCCATCGGGTCCGCCGAGGGCGCCACACCGATGTCACCGAGATAGCCGGTGCAGTACCGGGCCGGAATGTTCATGGCCCGGCACAAAGCGATACCGAGATGGGCGTAGTCACGACACACGCCACGGCCCTCTTCGAGCGCTTCTGCTGCTGTCTTGGTTGGTCGGGCCCACTGGTAACCGAAGCTGATGTGGTCGTGCACCCAATGACTGATCGCCTGAACCCGCTCCCAGCCCTCCGGCGTATTGCCGAACAGCCGCCATGCGGTGTCTGACAGCTTGTCGTTCTCGCAGTACCGGCTGGGCAGAAGGTAGATGAGGGTCTCTTGTGGTAGTTCCTCGACCGGATGCTGGCGGGCCTGGGTTGCCACCTCGTCGGCCATACCCGAGCCGTTCACGACGGAGTCGGCCCGAATTTGGAAGCGGCCAGCGGGAGCGACCACACGGTTACACCAGTTGCCGAAGCCGTCGCGGTAGGAAACATAGGACGTGGATGGGCTCGTGATCATTGTGTCGGGCCCAACCAAGTCCGAGGCCCTGCTGTAGTGCACGTTCAGGGTGACGATCATGGGTGTCGGTTGCTCGAAGTCGTAACTCAGCGAGTATCCGAACCGGATCTGCATGAGTCATCTCGTCTCGTCACGCGCCCATCGCACGGTTGCGACCGAAGCAGATCCAAGCTAGCGCGGCGAAGACGCGCAACCGCGGGGCAGAGGCCGCGGATGCATGCCTGGCATCCGCCACAGCGGACCCCTGACCACCAGGAACGGGCTCGACGACCAAAGCGTGATCGAGGATCGCGCATCGCCCAGTATCGCCGCTCAGATCATGGACTCGCGCCCAGAAGAACCGCCCTCAATTGCCGGGAGTGGCTCGGGTAGAGATCCTCCCCGAAGCGCTCGGCATCCCGCTGCGCCCACCAAACCGCCTGCCCACCCCCCAGGGACCATCGACCGACCCGCTGGGCTCGGCCCTGAGGTCATGGGACAAGCCTGGTCGTGACCACCTGGCTGATCGACAAGTCAGCCCTGGTTCGCTTGGGCCGAAGCCCAGATGGCCCGGAGTGGGCATCGAGGATTCAACGTGGGCTGGTGCGGGTCTCAACCGTGACCCGGCTCGAGGTCGGGTTCTCGGCCCGCTCCGCAGATGAGTTGCGCCAGAGTTTCGGGCAGCCGCCGCTGGCGGCGATGCCCGTGGAGTATCTGACCCCGGTGATCGAGGACCGGGCGGTGGCGGTGCAAACCGCCCTGGCTGAGCGGGGCCAGCACCGGGCACCCTCGCTTCCTGATCTACTGATCGCCGCCACCGCGGAGACGACACAACTGACGGTTCTGCATCAGGACAAGGACTTCGACCTCGTCGCCGAGTTGACCGGTCAGCCGGTCGAACGACTGTCCACTACCTAGACCCTGCGCCCTACTGCACTCGCCCCGCCGCCAAGCGGTCGTGGTTCTGGATACCCGCTGTTCTGGGGCAGGTTGACCTACATATCTTGTGGTGAACCCGCCCAATTTCGCTTCGTCTGCCCCAACAGCCCACCCGACCACCCGCTCCGAGGCTAGGACCGCTTGTGTTGGGCGATTGGGCTACCGCTCAGCAAGTGTGGACCGAAGGGTCATCGAGGGTCGGGTGGCCGCCACTGATGATGGTGGCATCGAGAAGGCAGGACGAGATCGAACCGTCGGGTTCGACGATGACCTGGGCAACCGCGGTGTCGGATCCGGCGGCCGACAGCCGGGGCCAAACGAAGTTGCCGAGGCTCCAGGCGATCGGCTTGCCTTTGTAGGTCTCCAAGGCGTTCAGCCGGTGGGGGTGATGGCCGAAGATGACGTCTGCCCCTGCGTCGATCATGGCGTGAGCCCGAGCCACGTCGTCTTGGGGTGGGCCGCTCTGGAGCTCGACACCCCAGTGGATGGTGACGACGACGAGATCGGCAACGGCATCGGCCGCCTCTATGGCTGCCACCATGGTAGGGATGGTGTCACCATCGGCCATGCCGGGCGACGAATCGGTGGCGAGCCAGTTGGAAGAGGGGATGACGCCGCCGAAGCCGACAACGGCAATGGTCCAGCCCTTCCGCTCGAACACTGCCGGCGCATGGGCGGCGGTCGCATCGGCGCCAGCTCCGACAGCAGCAATGCCGGCAGCTTCGATACTGCTGATCGAGTCGAGGAGTGCCTCGGGCCCATAGTCGAGCGAATGGTTGTTGCCCTGGTTGGCCACCTCAACTCCGAGCTCGCTGATCACTGACAGAGAGTTGGTATCGCAGCGGAAGTTGAATTGTTTGGGTACCCGGGTTCCCAGATCCGAGGCTGGGCACTCCAGATTGATCACTGTCAGGTCGTCTTCGAGAAATAGCCCATCCAAACCGGAGAGGGCATGCTCGTACCCCTCGTTCGCTAGCGCCGGGATGTAGTCGGGGTCGAGGCTCACATCGCCGGCGCCGTTGATGATGAGGCGGCCCCGCGGCTGCTCGGGGGGATCCGCGACGTTGGCCACCAAGACCGGATCGGGGGCAGGAGGCGGTGCCCACAGAGGACCTGAAACGGTGCTGCCCTCGGTGCTGGTTGGACGGGTGACATCGGTCCCTGCTGGTAGAGCAACCGAGCCCATGAGGCCTGCCTCATGGCTGGATTTGGTGTCAGTGACCGAGCGCAAGGTGGGAACACCGGCCACCAGCACCGCCGTGAACAGGAGCGCCACGAACAGGAACCGCTTCATGATCAACCGGAATGGTGGAGTGGGAGTATTCCCCATCTCTTGTCGCCTCCGACGATTCAGGTCCCGCCTGGTCGGGACTGCACCCCGGTCACGCTAGCCCGGATCTCTCCCAGCGGTCGCTCCAAGCTCCGAACCCGAACTGGAAGTTGGCCGGCGGGGATGCCATCTGGCCGGTCATCTCGATCGCCCTCATGTTGTTCGCCTACCGGTGTTGGCGGGCCCACCAGTGGCGCCGACAGCACGCCCAGGGGCGGGGCCAGGAACAAGGTGAGCAGTGGCGACATGGCGGCGGGGCGGCCATGGGCTGCCACCCTGGTTCGCCACATGTCCTACGGTCCTGGGTCATGGAAGGTCCTCTCGCAGGCGTACTAGTTCTCGATCTGACCCGGGCACTGGCAGGCCCGATCGCGGGTCGGCTCCTCTCTGACCTGGGGGCCGAGGTCATCAAGGTCGAACCTCCCGACGGGGATCTCACCCGCGGCTCGGCGCCTCGGGTCGATGGCATGGCGGTGTACTTCGTGCAGGCCAATGTGGGGAAGCGGTGCGTCTCGATCGACCTGACCCGCGATGCGGGGCGCGACCTGTTCCTACGCATGGTCGACAAGGCCGACATCGTCCTCGAGAACTACCGGCCCGATGTCATGGAGCGGCTCGGATTGAGCTACGACGTGCTCAGCGCGGTGAACCCCCGGGTCATCATGGGCTCGGTCTCGGGTTGGGGGAAGGGCAACTCATCGTCGGGCCAGGGTGCGTTCGCGGCCGCCATCCATGCCGAGACCGGCCTCGTGGATGGAGTGAGCCGGAACCGCCCCGGCGAGCCGCCCCGCCACGACCCGGCCAGCCATGCCGACGTGTACGGGGGGATGCACGTCCTCGCCGGGCTGCTGGCCGCCCTGTATCAGCGGGAACGGACCGGTCGCGGTCAGGCGGTTGAGGTCTCGATGGCCGAGTCGACCCTGGTGGCCAACGATCTCACCGCGGTGGAGCTGAGCGGCCTCGACTGGGATGAGGGCTTCCGTCCGGGCACCAACTTCGCACCCATTCTCGAGCTCGGCAACGGTCGGTTTGTCAGCGTGACATGTGACCCCGAGGGGCCCGGTGGGTTCCGGATCTGGATCCAGGCTCTGGGCCGCCCCGACCTGGCCGAGGACCCAAGGTTCGAGACCCAGGCGGCGCGCCGCGAAAACGAAGCTGACCTCCGGGCCATTCTCGCAGAGTACGTGGCCACATTTGATTCGGCCCCCGCGCTCGAGGAAGCCATTGGCGTGTCGGCGGTCATCTGCTCCGAAGTGAGGACGGTCCCCGAAGTGGCGGCTTCTCAGTGGGCGGCCGAGCGTGAGGCGTTCGTGGCGGTGGACATCGGGCAGGGCAACGAGGTCGAGATCCCCCAGTCGTCGTTCCGGTTCAGCGGCGCCGAGTCCGGGGCTCGCCCGGTGGTCGGCTTCCGGGGGCAGCACAACAGCGAAGTCCTGGCTGAACTGTTGGACTTGAGTGATGCCGAGATCGACGCCCTCACCGCCGACGGTGTCGTGTCGGACCGCCTGCCCGGCTGGCTGAGGGACTGATACGCCGATGCGGGAAGACCGCGCCCACGCGAGGACGGTCGAACCAACCGAGCTACCGACCCGATCCTCTACCCGGCCTCTGCCGCGGTTGGTCGACGCGTCTCGGGGATCCTCAGGGCCACAATGGCAGCGATCGCCGCGAAACCGGCCACCAGCAGGTATGGCACCGTGAAGCTGCCGGAGGCGTCGGCGATGAGACCGGTCACCAGAGGCGGAACGACCGCGGCCGTACCATAGAAGATGGTCATGGTTCCGTAGACCGACCCGAAGGTTCGGTCGTCGATGTGATCGCGGACATAGGTCGCTGTCAGGGTGGGGTAGCTCGACCACATCCCCCCGAAGAGCGTCACCCCGACGACTACGAGCAGCTTCGACCCCAGGGCGATTACCACCGATCCGACCCCGAGGGCCGCGAGTACCCCCACCATCGAGGTGCGGCGTCCGAACCGATCGGAGACGGCTCCCATCAGGGGGGCGCCCACCAGCGATGAGATCCCCATCACGATGTAGATGTACGCCACTCCCGAACGGCTGACCCCGGCGTCGGCCTCGAGGGCCTCGGCCAGGAACGACGCGTAGCCTGATGCGACGACCCCGAAGCACACGTAGGCAAGGGTGACCGGTGCCCACCCCGGGAGTTGTTTGAGGGCGGCAAGGTTGATGCCTCCACTACTGATCCGACTGGTGGTGGCCGGTCTCACCTTCAGAGCGACCATGGCGAGGATGGCCAGAGTCACCAATGCCTCGACCCCGAATACGGGACGCCACAGCCCGTCGTTGTCGGCCGCGCCACGGGCCACACGCGTACCGAGGGCCACGAGCGAGGTACCCAACCCGACCGAGCCGGTGAGCAGGCCGATGACGAGGCCCCGCCGTTCGGGGGGTACCTCGGCGGTGGCCAATACCGGCGCGGTGATCCAGATGCCGGCCCCGCCGGCCGAGCTGAACAAGAGGCCAGCCATGAGGATCTCGGTGTTGGGGGCGATGGCGGTGAGCAACAGGCCGGCCGCCGCCACGTTGAGGCCGGTGCGCATGATCTCGATGGGCTCGAGACGGGCTGAGAGCAGGGTGACCGCCACGACCCCGGCCAGGTAGGCGATATAGATGATCGTGCCGCCGATCCCGGCGACGGTGTTGGACGACAGAACGTCGTCCTTCATGGCCGGCAACAGGATCGGGTAGGTCGAACGGGCGAACGAATGGGAGACGACGGTGGTCAGGGGGATGACGATTGCGGCGATGCCGATACCGGCGGTTGCTCCAATCGCCACGGGGCGGGAAACCGTGGTCATGACCTCATCTTGGCTCAATCGGGGGCCGTCTGGCCTGTCGGTCTGTCTGAGGCCCCGTGATCACCTGGTCGGTGGCTTCACCGATTCGGTTCGCCGACCAGAAGGTCCCTGCCGGGCGAGGAGCCCCCGAGCTCGGAGGGCACCGGGCCGAGATCCTAAGCTGGTAGGTCGGCGGTGACGGGTGGCTTGCGGTCCCAACGCTTCTTGTGGGCGAGAATGGGACTCTCGAAGTAGCGCCAGCTGAGCGAGGCCACGCCGATCGTGGCGGCCAGGGTGGTCAGGAAGAGCACCGCGGTGTAGCCGGCCATGGCTTCACCCATGGCCCGTTCGACCACATTGACCACGATCATGTGGAACAAGTAGATCCCGTAGCTCAGCTTCCCGATCAGACCGAGGCCGGGAACGCCAGACAGGCCCTGCAGTCCGTGATCCTCACGGCACACCGTCGTGCCCAGCAGGACAGTGAAGGCGAGAGTCTGGATCAGGTGGGTCGAGGCCGGGGCCACGAGCACGAGGATCGTGGCCGCTGCCGCCAGGGGGGCGGCCAGGGGCTGACCCAGCACCCGGTGGATGGACTCGAAGGCACGACGGCGGTTGAGCAGGATGGCCAGAACCACGCCGCTGCAGATGGCCAGCGAGATGCTACGCAGCACTCGTTCGGGCAGGGAAGCGAGCGCCACGTCACCCGACCAGAGGAAGAGGCTGGCGGCCACCACCCCACCGAGGCCCAGAACCCCGATGACATCCGCTACGGCTGAGCTCGTGTAGCGCCGGATCATCGGCCACACGAGGTAGAACTGCTCCTCGGCCGCCAGCGACCAGCTGAAGGCAAAGATGATCCGCGACGAGTCGGGGTCGATGAACCAGTTGCCGGTGTAGGTCATGAACGCCGGGAGGTTGCTGAAGAACTCGCCCTTGGCGGCCTGATCGGATTCGGCGACGAGAACGAGCAACGAGTAGATCGCCAACACCGCGTAGTACAGGGGGAAGATGCGCAGGCTGCGGCGAGCGTAGAAGTTCCGCAGCGAGACCGTGCCGTGGTCCGCCTCCTCGCGGAGGAGCAGGGTGGTGATCAGGAAGCCGCTGATCACGAAGAACAGTTCGACCCCCAGGTAGCCGCGTTGGCCGATGATCGGCAGGGTGGTGTCCTGGCCGCCGGTGTGGTGCCAGACCACGGCGATGATGGCCAGCGCCCGGAGGGCGTCGAGCGAACCGAAATGCCGGGTGGCACGGAACCGTTGGTACGCGGCCTTCGAGACCGGGGCGGCGGCGATGTCCATTCCGTCCATCATTGTAACACCCGAGCTGGCTTCGCAATGAGCCGGATGGCCTTGTTTGGCCGATCAGGCCCGCGGTGACTAGTACTCGCCCAACCAGCTCGGGGCCCGTTCCAGCAGATAGACGCTGACCGCGTGGGCCCGATCGAGCATGTCGCACATACTCTCCTGGCCCATGAACACCCGAGACAACGACACCTCGGTCCGACCCAACACCGACACCGTCTTCTCGGGGGCGTCGATGACGTTCATGGTGGAGTCGATTGCCGCGATCTCCAAAGGAAACTCGGTTCCACCGATGCCCGCGAGCTCGGTAGCCAGGACCAGTAGGTCGGGCCCCTGGGGGAGGGGTGGGAGGGCCCAGGAGAAGGTCAGCGGGAACTGGTAGAGGTCGGGTGGTTCCTCGTGTTCCTCGATCTCGAGCACCTTGTCCTCGAACGACAGCAGGACCCGAGGGTCGACCTCGAGGCTGAGATGGAGGTCGAGGGGACCACCGCACGCATCATCGGGGTGGAGGTCGACTTCCCACGCCTGGCGCAGGGAGTAGGTCTCGACGAAGTGGCGTTCGTCGTGGACGTGGAAGTTGTGGTCGACGGCGTGGTCCTTGAGATCGGCCACGAAGCCGGCGATGTCGAGGGCGGCCATGGGCCACAAGCCTGCCACGAGTTGGGCGCTCTGCCGACCTCAGGGTGCCGCTAGCGTGCAGAACCGTGTCCCGACCAATCTCCGACGATGACCTGCTCGATCTGCTGCGTCGCACCGCCGAAGCCGTTCGGGGCGCGCTGGATGGGGTCGACGACTGGATGGCCAGAGGCGATCGGCACGATCAATACGCCATCGATCTGGCCACCGACGCCGCCGCCCTCGCCGTGCTTCGCGACGCCGGGGTGGGCATCCTGAGCGAGGAGAGCGGCCTCGAACGCGCCGACGCGGACACCATGGTGATCGTCGATCCGGTCGACGGCTCGACCAATGCCTCACTCCAGCTTCCCTGGTACTGCACCTCGCTGTGTGCTGCTGACACCCACGGCGCTCGGGTCGCCCTGGTGGAGAATCTGGCTCTGGGCACTCGCTACGAGGCGGTGAGGGGCAGTGGGGCCACCCGCGATGGTGAGGCTCTGGTCACGCCGGCGGCGCCCCCGGTCGACAGTTCGATCATCGCTCTCACCGGCGGTGTGCCCCCGGCCCATCCCGGCACGTGGCAGTTCCGCGTGTTCGGGGCGGCTGCGCTCGACCTGTGCGCGGTGGCCGATGGCCGGTTCCACGGATGGCTCGATGTGGGCGCCCACCCAGTGTGGGACTACGCGGCCGCAGTACTGATCTGTGGCGAGGCCGGCGCCCGGGTGGCCGAGCTCGACGACCTCCCCCTGATCCACCGCTCGGTCACCGACAAGCGCACTGCAGTGGTAGCCGGCAGCGACGCCCTGTTCGATCATCTCCTGGCCACCCGCCGCGCCTGGCGCTAGTTGGGTGCGGCTCGGTTCCTCGGGTCGCCTTCGGGCTTCGCGCCGTGCGGCTCAGTTCCTCGGGTCGCCCTCGGGGGGCTCGGTCACGATGTGGGTGACCGGAATCGGTACCGCCCGCTTCACCCGGCTGGGTAGGTCCATGTGGACGATGCGGGAGAGGCCCGGAGGCAGGGTGGCCAGCACGAGATGGTCGAAGCTGCTCCTCTCCATGACGGCCATGATGGCGTGGAAGGGATCGGCGTCGCCGATCTCGCCGGTGGCCCGCGCCCCTTCGGCCCGGATGGTCTCGAGGTGCCCATCGAGCCGCTCGAGGGCCCGCTTTCGGGCCGCTTCGTCATCGCGGGTGAACAGGCTGGGGTCGGGCATCACGTAGCCGCTGATGGGGTCGCTCACGAAGGCCAGCCGGCGGGCAGTGGCCTCGTTGTCGGTGTAGACGGCGGGCACGAGGACATGGAACTCGGCGGGACCGGCCGCGGCCAGGCGCTGGACCTCGGCCTGGAGGGCCTCGGTGCCGAGGGTGCGGTTGGCCACGATCAGGTGGCGACGTACCTCGACATCGTGGTGGCCGGGTTCGTCGGCCGGCCGATTGCGGTCGACCTGGAAAGCGAGCTGCATCTTGGCCCGGAAGCGGATGATGCCTTCGTCGTCGATGAGGGTGTCGAGCTCGATGACCTTGGCGTGATGCAGGTCGCGGATGGTCTGCGCGGCTTCGTCGACGGCCACCTGAGCGGCGGCCTCCCACGAGTCAGGGTGGGTGCCGACCACCTTGATGACCTTGTGAACCGAACCAGGTCGGGTGCCGCCGATGACCTCGGCCAGGCCCCCGATCCCGCGGCCGGTGGTCTGCTCTCCGGTGGTGTCAGCCATCGTTCTCGTGCTTGAAGGAGAGGCGGAGCTTGACCCGGTAGGCGATGATCGAGCCGTCCTCGATGAGCACGTCCTGTTCGAGCACTTCGGCGACCCGCAGGTCGCGCAGGGTCTTCGAGGCTTCGGCCACCGCCACTTCGGCGGCGGCCTCCCACGATTCACCGCTCGTCCCGATCAGCTCGACGACGTTGTAGACGCTGTTCATGGCGACCTCCGATACTCTGCTGATGTGACCTCAGTCACGACCATAGGGCATGAATCTGCTGTCGGGTATCCATCGATCATGTCGATCCGGCCAGCAGGTACCCGAGGGGAGTGTTTCCGTGTTCGAGACCGGAGTCCCGGCCTTCGACGTTGCACCCGAAGATGAATGCGTCGCCCGTTTCGCCGCTGCTGCTGCGCTGATGGGAGAGGGGCACGGTGATGCTCTCGAGGCTGGAGCCGTGTGCCGCAGTCTCGAGGGCGAAGAGGTTCCAGCCTGCGGCCACGAACTCGTCCTCGATGCCGATCGTGGTCTCGCACAGATCATCGAAGGGAACGTCCGCGCTCAGCTCCTGGGGCGCAGATGCTCACCGGCCAGGAGCTTCGACATGGCTCCATGGTGTCGTAGAGACGCGTCGGAGGGGCGTCGGTCAGGAGAAGGTCAGCAGGATCCCGAAGACCACCAGCGAAATGCCCACCACGAGCCACGGGATACCCAAGGCGATGACCAGTGCCCCGACAGCCAACGCGATGGCTGACAGGATGAACGCCTTCCGCACTCGTGGGTCGCGAAGGAAGTTGGCGGGCTCGCTGACGGGGTCGGTGGGGGAGTCACTGGTCTGATCGGTCACCACTCCAGTGTGGCCGATACGATGCCGGCCAATCTTCGAACAGGAGCAAAGCATGGGATTCCATGATTTCGAGATGACGTCGATCACCGGCGAGAACGTCGGGCTCGAGAAGTTCCGCGACCATGTGGCGTTGGTGGTCAACGTCGCCTCTGAGTGAGGTCTCACCTCTCAGTACGCAGGTCTGCGTGCGATGTATGAAGACAACAAGGATGCCGGCTTCGTGGTGCTGGGCTTCCCCTGCAACCAGTTCGGTGCCCAGGAGCCCGGCTCCGACGAGCAGATCCTGGAGTTCG
The DNA here is from genome assembly GCA_024225275.1 of Actinomycetes bacterium. Lineage (GTDB taxonomy): Bacteria > Actinomycetota > Acidimicrobiia > Acidimicrobiales > JAAEMS01 > JAAEMS01. The sequence continues at coordinate 56,769 of JAAEMS010000333.1, forward strand.
CCCGAGCGAACTATGAGGTCAGCTTCCCTCTGTTCTCCAAGGTCGAGGTCAACGGCGACGCCGCCGCCCCGGTCTACGACTGGCTCAAGAGTGAGCAGCCGGGCGACGGTGACAGCCCCGACATCGCCTGGAACTTCACCAAGTTCCTGGTCGATCGTGAGGGCGACGTGGTCAAACGCTACGAGCCGATGACCACCCCCGAGGAGATCGCGGCGGAACTCACCCAATACCTGTAGGACATCCGGGTACCCTCAGGGTCCCTCGGGCGCATAGCTCAGTTGGCTAGAGCACCTCCCTTACAAGGAGGGGGTCGGGGGTTCAAGTCCCTCTGCGCCCACCAAAACGCATACGTTCGAACCCCCGACCCCCTCCGGATCGGGGGTTCTTTCTTCTCTACGGATCTGATCCCAGAACGCCTTCTCAGTCTGCTCGTCGCTCAGGGCTCTCAGCTCGGTGCGGAGACGGTCGGGCAGGTCGTGGTCCAGGAGGGTCGCTCCCGGCTCGGCCAGCTCCGGTTCGCTGGGCGCAGCGTCGTCCACGAAGAACCGGTGCCACCAGGTGTGGTTCATCTCTCGTCGTCCATCGTCATCGGCGTTCAGGTAGGCCTGCGGGCTCTTCTGGAAGTAGGTCAGGGCCTTGGCAACTTGCTCCTCGATGGGTGCAAGCGCAGTCTCAGCGGCTTCGAGCTGAGCCTGAGCATCCAGCTCGGCAGTCGTGATCCGTGACTGCTCCTTCTTCAGCTGCTTCATCGTGATGGCATCTGCGTAGTGTGCCTGCATTAGCTTGTCTCGCTCTTTTTCAAGACGATCTAGCCGCCTCTTTGATTGCCTGACCTGCTCCTCAGCCTCGCGCCCAGCCCCGGTCGTAATCGTTCGCTGAGTCGCACAAGACCGAGTGTGCGACACGCTCGCTAGGTGAGCGTCACGCTTTCGATCATTGAGCGGATCTCGTCGACAACATCTACATTCGGGTCCTCGGAGTTGGAAACCCCAGCTCTGAAGCTCAGAAATGCGTCGTTGACCATGGAAGTCGAATCCGAATCGCTCTGCTTGGCGAAGATGTCTAGCGCTCCGTCTCCGGCTGAACAGAATCCTGAGTTGTTTGGCTCGCATAGGTTTCGAACGTCTCCAATCAACTTCACGCTGCGGCCATCCTCAGTCGCTAGATAGCGCCACGAGAGGTCAGAGTTCACACCAGAGCCTGCTGGGTTGAGGGTGATCTCTAGGTAGGCGTCGCCCTTTTCGTATCGGGTGGTACTGGTGGTCTGCCCAGAGGCAGACCTCTGCCAGCCTTGTTCGAGGAGAATCGTGTATTCAGGTTCCTCTAGGAGGGTTGGCTCGAAATTGGTCGGTGCCGATGTGTCATACTCAGCTGGAGACTGATTCGACGTCCCGACGTCGGTCGGGGTGTTGGCCGAGTCGTCTCCTGTACGACTCGTCACATACGCAACGACTCCGACTAGGACTACTACTAGAAATGCAATGGTCAATGAAGTTCGCTCTTGTGTCATTCATTGGGTTCTCGTTTCGCGCATTATGAGCCCTTTTCGAGATGCTTGCAAGCAGAAGCGGGATGTGGCCAAAGGTATTGTGAATTGTTCATGCCTTGTGCTAGCGCAATATCGCTCATAGTAGCAGGACAAGGTTCTGAGCAAGTTCACACTAGTGAGGCCCGAATACCGTATGAATCATTGGGAAATGGCCGGAAGCACATTGGACCTCTAGTGCATGTATACACAAAGTGAAAGGAGGCGTCGTGAGGCGTCCTTTGCCATTTCTGGGTTTGGCGGCACTACTCGCTGGGCTCATGTCGGTTGGCGGTGTGCAAACGGCTGCAGCCACCACTCCTACGTTCAAGTTACCGTTCGAGTGCGGGACCATCTGGCATGCGTCCACCTACGCATCAGGCACACATGGTCCCAACAACGAAGCTGTCGACCTCAACAACTACGTGGACTACCAGCCCCATCCGACGTACGACCTCGGTGCTCCGGTGTTGGCCAGCGCGGACGGCACAGCGACTTCGGGAACCGATCCATCTGGTCTCGGTAACTACATCACAATCTCTCATGGTGGTGGGTGGGCAACTGACTACGGACACCTGAACACAGTCACGCTGAGCACGGCGAGTGATCGAGACAACTCGACGCCTGGTATCCAGGTCTATGAAGGCGATCAAATCGGCACGGTCGGAAGCACTGGCGACTCGACAGCGCCGCATCTGCACTACGTCCAGAAGAAGCTGAACGTCAACACGGGGACCTACGTTGGCAAGGAGGTGAAGATTGATGGTAGCGCTATAGCGGTTGCCGCCGTCGTGACTCATCAGTCTCCAACACCCCCTCGCATGAGAGCACCAACTGTGGCTTCGTCTGGCAGGACCATATTGGTTCGGTCGTGAACACCGGCACATACCCGTGGGTCTACGTGGCCTCATCGGGGCCGTATTTCATCGACCACAGTGCTTACGAGTGCTGGGTTGGTGAGCATGCGGAGGTTCTGGCGGACGTCGAGGTTGATCCGAGCGACCTCGTCTCGGGTACGGCGCCGCCGTGCGTTGAGACCCGTGGTGAGTTCGTACCCGGTGAGCCGCTCTGGACTACGAGTATTCCGAACTCGGCTGCGTACAAGGGCGATCGGTTGGAGCGAGGTGAGTCGCTGCATCCGGGTGAGTACATCGCTCCGGACAACCTCCGATCGGTCTTGTTCATGCAGCCGGATGGAAACGTGGTGCTGATCATCGAAGGGAAGTTGGTGTGGGAGACCGAGACCAACGGCCTGTCGGCCGACCGGCTGACATTCCAGGGGGATGGAAATCTGGTCGTCTACGACGACCACGACCCATCAGACCCGACCGATGACGAGGATCTGTGGGACCCGCGTGATCTCCACCCGACAGCCTTCCCAGCGGGAGGATCCGCTCATGCGGCGGCGACCACAACTGCGGAGCTGGTTATCCAGAACGACGGGAACGTCGTGGCATACAACGACGCCCAACACTCGTCGTATTGGTGGCACACCCACACGCACGGGAAGGCCGAGCAGCCGGTCAACGTTGGGGACGCCAACATGTACGAGGGCGACAGGCTGCAAGAGTGGAGGTACATCCACAACCTTGCAACGTCAAGCCCTCATGCCTTGCTGATGCAGACCAACGGTGATGTGGTCCTCTACGGACCAGGTGCGATCGTGGAGTGGCACTCGGACACGGATGTGCCCCAGGGAACACCGGTGGTCGGGGAGTTGGTCGTGCAGTACGACGGGAATGTCGTGATCAAGCATGACGGCAGTCCTGTCGCCTGGACGGGGACTGGGGGTCACCCCGGTGCGCTACTCCGGCTGGGCGGCGATGGAAACCTCGTCGTCTACGACTCCGGCGTGGCGGAGTGGAATCGCAACGGCGACACACTTCTACCGTAGCCGGGCCACCCCTGCACCTTGCTCAGAACCTGACCCACATGGCGGGCTCACTGCTCCACGCATTCAGCGCGGGGGCCAACAGTGAGCCCGTCGGCGGGTCTGTCCATTTCCGAGCCGACGGGGGTCGGAAGTTCATGTCGACTGCCGCTAGGGCATCAGGAGACCGACATGCTGGATGGTCTGGTATTCCTGGAACGACACACCCTGGGACGACGCCGGGCAGACATGCGTCTCAACTCGGGTCAGCCACGATCTGGCTCTCGCCTAGCGTCGAATCCCGCCCCGCCTGGGTCGCATTGTCACTCCCGCAGCCTTGAGCGTACGGCCAACGGTGGTGGGGTCGATGCCGAAGTGTTGGCCGATCGTGTGCCAGGACTCTCCGGCTTCGTAGCGGGTGGTCGCTTCTTCGATCTGTCGGTCATCCAGGGCCAGAGGCGTGGCCCTCCGCTCGATGCCGACTCGATCAAGATGGTTCTGAATCGTGGATCGATGTACACTGTAAGTACGGGCAAGGCCACGGATAGTGGCGCCGGCCCGATACTCCTCAACAACTTTGGCCGACTCGTCTGGAGTCAGGCGGCGAATTCGTTGAGGCCGAGATCGTCGATCTCGAACAGGGCGGCCTGACCACGCCTTTGGAAGCTTGAACCTCTGGTTCGAAAGTTGCGCGGTTAGGGCCACCAAGATGGCCTTACTAGAACCGCAGACGTCTTCAACGCCTGCCTAGCGAATAGAGTCATCAAATCCGCCAAAACATGGGGCCCGAGCTTGCTCATCCGCTTTTGCGGACGTCGCTTATCGCGACAGGGCTCCACCATTGAACATCAAATCCCGTCACTCAATTGTTGATGGGATTTTTATATGTGCCGAGTTTACTGATAGAATGGTAGTAATAAACATTAGGGGCATATTTCTATGGAAGAAAAGAAGAATGAAGAAGCTTCGGCTTCTCAGCCTGCGGATGGAGCTGAAGAAGCTCCAGTAAAACCGGTAGACTCGCAAACACCAACACCTCCATCGCAACTCAAAAGTTCAACCCGGGGTGGTAAGAAATCGTTAATCACGATTATCGGCGCCGTATTTGGGGTACTGTTTGTAGGCGCAGTGATCGGATATGCTGTCCTGTTAAACTCGCCTCAAGCCAAGATCGCGGATGCATTGCAGAAACTTGCTGCCTCGGAATCGATTAGCATCGACTACGAGCTAGAGGGCGATGTCCTCGGCGAAGCAGGAGTCGGTGGTGTGGGCGGAAAGATAGTGACGAATACTGCTAACAAAGAGCTGATGGCTGGTATCGGAGTAGACCTACAGGTTACAGAAGCCACGGCCGACTTTATGTACTCGGGAGGAGATTACTACTTCCGAATTGGTGGTCTTGATGGACTAGATCAGCTAATAGGTCCATTTCTAGAAGGTTTCACCCAGGGCTTTGCCGGCAATATCCCGGGCGGAACCACGTCTGACCAACAACAATTTGTGGATCAAATTGGAGTTGAGGTGAGCAAGTTTATGATTGCCATCAACGACCAGTGGATCCGGATTGAAGGCTCTGTGGTTGAGCAAGCTGGCTTTGATATGGACGGACTATTTGACGATGTACAGATGAGTCTCGGATCAGCGGGCAACATTACCGATGGCTTTGAGATCAAGGAGGTCTTGGACGATGACACAATTGACGGAAGATCAGCAATCCATGCCCGGGTCGCGTTTAAACCAGCAGAGCTACAGCCGATATTGGCCGAGATGTTTGCAGGCATAAGTGTGGGCGGCGATACTCTAACCCAGGAAGAGGTTGAAAAGGGTGTTGAAGATTTCTTCGACGAATACGACCCTGAAGAAGATATCCTAGAAGTATGGGTCGATAAGGAAACAGTAGAGATAGTTAGAATGTCACTTTCTGGCGATGACGGAGAAGGTGACGACATGATGCTGACCTTTAACTTCTCAGATCACAATAGTGTTGCACCACTTACGGTTCCTGAAGACCCAATAACAGTATTGGAGCTCTATGGAATGATGACTGAATCGTTGCAGGCGCTTGGCCTGACAGAAGCCGACCTTGAGGAGCTTGTTGACCCATCGGCACTAGGTCTCTAGAAAGATTAGCCCATCCTCTGTTAAAGAGGTACAATTGTTAGCATGAGCGGATTCTTCTCCCGATTAAAAAAGAAGTTCTACTTCCGGGTGGCTGGCTACTTCGGATTCTTCGCAGCGCGCGTCCTCAAGAAGTGGCAGCCCCAAATCATCGTCGTTACCGGCTCAAGCGGAAAAACGACTACCTTAAACATGCTCGAAGCTCAGCTGGGCGATAAGGCAATATTCAGCCACCATGCCAACTCTGCGGTTGGCGTGCCATTTCATATCCTTGGCATGGACGGCATCCAAGACTCGAGATGGGAGTGGATTGGCAAGTTTCTCAAGGCCCCGCTGCAAGCAAGCAGGGTTAAACACAAGGCCAATATCTATGTGGTTGAAGCAGACGCCGACCGACCAGGCGAGGGAGAATTCCTTGCCAAGCTGCTAAAGCCGATGGTCACGGTTTGGGTGAGCAGCTCTCGAACGCATTCAATGAACTTCGAGGCTCTGGTTAAGTCTGGTAAATTCAACACACTGGAAGAAGCGATTGCGCATGAGTATTCCCATTTTGCCGACTACACCTCAAGGTTAGTAATCACAGATGGCGACAACCCCGACATCAAGGCGGCCCTTCAAGATAAGCAGATCACGGTTAAGTACGTCTACCATAAGGAGGCGATCGAAGACTACCGAATAAGTGAAGGTGAGAGTATGGTTACAATTGCCGGTAAGCACACCTACATCTTCCGGCAGCCTCAGCCGCCAGTCATTAGCTATCAGGTGGCATTCGTTGATGAAGTGCTTAAATTGCTTGAAGTAACGCCGGATTATTCGTTCGAGCGTCTCGACTTCCCGCCGGGGCGAAGCCGTGTCTTTAAGTCGGCGCTAGAGTTTACGATTATCGATTCTACATACAACTCTAACCTCGATAGCATGCGTGCCATGCTGCAGATGTTCGAGAGGTATCCTGGCGACAACAAGCTCTTGGTGCTCGGCGATATGCTGGAGCAAGGCGGCAACGAGGAGGCCGAGCACAAGAAGCTAGCCGAGTTAGTGCTGGAGCTAGACTTCAAGCCAAAGCAAGTGATTCTGCTTGGCCCGCGCGTTAAGCGCTACACATTCGCGATTTTGCGAGATGAGATGCCGACAGTGCCAGTTTCGATTTTTGTAAACCCGCACGACGTATTGGATTATTTGAGAGCAGAGATTAAAGGCGGTGAAGTAGTCCTGTTTAAGGGAGCTCGATTCCTTGAGGGTGTGATTGAGAATTTGTTGGCGGATCCTCAGGATGCCAAGTTCCTAGCAAGACGGGGTAATATTTGGCGGAAGCGCCGAGCCGAATGGGGCCTCTGACGCTCAGGCCGGCAAACCACCGAAGTTGGCAGAGCCAACTCCCATGGTCTGCCTCTTGGCGCAGTTTGAAATTTTTCCTCACGTGCTCGATCCGTATATCTCAAATACGCTGCTCTCCGCTCGCGAGGAAGAAATTTCAAACTGCACTCAAGCCTGAGCGTCAGAGGCTTCGATCAATCCACAGTTAACAGTAGTCTTTCGATGCCTAAACAGATATAATCTTGTTATGGCTAAACAAAAAGTCTTTATTATTCATGGCTGGACTTATTCGCTTAATCGGTGGGATGAGGCGATGCGAGAGCTTGGCGAGCGAGGCTACGAGCCAGTGATGCTAAAAGTGCCCGGCTTGAGTGAGTCGAGCGACGCAGTTTGGGATGTTGGTAAGTATGTTGAATGGCTCGGTATGCAGCTAAAGTCCGAGAAGCACACCATCATAATTGGCCACAGCAACGGCGGACGGATCGCAATGGCCTATGACGTGGCTCATCCAGGTCAGATTAAACACTTGTTTTTGGTTTCCAGCGCTGGGATTTATCACGACTCACAATCCGCCTCCATGAGGCGCAAAGTGTTCGGCGGGGTCTCCAAAGTACTAAAGCCGATTGCCCGCGGGCCAATCCGTAGGGTTCTTTACCGACTGATCGGAGCGTCTGACTACGGCAACGCAAAACCAAACATGCGCCAGACAATGGTTAACGTAACCGACCACGACAAAACTTTTGACGTCAGTCAGGTGTCGGCTCCGGCAACCTTAATTTGGGGCAGGGAAGACAAGGCAACTCCGGTTGATGACGCTCAGCAGATCCAGAGTAGATTACAAAATCCCGGCGAACTTCGGATTTTCCCAGGGGTTGGCCACTCTCCCCATGGCGACAAACCAGGCGAGTTCGCGGATATCGTTGACGAAACCATCAAGGGGCTTTAATGGCGATTTTCAACTCGCTCGGATCAAATTACAAGGCCAAGCATCTCATACACATGTTTACCGGATTCGACCCTCGGCAGCGTGATGCTTTTGTTGAATATCTCAAAGATCGATACGATGCCAATGTACAGCTGACCTACAAGGGGCGAGAGGCGCTATATCTTGCCCTCAAAAACTCAAAACTGAAAGAGGGCGATCATGTTGCCGTCAATGGATACACTTGCTATGCCGTCTATGATGCCGTGGAAGCCGCCGGAATGGTCCCGGTCTACTTGGATGTCGAAGAAAACAGTCTAAATTTTGGGTTAGCCCAACTCAAGCAGGCCCACAAGAAGGATAAGAAACTACGAGCGGTGATCGTTCAGAACACATTGGGCTTCCCGGCGGATATTGCCGGAATCGAGAAGTTTGCTCATAAGAATAAGATGCATTTGATTGAAGATTTGGCTCATTCGATTGGTATGCGATACCACGATGGCCGCGAGGCTGGAACCGTAGCTGATGCCGCTTTGTCGTTCAGCCAGGATAAGGCGGTTGATGCCGTGTCTGGCGGGGCCTATGTATATCGAGGAAAAGTACAGGAATTCATAACTAAGCACCTGGGTTACGGCAAGTTTCTTAAGGACTATTACTACATCTGGAACACTCAGTTTATCCGCAGCGGATATGTGTGGGGTGGAGGCAAGTTCTACAACTTCATACTACGCAAGCTTCGGTGGCTGCCAAAACCGATGGATGGCGCTGCCAAGAATGTGCGCAGGCCCGACACCTGGCACGCGACCCTAGCTTTTAAACAGTTTAAGGATCTCGGCAAAACGATTGCTCATCGCCGGGAGATAGCCAAAATTTATGATGAGGCATTACCGAAGCGCATCAAATACGCCTTCGACGATAACGCAAGTTATTTGCGTTATCCGCTACGCGTATCTGATCCTGCGTCGTTGATTAAGCACCTAAAGTCCAAGGGTATCTACATCTCTGACACCTGGTATGAGGCTCCGGTTAGCCCCGCCAGAAGCATGTCCAAAACTAATTATGAGTCGGGTAGGTGCCCGCTTTCCGAGCAAGTAGCCTCACGGATGATAAATCTACCGACACATGTTAATGTCGATGCAGCCGATGCGGAAAAAATAACCGAGAGGATTAACCAGTGGCTATCGACGCAAGAATAGTTGAAGACAGGGAAGCCTGGGAGAACTACGTTCTGGCGCGCGAGGAGGCAAACTTCCTCCAGTCGTGGATGTGGGCCGATGTAAACGAGAAGCTGGGCAAGAAGGCTTATAGAATGGGCTATTTCGAGGGCGAGACTCTAATTGGCGTGATGGTTGCTGTTGTAGAGCCAGCTCGCCGTGGCCGCTATATCTCGGTCGCCGCTGGCCCAATTATCGATTGGAGCCGGGCAGATATCGTCGAGGCCTGGCGCGATAGTTTGGTGATGTTGACGGAGCAAGAAGATTGTGTCTTTGTGCGAGTACGACCTCAGTTGCTGGCGCTTGACGCTAATGAGCAAACCTTCTCAAAACTGGGCTTTAGACCGGCTAAAATGCACCTTGAGGCCGAGCTGACATCGCAACTAAAGCTGGATGTATCCTTGGATGAACTAAATCAGAACCTAAGAAAGAACACCCGCCGCGATATTAAGCAGGCCAAAAAACGCGGCATCAAAGTAACTCAGTTAGACGACCCGTCAATTATCAAAGAATTCCATGAGATGCAGCTCGAAACAGCCAAGCGACACGATTTTGTGCCATTCTCCTACGACCGACTGCAGGCCGAGTTTGACGTGTTCTCGGAAACTGGGAATGTCTTGCTTTATAGCGCGCATACCTCCGAGGGCGAGTTGATCGCCCAAGCCTTCGTGGTGTTCTATGGTGCTGAGGCTTCCTATCACTATGGAGCTTCAACTGAGCTTGGCAGGACTGAGCCGGGCGCCTACTTGATCCAATGGAAGGCGATCCAGGAGGCCATGATGCGGGGCTGTAAGCGATACAATTTCTGGGGTGTTGTACGCCCTGACGACACCAAGCATAGGTTTTACGGAGTATCGGTGTTTAAACGCGGCTTCAGGGGTGACGACGTAGAGTATCTGCATGCGCATGATCTAGTGATCAAGAGGTCTCAATACTTGAAGAACTATGCAATTGAGACTGCTCGCAAGAAAGCCCGGCGACTGTAATTATAAACGCGCCTTCTCTAAACCTCGTCGCCCCGGCGTAGGCCGGGGTCCAGTAAGTTGTGTCTGCCATCGGCAGACTTTTTTTGCAAGTTGTTCCATTCTCAATCTATGAGCTGCCGCTCATAGTGCCACTGCATGGGTCCCGGCCTACGCCGGGATGACGATAGAGGAGCCCATAATCAATGCGTAGCATTAATTATGGGGTGGATGATTCAACAATTGAAGCGGTGTGAAATCGCTGCACTCCAATCATCTCTTGCCAACAGAGGTGACATGGGGCACAATATAGGCCTATGAAGAAATACACCCCTAAAGAGATCGAGCCGAAGTGGCAGAAAGTTTGGGAAGACACCGAGATTTACCGGGTGTCAGAAGAGCCAGGCAAGCCAAAACGCTACATAATGGAATATTTCCCGTATCCATCCGGGGCTGCCATGCATGTAGGTCACGTCAGAAACTATGTTATCGGTGATGCGATGGTTCGCTATGAGCGTATGAAAGGTATGTCCGTGCTCCACCCGATGGGTTGGGACGCATTTGGTCTGCCAGCCGAGAACTATGCAATAAAGACCGGCATCAGCCCTCAGCAGGCCATTGAAGAAAACACGTCTAAGTTCAAACAGCAATTAACCCAAATGGGATTTAGTTATGACTGGTCGCGTGAAATTAACAGTTCTGACCCTGATTATTATCGTTGGACCCAATGGTTCTTTTTGCTCCTACATAAGCGTGGGCTGGCGTATCGAAAAGAAAGCCTTCAATGGTGGTGTCCTCATGATAAAACAGTGCTTGCGAACGAGCAGGTTGAGGATGGCTTGTGTTGGAGGTGTGACAATGAGGTGGTCAAGAAACCCCTCAAACAATGGTTCTTTAAGATCACTGATTACGCTGATCGGCTAGACAATGATCTAGAAAAACTAGATTGGTCAGATGCGCTAAAAACGATGCAGCACAATTGGATTGGAAAGAGCGTTGGCGCCAAAGTGTCTTTCAAAATAGACAAACACGACGAATCACTACAGGTGTTTACCACCAGACAGGACACATTATTCGGCGTAACCTTCGCCGTGATATCACCCGAACATCCATTGGTAGATGATATAACGACCGATGAGCATAAAAGTGAGGTCGAGGCATATCAAAAAGAATCTCTCAAGAAGAGCGATATAGAACGTCAAAAGGAAGAGAAAGTAAAAACTGGTGTCTTCTCCGGTGCGTACGCAATCAATCCAGCGAACAACGAAAAAATTCCGATTTGGGTAGCGGACTACGTGCTCATGGGTTATGGCACAGGCATCGTCATGGGTGTGCCGGCCCATGACCAGCGTGATTATGAGTTTGCGTCTAGGTTTGATCTGCCTATCAAGCAGGTGTATATGGAGTCAGGCCCTGATCCAGTCAACCCTCCTCAGGACGGGTATGACATGGTTGAGCGCGACACGGTCGTGGTTCATTTGAAGGACAAATCAACCGGCAAATACGCCCTCCTTAATTGGCGCGGTACCTTAGAGGGGATAACAACCGCAATTATGGGCGGCGTTGACGAGGGCGAAACCCCGGAAGAGGCGGCCATCAAGGAGATTGCCGAGGAGGCTGGGCTTGATGCAAAAGTTGTTAAAACTGCTCGCTGGATAAGCGCAGCGACCTATTGTGCGTCACACAAGAAAGAGAATAGAAAATCACTTTCGACTGCCGTTTATGCTGAGGTTGATGACCTGACGGATCAAAAGGACGTAGCCGACCACGAGAAAAAGACGCACTCATTGGTGTGGGTTGATAAAGATAAGGTCGAGGCTGCCCTAATACCTGTAAACCAGAAACAAATCTGGGGCTATTTGAACAACGATACCGCGCTATCGGGCGAGGGCGAGGTGATCAACTCCGGTAGGTATGACGGTATGCGTACAAGTGAGTTGCGCGAGAAAATCATTGCCGACCTGGAAAAGGAAGGCTCTGCTACAGAAGAAGTCAACTATCGAATACGAGACTGGTTAATCTCCAGGCAAAGATACTGGGGTGCACCGATTCCGATTATTCATTGTAGGGATTGTGGTGAAGTTGCGGTTCCCGATGATCAGCTTCCGGTTAAGCTACCGGAAATGGATAAGTATGAGCCAGCCGACGATGGCCAGTCGCCATTAGCTCGCGACGAGGATTGGGTTCATACTGCATGTCCAGATTGTGGCGGTGCGGCAAAACGCGAAACAGACACAATGGACGGTTTCGCCTGCTCGAGCTGGTATTTCCTACGGTTTGCCGACCCGCATAACGATAACGAGGCATTTTCAGCCGAGAAGGCTAAATACTGGTCTCCAGTAGATAGCTATATCGGTGGCGCAGAGCACGCAGTCATGCACCTCTTATACGCTCGATTCTGGGTCAAGGTAATGCATGATGCGGGGCTAATCGACTGGGATGAGCCATTTACTCAACTTAGAAACCAGGGCATGATCCTTGCGCCGGATGGCCAGAAGATGAGCAAGAGCAAGGGAAACGTCATTGCGCCGGATGAGTTGATTGATAACGGTTATGGGGCTGACGCAGTCCGATTAATGGAGTTGTTTATTGGCCCTTGGGACCAGGACGCTGCCTGGAGCGTAAATGGCATTAGCGGTACTTATCGATTCCTGCAGAGAGTATGGGGGTTAGTCCAGGGATATTTGGAGCATAAGGATGATAAAGCGGCAGCCGATCCAGAGAAGTCGCTGATGCTGAAGTCGACGACACACAAAACCATAAAGAAAGTTACCAAAGATCTGGAAGGATGGCGATTCAATACCGCCATTGCAGCGTGCATGGAGCTCGTGAACGACCTAAACAAGCTTCGAGAAGAGCATCCGTATAGTGCTGACCTCGATCAATGGGGAGAGAGCTTGGCGCAGCTAGTGCAGATGCTTGCCCCGTTTGCTCCGCACATCAGCGAGGAGCTGTGGGAAGATCTTGGCTATGACAAGTCGGTACATGTCTCTAATTGGCCAGTTTGGGATGAGGAGCTGATTAAAGACAGTCTCCTGACAATTGTAGTCCAAGTAAACGGTAAAGTGAGGGCCAACCTTGAGGTGCTAGCCGATGCAGAGGAGGCAGAGATTGTTAAGTTAGCCGAAGCCGACTCGAACGTTCAAAAGTTCACGGCCGAGGGTAAAATCGTTAAGAAAATCTACGTCAAAAACAAGCTAGTTAACTTTGTAGTCGAATAACAAAACATTTCGTCCGAGTCTGCAAATTTTTTGGCTTGAATTACTGAGGTGATTACGCTATAATAAAGCGCAATCATAACAGATAAGTGGAACAAGGAGTTTGTTTAAGTGGCACAGCCCAAGAAACAGACCAGTAAACGAAAGCAAGGCTTGCGCCGGAGTCACCTCCGACTCAAGTTAGCTCGAACGGTCAACGCAAAATCGCCCGTAAAGGCATACACGACTCGTCGTGAAAGTGGCAGTAAGAAATCTGCCTCTTAAGAGTAGTTTTTTACAAACATAATAACGAAATACGTTAACAACGCTTTATGGCATCAAATCGTCATCTCGGTCGCATAGTAGTACTGCAAACCTTGTATGAGTTTGACTTTCGCAAGGAAAGCAAGGATCCCGATGTTGATATTGAAGCAATCCTTGATCGCAACGTCGAGAGATACTCTGAGACCATCGAGGATAAGGACTTTATCAGAGATCTGGCGATGGGTACTTTTAAGAAGATGCAGGAGCTGGATGAAGCCATCCAGCCTATTGCTCCGGAGTGGCCAATAGAGCAGATAGCTCGTATTGATAGGAATATCTTACGGATGTCTTTGTGGGAGCTTACGCACGGCAAGGATGTGCCACCTAAGGTTGTGATTAATGAGGCTGTCGAGCTAGCCAAGTCATTTGGCGGCGATAACTCATCAAAATTTATCAATGGTGTATTGGGCACCGCCTTCCGAAACATGGAAGAAGGAGCCGAGGAAGCACCGGCCAAAAAAACCGAGAAAAAGGCACCTACGAAAAAAAGCGCGAAGAGTCCGCCTGCTGGCGGATCCTCAGCCAAATCTCAGGATTCAAAGAAAAAATAACCTAGCCAAGAAGGGTATAAATGAAGCGGCCAAAGCCCATCAAGGGCATCAAAAAATACGTACGACGCCGACCATCTATTCAAGAGGTTGTGCGCGAGCCAACCGCCGGTGGTGTTGTTTATCGCAAGGGGAAGACGGGTAAGCTTGAGATTCTTCTAATTCAAGATGCCAAAAACCGCTGGACTATCCCGAAGGGCCACATTGAGGACGGCGAAAAGGCCGACGAGACTGCTGCTCGAGAGATCGGCGAAGAAACTGGCCTAACAGAGGTAAAAATAGAGTCTTGGCTAGGCAAAATCAACTTCCGTTATCGCCGACAGAATAGCTTGGTTTTAATGACAACCCAGATCTATCTGGTTCGGGCGCTTGGCGATACTGATGCGTTGGTTAAAGAAGACTGGATGAACGGCATCAAGTGGTTTGAGTCCAGTGAAGCGTTGGATGAGATTGAATACGAAGACATTGGCAAGCTAATATTGATGGCTCTCAAGCGAATTCGCGAGCAAGGCAAACAAAAATAGACCAGATCGCCGCAAGTCATTTGTAAATGGTAGCGATTATGCTATCGTAAGCCCGTTAACTAAAGTAAACGAGAAGTGCAAATGATGAATCGAACTCTCGATGCATGATTTACCCCTCTCGACATGAGAAAGGACCAAGAAATTGAGTCAAAAAGATTACGCAGGGTATGCCCGGGATGTTTTGAATGTCGAGTTCAACGACATCAATCAGCTGATTGTGGCATTTACGCACCGATCATACCTAAACGAACATAAGAAGAGCTCCAGTGAGCACAACGAACGCCTAGAATTCTTAGGCGATGCTGTGCTAGAGCTGGTAGTTACTGAGTACCTATACACAAACTACTCTGAGCCAGAAGGAATCCTAACCAACTGGCGCTCAGCCTTGGTGCGCACAGAGTCAATTGGTGCAGCTGGAGGAAAGCTAAACTTCGGTGAATACCTAAGGCTCAGCCGCGGCGAGAAGCAGGGTAGCGAGCGAGCTAGGGAGCAGATCCTAGCCAACACCTTCGAAGCTGTTATTGGAGCAATCTATCTGGACCAGGGCTATGATGCATCGAAGGAGTTTATCTCCAAGCACATCCTATCCACGCTGGACGAGATCCTGAAGACCGGTTCTTGGATGGACCCCAAGTCACGATTGCAAGAAACTGCCCAGAGCGTGGACGGTGAGACGCCTAGCTACAAGGTTATGAACGAGGACGGGCCTGATCACGACAAGGTGTTCACAATCGGCGTTTTCATCAAGAACGAGCTACGAGGACAGGGCATGGGACACTCCAAGCAAGCAGCCCAACAGGCCGCTGCGGAGGAAGCTCTTAAGGTCTACGACGCCAAGAGCTAGCCAACAGGGAAAGAACCCCTTGACTGATCTGTTGTTTATCTGTAGAATAGCAATCTGAACTCGAAATAATTCTAAATAACTGGAGTTTTTAGACGAATGCTAGCTATACGTATGCAGCGAACAGGCCGAAAAGGACATGCACAATTTCGTGTAGTAGTTCAAGAGAAGCGCCTGTCACCAAAGAGCGGAAAAGTTGTTGCCAACGTTGGCAACTATGACCCGCATTCAAAAGTTGCATCACTTGATACCGAAAAGATTGATTTTTATCTTACTAACGGCGCACAGCCATCAAACTCGGTAGCCAAGCTGCTGGACCGCGAAAAGGTTAAGATGCCTGATTGGGTAGTAATTGAGCGAACTCAAGAACGCACTATCCGCGACGCCGAAAAGCTACGCAAGAACAAGCCTGCTGAAGAAGCTGCTCCTGCCGAAGAGGCTGCTCCAGAAGCTGCAGCTGAAGAAGCACCTGCTGCCGAGGAAGAAAAGCCTGCAGAGGAAGCAGAAGAGAAGCCTGCCGAGGAAGAGACTAAAGAAGAGTCTGCCGAATCTAAAGACGACGACAAAAAAGAAGAAAAAGAAGCCTAAGCCACTGACGGCCAGAGCTTCAGGTAATTGTGGACGAGGCTAATACCCTCGTCCCTTTCAAATACTTTGTTATCTTCGAAGTAGTGATCCTTGCCGTAGAAGAAGTCGATAGTTGAGGAGTAGTAGATATAGTCAGTTCGCTGCTTGAGGGGTGATACGACCGTGCTGGAGACAACCGGGGCGCACATAGCAACTGACTTGTAGGCTACAGATTTAATATACTCCAGTGCGCTATCTAGCATGATTGTGTCGGTCATAGCGTCTGCCACAAAGATTATGTTCCGATTTCGGATTAGATCACGACGGATAACAGTCTTGTCGCCCAATTCGCGGTTTAGCTGTGATAAGTTGGTGCGCTTGCTCTCCTCGATGTAGCCATGGAACTCCTGATACACATAGTCGGTCTCAGATTCGGCCATACTAGAGTTATAACTAAAGCCACCTTCCGTATTTACGCCGCCGATCTTCAGGCCGCCTGGCACTTCAATCTCGTTACTCAAATACAGCTGTAAGGGGCTTTGGAGATACTGAGATAGCTGGGCGCCGATGATTAGCGAGTCAGTGTCCAGGGCAATGATGGTGTTGTTCTTACCAGAGAATTGACCAAAAGAGTTGAGGGCGAGCTGCCCTGCTTCGGTCCTTGATTTGAAATATCTTTGCCCCATGTCTACTCCACCCTTCCTGCTACCAGATTACATTATATTCGTCTCGACCTCTAGTCTCATCCGAACGGTTAGTGTTGTCGCTGCGACGCAACTGATCGACTTCTTCCTCGATATTGTCTATTTCTTGCTCAACTTCGGCGTCAGTCTCGCGCTCTTGCTGCGAACCTTCCTCGTCGTCGCCTTCATCCTCTCCTGCGGCTTGCTCGGCTTCGTCAATCTTTTCCTCAATTTCCTCGCCAAGGTCTTCAAATTGCTGCTGATACTCTTCTGTATTCACACAGGACTGGCGAGAGACAAGCGAGAGGGCCTTGCTGTAACGTCCTATGGCGTTTTCGAACTCATTGTTAGCTAGATTGCCATCGGCTAGCTTAACGAGAGCCTGAGCCCAGTTATACAAGGCCGGACAGACGATGTTGAGATCATCGCTGTTGATTGCTTTTGAGTATCTTTCGATGGCCTCGTCCCAGTTACCTTTTTGATACTCGGCATTACCGATGTTATAGTGCACCGCAAAGTCGTTTCCGAATGGGGCAATCAGGGACACGTTCCAAGCTCCTTGGGCCAAACCATAGCTGCCACTGTCGTACATTTTTGAGGCAACGACACTGCTCATCCAATGGCTTGATATGACCCCGACTACGATTATTGCGAATAGTATCAATAGTCGTTTCATGACTTACGACCCCACTTTCTGGCGAGCTGGTTCCGTAGCGCGGGCACACTCCATACCTCAAGCGCCACCAGCCAAAGCATTGCTGTCATGGCAAAAGGCACATGCAAAATGTTCTGATTCAGAGCCCTGGTCGTACCATTATTGAGCGGACGGGTGCCGGCTTCCTGGCGTAGGGCCTCAGCCTGCGCAGCGACGTCTGGGGAATCGTTGGCGATACTCGTGCTGCTTTTGTCCAGGGCTCCAAGTTCTTCCAGTAGCGCATCATTACGTTTGGTTATTGCGTCATCTGAAGAGTCAGGGTCACGAACGTTGTAGCCAGTGTTCTCCAGCTCGGAATCGAATGAATCAAAGTTGACGTTCGGGATTGTGGCGCCCTTTGTGTCGCCGTAGCCAATTACCATACCTCCGTGAACACCGCTGAGCAACTCCTGCATGGCAGTTCGCATGGATTCGTTGGAGTCTTCGCCCGAGCTGAGCTCGCCATCACTCATGAAGATAACAACTTGGCGTCTGGTATCGTCAACCTCGCGCTGGCGCTCTAAATAGCTATCAGCCTCTTGCAGGCCGCCCGTAAGATTGGGCTCCAAGATTGCTTGGTAGGAACTTTTAGTGAATAGGGTCTGAGCTGCAATTCTTAGGTCGCGTTCAGAGGTGGTCATGGGCAAGTACAGCGAAGTGCCATTATCGATTGCCAAGATAGCCATCCGTGAGCCAACCAGGCTCTGGCCAATCTCCTGGATGTGAGCCTGGGCGTGCTCTAATCGTGAGAGCTGGCGCCCTTGGTGAGTAGAGTCACGAGCGTTCATACTATATGTAATATCTACAACAAACAGCACATCGGTGCTGCCGGTAACATCATCGATCGAGCCAGTCTTGATAGGGAGCGTGCTCAGCAAGAGTCCGAGCAACGGTATGAGCGCCAGGCTGCAAACCCGACGCCAGGAGTAGTTATTGTGCTGCTTTTTCCAAATACCAAAGCTAATTATTACGGCGGCCACCAGGAAGCTGAGTACTATCCCGATCACTTCTTCCTCCGTTCCTGTGCCAGGCGTAGGCCTCCGAGCGCCAAGGCTGAGAGGCTGACTCCGACATAGTAGGGAGTGGGGTTGTCGGCGGCTACTAGTTCGCTGATGTCATCTTTGTTGAGGATTGATCCGTAAAGTCGATTGAGTACAGACTTAAAGTCGTCGCCATCGTCAAGCTCTGTGATCTCGGCATTGGCAAGATTCAACCAGGCGGCGTTGTTGGCGTTGTAGGAATAAGCGTTTGCTGGGACGATTACCTCGGTGGCGACGCTGTATTTTGCATACAGAGCGGCGATGTCCCGCGGGTTGGTTTCGCCGTTGTGCTCCAGGTCGGTTATTAGAATGACATGTCGTGACCGTAGCGTATCCAAATCTGCAAAGCGGCGCAGGCAACCAATCATTCCTTCACCAACATCAGTTCCGCCTTTCGAGTCAGGCGAGTAGCCAGCCAGACTCAGACCTAGACTGCCGTTCTCATCAAGCTCCAGTAATCGGTCGATTGTGTCATTGATTGCCACAACATCTCGCGTCAGTGGTAGGGCCGGGAAGCTGGCGGTTTGGAAGATGACGATGGCGTAGCGGTCGGTTGGGTTCTCGTTGACAATTTCCTTCATCACCTCTAGTGAAGGACTGATATTCTCTTGCATCGAGCCGGAGCCGTCTAGGCAGAGGACTATGTCGCGCGACTCCTCTTCGTTAACCTTCTGAACGAAGTTCTGCGGCCTTGCTGCAAGTAGGGCTAACATAATCAGCACAAGGCCAATGAAGCCGCGCTCAACCCAGCGGAAAATCCTCTGCCTCGAGGCCAGCTTGGCGAAGGAAGGTAGGTTCTGTAGGGTTGCTGATTCGGCGATATGTTTAGGTTTGTTGACCTTTGGCCAGCCCAGGAATCGTTTGGCAATATACCCAAAGAGAAGAAGCACGGGCAGAGATAGCAGGAAGAAAGGGACGGCTACTTGCATGCTCTCAGCACCTCCGAGGCGATACCAATTAGCGC
>JAAEMS010000334.1 GCA_024225275.1 Actinomycetes bacterium
AGGGGTCTGACCCCTAGGGCGGGTCAGCCGGGGACGATGTCGAGGACGGCCACTGACGGGCGGGCCAGGAACCGGATTTGGGGGGCCTGGCCCCGCTCGAGACCGACCCCGGTCGATATGTACAGCTGGGTGCCGTTGGTGGGCCAGAGGCCTCCTTGGGCCATGTGCCGGGGCAGGGTCGTGAACGGGACGATCGGTCCCCACACCGGCAGGGCCACCTGACCCCCGTGGGTATGCCCGGCGATCACGAGGTCGGGGGCTGTCGCCGGGTCCACCTCGTGAGCCACCTCGGGTCTATGGGTGACCAGAACCGTGGTGACATCAGCGGGTGCGGCGGCCAGGCTGGTGTATACGGCCTGACGGGCACTCAGGTCACCGGAGTCACGGACACCGCCCACCAGGAGCGTCTCACCGGCGATGACGAGCTCTCGAACCTCGTCGGCCAGCACGATGGCACCGGTGCGGGCGGCGATCTCCTGCAGGCCCTCGACGTCGTCGTGCTCACCCTCGACCATGACGACGGTGCGCCCCTCGCTGGTGAAGCGGGCCACGTATTCGACGAACTCCTGGAGCCGCTCGGGGAACTCGGCCTCCCGGTCCCCGAATTGGTAGAGGTCGCCGGGGATGACCACCAGATCGGGTCTCTGGCCCACCAGCCGGTCGGCGGTGTCGGTCTGGTAGCCCCTGATCCGGTTGGTCTGCACGTCGGCGAGCACCCCGATCCGCACCGGCCCGGAAACGGTGCTGGTGACGATCACCTCATTGTCGACCGCCAGCCAGCGGGGTTCGATGTGGGTGCTGTAGATCCCGAACGCGGCGGGCACCAAGGCCAGGAGACCCAGCCAGGTCAGGGCCAGGGTGCGGCGGTCAGGGCGTCGACGTTCGACGAAGAACGAGATAGCCGCGGTGACCGGCAGCGTCACCACGGCAGCCAGGTAGACGGCATGCACCACACCCCCGGAGTCGAGGCCCCGACTGCCGGAGATGAGGAAGGTGCCGAACAGCCACAGCACCCCGGCCACGATGAACGCCGACGGTGGCTTGCGACTCCAGAGAGCGGCCACTCCCCCGCAGAGCCCCGCACCGAAGGCGGCCGCGAGGAGCAGGGTGCTCAGACCCATCCCAACTCCCCGAAGGCCCCCCGGCCCTGCTGCAATTGCACCAATCCATGGTCGCACGCCCGGTTTGCGGAGCCAGCCATGGTGGCTGCTTCAGGACCCAGCCGCCCGCGCCACCAAGTCGGTGAAGAAGGCCAGCTGATGGGGCCGGTCGTTGGTCAGTTCGGGGTGCCACTGCACGGCAAGTACAGCCGGAGCGGCCTCGACCTCGATGGCTTCGACCACCCCGTCGGGGGCCCGACCGGTAACCCGCAGTCCCGACCCCAGCTCGTCGACACCCTGGTGGTGCCAGCTGTTGGTGGCCAGATGGTCGGCCCCCACCAGCGTGGCCAACCGGCTTCCTGGCTCCACGGCCACCACATGGGTTCCTGCCTCGGGCTCGGGGTGAACCCCATGGTCGGGCAGGTCCTGGTGGAGGGTGCCGCCGCAAGCCACGTTCAGCGACTGGAGACCCCGGCAGATCCCCAGCGTGGGCAGGTTGCGCTCGATGATGGCCCCCCACACCAGCCGCTCGAACTCGTCGCGCTCGGGCTGACTGGGCTGACAGACCGGCTGGCGGATCGCCCCGTAGGACTCAGGATCGATGTCGATCCCGCCCGACACCACGATCCCGTCGAGATGGTCGAGGTAGCCGGCAATCCGCTGGGGGTCGACCAGTGGCACCACCACCGCCAGACCACCGCCCCGGTCGACCGATTCGATGTAGGCCCGGTGCGAGACATGGTGAGGCGTCGTCCAACCGTGCAGTGACACCTCGGCCCACTCGGCGGTCACACCGATGAGAGGCCTCACCATTAGAGGGCACCGGGGTCGGGGCGGGTGAACGGAGCCGGGTCGGTGAACCGGCTCAGAACGTTCGCGGTGATCCGGGCGATGTCGTTGTGACCCTCGTCGTGGGCCAGAGCACCGGCGTACGAGATCGACCCGGTGGAGAAGACGGCTCCTCCCGACACCGTCTCGTAGAACACCATGTCGGCCCGAATGTCGGGGTCGTCGTGGGGCAGCTCGGCCATCCCGATCTCCTCGAGGGTTCGGAGCATCTGATCGGAGAATTCGCCCGCCGCAGTGGCCAACACGATGCCGTGGCTGGGAGAGCCCAACATGGTTTCGAAGCGGTCGATCTCCTGGCCCGCGGCTCCCCCGCCCGGACCCCAGTCGCCGAGTACGTCGTCGGACTCTACGCCCTCGAAGATCCACGAGGCCCGCGGATCATTCGACCCATCGGCGCGGTGGTAGGGAGCACCGCGGTCGAAGCCCTGAGCAGCGAAGCCGATA
Source organism: Actinomycetes bacterium (assembly GCA_024225275.1). Classification (GTDB taxonomy): domain Bacteria; phylum Actinomycetota; class Acidimicrobiia; order Acidimicrobiales; family JAAEMS01; genus JAAEMS01. Next base: position 2,394 of record JAAEMS010000334.1, read on the forward strand.
CCACACACCTCGTTGGGCGGATGGCCGATACGGCGCCACAGCCCACCGAGCTCACCCCCGAACTGGTGGTGATACTCACCCGGCTCGGCCAGCCAGGCCCGGGTGCCGTCCTCGGCCCTCCTGACCTCCATGACGGTGAACGTGTCGTCATTCCAGGCCACCCGCCAGTAGAAGCCGTTGCCGCCCATGTAGATCAGGCGCCCCCCCTCGGCCTGCCACTGACGCAGGGCGTTCATCATCGCAGTGGACCAGTACTCGGGGTGGGCCCCGGTGATGAGCACCCGGTGGGGGCGCAGCGCTTCGATGCCGTCACGGTGCAAGGAGTCGTCGGTCAGGCAAGCCCAGTCGTGGCCCTGCCGATCGAGGAAGGCGTGGATGTTGGTGTCGGGGGTGAAGCTCCACGGCTCGGCCCCCGGGCGAACGTTCATGGTGGGGCGAAGCCGCGACGAGAAGTGCACGCCCGAACGGTCGCGGTGCACCTCATAGTGCGAACCGCCAACCTCGGGATGGTCGAGCACCCACTGCTGTTCGCGATTCGGCTTCCGCTTCCGACGCTCCTCGGGCAGGGCCGCCATGCCGACGATCGGGGCCAGCTGGTTCGAGTAGGCCTGGTAGGTGGCGGTGGAGGCCAGGTAGGCAACCGGCGCCCCTCTGCCCGGCTCGGCGATGGACGGCACCACCCAGAACGGAATCCGGTCTATGTCACCATCGGCGGCGGTCAAACGTAGGGCGTAGACGGCCGAGGGGAGATCGCTCGGCACCGTCCAGGTCAGCTCGACCGGCCAGTCGACGTCGCCCACATCATCGCTGTGGAGGTGGATGGCACCGTACTGCTTCGGGTCTTGGCGCCAGTCGTGGACGTCGCCGGTCCAGTTCGATCCGGTGGCCGCCCGGACCGGCATCTGGCGGGTACGGCCGTTGGCCCCCAGGTTGGTCTCGGTCAATTGGTCGGAGTCGATGGTGACCGACAGGTCCCAGGAGAACTCCCACCGGGTGTCCCCGGGATCGGCGTCGATCAATTCTGCGCCCACCGAGATCCGCGGGGTTTCGACCTTGCCGTCGAAGTGCCCTGCGGTGATCCATTCCTCTCCCTCGTCGAACCGGGCGCCCTCCCGTTCCCACCAGGCTCCGGCCAGCAGCGGTGGTCCGCCCTCGCCCACCTGCAGGCCGGGTTCGACATCGGTGGTGACCAGGTCGTCGAGAACCAGGGCATCGACGCCAGCCGAGTGAGCCAGTCCCATCTGCCGGAGCTGCAACCGGCCCGTCTCCGGGTCGGCTGTGGCGGTGAGCCGCACCCATCGGCGCTCCACCAGGGCCCGGTCCAGCCGGATGGTCTCGACCCGCTCGCCGTCCCCCACGGTGAAGGTCACCCGGTTGGTGTCGTCGACGGCCAGCAGGATGCCCTTCTCCTCGGTGTCGTTCCAGGTGCCGAACAGGGCTTGGCGGCGACCGCGAAGGCTGGTGGGCCAGATCGTGATCTGGAGGGCGGCCTGACCGGGCAGAGCCACCGGGAACTCGAGGTAGGACCCGGCCCGAATCGGACGGGTGACGGCATCGAGCTCACCCACCTCGTCGATAAGGGTCTCGAGGAAACCAAACCCGGTACGCCCCTTGTCGGAGCAATCGACCCGCACCACATCGACCCCCACCTCCTGGGGGATGTCGGCCGAAACATGGAGGTTCACGGTGTCGCCGGGTCGAGCCGTCCACGGATCGATGTAGCCGACAACTGAAGGTCCGGGTCCTGGCATGGTCTCGCGCTCTCCTCAGCTAGCCCATCAGGGGTCGGTCGGCAGTCTCGCGCACCGCAGTAGCTACCCTGCGAAGGTGGCCGATCGAGAGCGTTTCGTTCCCCAACGGGTGGGTGATCTCACCCGCGACCTGTGCGACCTGCCCTGGCCCGAGCATTCCGACGGCGCCGAACAGTTCCGCGCCTTCAGCCGCCTGACCGCCGCCCTCTACCACTACGAGTTCCACGACCGTGAGCAGGTCATCACCGAAGCGTGGGACGCCATCGGCCAGGGCGGACCCTCCGGCGACGAGGCAGCCGACGCGGTGGCCACTGAGCTGTCGGGACTCCTCGATGCCGCCAACTACGAACCGGTCACCGCGGCCGAGCTCAAGGACGCCCTCGACCGCGAGTCCCTTCTGCCCCTGCGCTTGGAGGTCGATCTCGACGACTACGACGAGGTCCTCATCTACCGGAGGGGCGCTCACCAGGAGACCGTCGAGATCCCCACCTACGCCGGGCTGCGCAAGAACGAGAGAACGATCACCGTCGACGAGCGGGTGGTGATCCACAGTCGGGTCAAGGAGCCCGACTGGTTCCGGAGCCACGACCGCGATCCTGCCGAGCGCAACCTCGTGCCCGGCCATCTCTCGCTCAAGCAGTTCCAGAACGTTCCCCGAGCCGACATCGAGATGCTGCTGCCTTCGACCCAGGTGAAGTTCCGGCTCATCGACAGCTTGCTCATCGGCGTGCCGGCCTTCGTGTCGGGGGTGGCCGTACTGGCCACCAAGCTCCTGCCCACCCTCGGGCTCATTGCCCTGCTGCTCGGGGCCTGGCTCGGCCTGCGCGAAGAGCAGCCCGAGCTCAACCAGGCCTCCATGGTCATTCTCTTCGGAGGGACCCTGACCATGGCCGGATTCATGTTTCGCCAGTGGGCCAAGCTCAAGAACCGCAAGGTCGAGTACCTCAAGATCCTCAGCGAGAACCTCTATCTCCGCACCCTGGCCGACGGTCCCGGCGTGTTCCACACCCTGCTGGCGGCCGCCGAGGAGCAGGAGGTGGCCGAGGTGCTGCTGGCGTACCGGATGCTGCTCGCCCACCCCGAGGGCCTCACCACGGCGGAGCTCGACGTATCCGTCGAGGCCTACCTGCGCGGGACATGCCACACCGACATCGACTTCGATGTCGACGATGGGCTGGGCAAACTCGACCGCCTAGGGGTCGTGGCCAAGGACGTCACCCGCCGTCTGGGCCGGGGCACCACGACCCGCTTCGCGGCCCTACCCCTGCACCACGGTCTCGCCCTACTCGACCAGCGCTGGGACGACCTCTTCCGCCACCGCCCCACCGACCTCGTGGCCGACTCGGCCCCCGAGCTCCTGGGCGACTCGGGCGGGCGGGCTCCCTTGATCCGGTTGCGGCGGGTCGTCGACCGGTTCCGCAGCCGCATCGGCGACCGCCGCACCGTCCGCGAGGGCGAGCAGGAATCGCCCGACTAGGCGTCGGGTTCGTGGGATCGGTGACGACACCATGTGGACCAGCCTCACGACCGCTCCGGACCATGCACCCGGCGGTGCGCATCCACCCGGCGACCGGTGAGCGCTGCCTGTAGGTGAACCAGCACGAGAGCTAGCCGAACGAACCGGCGCTCACCACGAAGCGCTGGTGAGTGCCCTCCGACAAGACCTTGTCGCCACTGGTGACGGTGGTGTTGAACACCAACCGCTTGCGGTCGATCTCGGCCAGCTCGCAGCCGACCTCGACGTCCTCACCCGACATGGCCGCGGCCGCATGGCTGACGCAGACATGCACGCCGACCGTGGTCTCACCATCATCGAGATGCTGCTGGGCAGTCATGAGACACGTGGCCTCGATGAGCTGGACCATGTTCGGCGTCGACAAGACCTTGACCGGAAGGTGAGGTGGCGACATGTCGTCGGTGACTGTCGTCGTGTCCGAACCGGTGATACCTACCTGGAGTGAGTCCTTCATGCCTCGATCCTAGGGGTCACGCGCGACCCGGAAGGAGCCGTCGAGGTCGACCCTGCTTCAGATTCACCTCGTGGGAGACTGGGACTCAGCAGTCGGGTGCCTCGATGCTGAGCCCCACCGCATCCGCGAGCTGGAGGGCCAGAGCCTGCACCTGGTCGGCGGTGACCAGACAGCCGGTCAGGTCCCGCACACCCATCAGGTCGAGGTTCGTGGCCCGAAGGTCGACCCGTTCACAGGTCGTGGCGTCGAAGTTCACCGCCTCCATCTCGCAATGGTCGATGGCGAGGTCGGTGAGCGTCGACCGGTAGAAGTCGGTCTCGCGGAGGACGCAGCCTCCCATGGCCACCCGATCGAGTGTGGCGGCGCCAAAGTAGGCATGACTGAGTTGGCAGTTGACCAAGAGCACGTCGCGGACCGTGTCGGCGAAGACTGCGCCCCGCAGGTTGCAGCTCACGAGCCGAGAGGCCAGCAGAGACTCGATGGCGGCGGGCCCCAGGTCGCACTGCTCGAGCTCGGACCGCAGCACGCGAACCCGGGTGTCATCGCCGACCAGGACCGTTACCCCTTCGAGGCGGCTCGCCGTGATCACCAGAACCTCGGCCTCCCGGGCATCGATCTCGCCCCCGTCGACAAACACACCGTCCATCTCGCACCAGCCGTCGACCACGCTGAGCTCGGATGCGACCAGGGTCGGGCCCGCCGACCAGGCCGCGGGTCGGGGCGCCCGAGCGAAGGGGTCAGGGGGATCGAGCCACGGCATGGGTCGCAGTATGGTCCGTCGGGGCGTCGACCATCGCCGACCCGTCGGGGGAGGGAAGTGGGCCAGCCAGAGGACCAGGCAACCGAGGGGCGAAGCTGGACCGGCGTCGTGACCCTCGGCTTCCTGACCATCACCACCTACGGGTCGTGGTTCTACGGCTTCGGCGTGTTGATCGGCCCCATCCACGACGACGTCGGGTGGAGCACAACCCTCCTGGGTTTCACCTACGGCGCCGCCCAGGTCATCACTGGACTCGGTTCGTTCGTCGGTGGCCGCCTGCTCGACCGCTTCGGCGGAGTCGGTCCCTTCGGCACCCAGGCCGTCCTTGGTGGCGGGCTACTGCTGGCCTCGACCTGGGCCGACGGGCCGGCCCTCTTCGCCGCGCTGTACGCCCTGGGAGCCGGCATCACCGGAGCGACCGGCTTCTACCACGTGACCACCGCGGCCGCCGCCCGGCTCCGGCCCGACCGCCCTGACCGGGCCATCGCCGTCCTCACCGTCATCGGGGCCCTGTGTAGCCCGATCTACCTGCCCGTCACCGCCTGGATGGTCACCATCTGGCATTGGCGGACCGCCGCTCGGGTCCTGGCCATCGTCGCAATCGCCGGAGCCATCATCGCTCTCGTTCTGGCCCGGGGCGGAGCCAGCCAGACCGGCGGTGGCCCGACGGCCAGCCCGCTCGTCGCCATTCGGGGGGCCGTCGCCCGGGCCTCGGTGCGGCGGATGCTGGCCGTGTACTTCGCGGCCGGTATGGCCTTTTCGTCGGTGCTCGTCTACCAGGTCCCCATCCTCACCGCGGCGGGGCTGACCCTGGGCACTGCGGGCGCCATTGGTGGCCTGAGGGGGTTCTGCCAGATATTCGGCCGGGTGGGACTCACCGGCGCGGTGGAACGGTTCGGGGCCGGGACCCTGCTGCGCACCGCCTACCTGGCGAGTAGCGCCGGTGTCGCCCTGCTCTTGATCGGTACCATCCCGGCCGGAATCGCCTACGGGTTGATCGCCGGCACCGCCCTCGGAGCCAGCAGCCCCCTCCAAGCCATCTACGCCCGTCTCCACTTCGACGAGGCTGACCTCGGTCTGTTGATGGGGCTCCAGGGGGCGTCGATGGGCGTGGCCGGGGGCGTGGGTCCTCTCCTGGGCGGCGTGCTCAACGACTGGACCGACCGGTGGAGCCCCACGGTCATCATGGCCACCACCACCCTGCTGATCGCCGGAGCCCTCCTGCGACCCGGCACCGACCCCAAGACCGCTGGCCTCTAGAGTCCCGACCATGGACCCACAGCGCGCTGCCCGATTCCCATTCGTCCCGGGTGATACGCCAATCGTCATCGATCGCACCGAGGACGTCTGGCTGGTGACCGGCGATGGTCGCCGCATCCTGGATGCCGGAGGTGGCGCCATAGTCACCAACATCGGCCACGGCCGACCCGAGATCGCCCGGGTGGCCGCCGAGGCGCTGGGCCGCATCGACTACGTGGTACCCGTCTGGGCCACCGAAGCCCGGGTCAGTCTGGTCGAGGAACTGGTTGACCACTGGTTGCCCGACGGCTTCACCCGCTGCGCCTTCGTGTCCGGAGGGTCCGAATCGGTCGACCTGGCGGTCCGTGTCGCTCGCACCCATCACCTGAGTGCCGGCCGGTCGAGCCGGTGGAAGGTGATCGGCCGCGACGTGGCCTACCACGGCTCGACCTTGTCGGGCCTGTCGGTGGGTGCCCACGATCGACGACGATCCGGCCTGGAGCCCATGCTCACCGACCTCCCCAAGAGCCCCTGGCTCGATCCCGACGCCCTGGCCAAGGTCATCGAGTTCGAGGGCCCCGAGACGATCGCCGCTTTCATCGGTGAGCCCATCACCGGTGCCGCGGGAGGGGCCATGGTGCCGCCCGAGGACTACTGGCCCGCGGTCGAGGAGGTGTGCCGCCGTCACGAGATCCTCCTGATCGTCGACGAGGTCATGACCGGCCTGGGCCGCACCGGCCTCAATTGGGGCCACCAACACTGGGGTATCAAGCCCGATCTCATCGTGGCCGGCAAAGGCCTATCGGGTGGCTACGCGCCGATGGGTGGCGTCTACGCCACCGACGACGTCGTGGCCCCCATTGCCGAGGCGGGCGCGGGAACGATGTACTACACCTTCGCCGGCCACGATCTCGGTTGCGCCATCAGCCTCGAGGTGTTGAGGATCATGCGGGTTGAAGGTCTGGTGGAACGGGCGGCTTCCATTGGGGCCCTCCTCCGACACCGTCTCGATGAGGAGCTCGGTGACCACCCCCACGTCGCCGACATTCGGGGCCGCGGCCTTCTACTGGGTATCGAGCTCGCGGCCGACCGAAACACCGGGCGGCCCTTTCCCCGCGCCGATGAGATGGCCACCCAGGTCGTTGGGGCCGCCCTCGACCGGGGCCTATGGGTCTACCCAGCCGGATCCGGCCCGGTGGACGATGCGGTCCTGATTGGGCCGCCGTTCACCATCACCGAGGAGCACGTCGAGCTGATCGTGAGCGGGCTTCGCGACGCCATCGACGCCGCCGTAGGGTGACCGGCGTGACGAACCCATCCTCCCCCGGCCCCACCCTGCAGGGAATCGACGTTCCCGGTGTGACCGCCTGGTACACAGCGAACATCGACGGCGCGTTGGCACCACTCTCGTTCGAGAAGCTGCCCGGCGGCCACTCCAACTTCACATACCGGGTCACCGATGGCGCCGGAGCCGTCACCGTCCTGCGCCGGCCTCCCGAGGGGGAGCTGCTGCCCAGCGCCCACGACATGGGGCGGGAGTTCCGGGTCATCGATGCTCTCGGGCCCACCCCGGTTCCGGTGGCGCCCACCTACGGATTCGCCGAAGACGAATCGGTGACCGGCGCCAAGTTCTACGTGATGGGCTACGTCGAGGGCGAAGTTCTCCACGACGACGAGATCGCGGCCGAAGTTACCGCCGAGAGCGACCGCCACCTCATCGGTATCGACCTGGCGGAGACCCTCGCCAAGCTCCATGCCGTCGACATCGATGCCGTTGGACTGGGCGACCTGGGCAAGCACGAGAACTATGTGGCCCGCCAGATGAGGCGCTGGTACGGCCAATACCAGGCGTCGGAAGGTTCGGTGGCGGCCATCGACGACCTCCACGACCGCCTCCAGGCCCGACTTCCCGCCCAGCAGGGGACCGCGATCGTCCACGGGGACTACCGCCTGGGCAACACCATGACGGGTGCCGACGGAACGGTGGCCGCCATCCTCGACTGGGAGATCTGCACCCTGGGGGACCCACTGGCCGACCTCGGCTACCTGCTCAGCACGTGGGCCGAGCCGGGCGAAGCGTCCACCCGTTTGATCGGCTACCCGTCCTTGTTGCCCGGTTTCCCGACCCGTGGCGAGATGATCGACGCCTACTCCGCCCTGAGCGACCTGGACCTCGGCGAGATCGAGTACTACATCGCCTTCTCCCACTGGAAGTTGGCCTGCATCAACCAAGGGGTCTGGTACCGGTACGACCAGGGCCAGAAGTCCACCGTCGGCGTGGACGTAGAAGGCATCCGCGAGTCAATCGAGCAGCTGGCCGGCATGGCCGTAGAGGCCTTCGACCGCTTCGACTAGGCAGTCTTTGCGCCCCCGATGAACGCCCAACTCCTCACCGTCGCCCCTGGGGTCAGTGGCTGGATCCAGATGCCGTTCGGGTCCAGCCGACCCAACGCTGGTGTGGCCGTTGACGCCGACGGCATCACCCTCATCGACACCCTCGCTTCTCCTGCCCAGGCCCACGAACTGGCCCGCGTGCTCGAGACCTTCCACACTCCCGTCCGTCGGGTCGTCCTCACCAGCAGCCATATCGCCCACGCGGGCGGAACCGAGCAGTTCTGGACCGCCGCTTTCTACGGACGCACCCAGACCAGCGAGCATCTCGACCAGCCGGTTGACCCCACCCTTCTGCGCCGCCTCCTCCCCGATCTCGCCGACGACTATTCCGACGAGTTCGCCACCAGGCCCGTGACCCACACTGTCGACGAACCGGCCTGGCTGACCCCCGCGGTCCATCTCAGTCCCCTCGACGGCGAGATGGCTGAGAACCTGGTGGTCGACCTGCCCGGAGCCGGGGTGGTGTTCGCCGGTGCCATGGCTTCGTTCGGGGTCACTCCGCTGGTCTTCGACGGCGATCCATCGGCGTGGGCCGACTCCCTCGATGCACTGCTGGATCTGGGGGACAGGATCATTCCCGGCCACGGTGCCCCTGGCGGCGAAGCCGAGGTTCGGGCCCTCCAGGCCTACCTGTGGGCCTGCACCGAAGCCGACGGCGACCCCGCGGCCATACCGGCCGGGCCGTGGGACGACTGGAGCGGGCGCGCCAACGACGAGATCAACTGCGAACGGGCAGCAATGTTGGCCCGGGGTGAGGAGGGCCCACCCGGGTCGATGCTGCGCCGCCTCGGTCTGGCCTGACCAGTCCAGGCCCTAGATCAGCTGCTTCTCGACCTTCACGAGAGCCTCGTCTTCAGTCACGTTCAGGGCGAAGCTGAGCTCGGACACCAGCACACCTTGTGCCTTGGTCCGCATGGTCTTCTCGCCCGCCGACAGACCCTTGGCGGCCTCGCGCAGGGCAAGGTTCCGCACCACTTCGGCCACCTGGTAGACATCGCCCGACTTGAGCTTCTCCTGGTGGTTCTTGAACCGCCGGCTCCAGTTGGAGGGCTCGCGGACATCCTTCTTGGCCAGAAGCTGAAAGAGGTCCTCAACGTCTTCCTCACTGATCGGTGGCCGCATGCCTACCTCTTCGGCCTTGTCGACCGGAACTGACAACATCAGGTCGCCGTGAGCCATGCGCAGGACGAGATACTCGGTCTCCTCGCCGAAGGCCTGCCGCTTCTCCCGCTTCTCGATGACCGCAGCCCCGTGGTGGGGGTAAACGACCCGATCGCCGACCTTGTAGTCCATTTTGCTCCTGAGGGTCTGAGACCCGGTTGGCCTGAATCGCCAGGCTTTCCAGTGTGGCAGATGTGTTCCGGTTTCCTACAACTGGGGCCGAACGCGATTTCGGGTCCGATTTCTTCGGGCTCAAGTCCGACCGTGGGTCGTCCGACCGAATAGGGGACCACGGGCATATCCAGGAGACCCCCGAATGCTGTTGTCGGACATCGCCGAGGAGTACGCCCTGACCAAGCTCGCCGCGCTCGACGCCTGTGCCCTGGGAGGGCTACGGATTCGATCCTTCCACGCCGAGTTGACCGAGGGCCAGGTCGAACGGCTGAGGTGGGTACTGGGACCAACCGCGCCCCCGGAGAGCCCAGCGGCCGCGCCCGTGGCCGCGTCGACGTCGAGCCTGCTCTCCCGCTGGGATGAGGCCACCAACGGGACCAACACCATAACCATCGCCACTCCTCCCCCGCCGCCGGCGGAGCCGCCCCCTTTCCAGCCCGTCGATGCCGGGATCGACACCGAACCGGACGAGCCCTTCTTCGACGAGGACGACCACGACGCGCTCGACCCCGCCCATCTCGCCGCCCTCGCCCTCGTGGAAGCCGAGGAGGAAACCTTCGACCCGGCGGCCCTGGCCGCCGAGCTTCGGCGCCTCGCCGACGAGCCCGAGGACGCCCTGCCCGAGGACGCCAACCTCACCCCCATCGGGCCCCAGCCCGAGCTCGAACCGGACCTGGAGGCCAGTGACGCGTTCCCGGACGCCGACAACCTCAAGCCGGTGGCTGAGCCCGACCCCGTGAACCGGGACCTCCCCCGTCACCCGTTCAAGCCCCTGAGCTTCGAGGAGGTCGTCGCTGATCTGGCCGTCCAGCTCCGCGACGAAGACGAGCGGGAACCCGAGCCCCCTGCTGCCATCACAGAGCCGATGCCGGAACCCCTGGCGAGCACCTCCCCGCCCTCGGTCGACCCGCCCCCGCTCCAACCCGTCGCCCAGGCACCGTCGGCGCCCCAACCGCCACCAACCCTTGCTCCCCCCGCCCCCCAGCCGGCCGGACGTTCCCATGTGGCCCCGCCCACCGGGGGTATGCGCCCCCGGGACCTCGACATCGGCGGTGACGCGGCCGACGCGGGGGCCCTCGCGTTTCTGGACCACCGGAACGTTCTCCAGGCGACCCCCATCCCCGAAGACACCACCGTCGAGCGCAAGATGTTGGGCAGCGTCGTCATGGCCCTCTGGGTGGCGGTTCTCGTGGGTGCCGTTGTACTCATCGTTCAGCTCCGCGGAAGAGGCGACGACACCACCTCGGCTGACTCCCAACCCATTGGGGAGAACACCGTCGGTACCGTCCGTGACGTATTCGACCTCTCGACCGGAGACTGCTTCACCTTGCCCGGCATCGGCAGTGTGCAGACCGCGGTGGTCCTACCGTGCGCCGAACCCCACACCGCCGAGGTCTACGCCACCGTCGACTACCCCACCGACGACGGGCTGTTCCCCGGCGACGAGGACCTCCACGCTTTCGGCGACCAGGCCTGTCTCGATGCATTCGGCCAGTTCATCGGCGTGGACTATCTCGTGTCGGGGCTCGACTACTACTTCGCGACACCCCAGGAGTCAGCATGGAACGAGGGGGGTCGACGCACTGTCTCGTGCTCGGTCATCGAGCCTGACTTCCGACCGGTCACCGGGTCATTGGAAGGTTCGACTCGCTGATCTCCCGACCCCTCAGATCAGGGCGACGCTGAGCAGGGTGGCGACCGTGCCGAAGAGGAGCGCGACCGCGGCGAACACCGCGATCCAGTAAGCCACCGGCGAACGCCGGCGCAGCGCAGTTCCGCCCTTGGGGGGGCCGTCGGGCCGGGTACCGGTTGGGGTCACCCGACCCCCTTTCGGGGTGGCCCGGCCGTTCTTGGCCCGTGGGGGTCGTCTCATGTACCTGACCGTAGCGCCGTTGGGTCCGCCGGAGGCTCAACCGGCTACTGGCTCGTTGACTGCGGCGGCCAGCGGAGCGGGCAGGTCGCGGTGGTGGACGACCACGAGACGCTGGGTCGCCCGCGTCAGGGCCACATAAAGGGAGCGGAGACCCTCGACCTCCTCCTCCACCAGCTCGGCCGGCTCGACCACGACGGTGGCGTCGAACTCCAAGCCCTTCGCCCCCCTGGCCCCCAGCACTGACACCCGCGGCGAGTCCAGGCTGGCGGCCCAGTCGGAGAGCATCTCGAGGGCACTCCGGGGTGCCACCACCGCCACGGTGCCCTCCTCGAGCTCATGGAGCAGTTCGGTCACCGTGTCGGCGATCGGGGCGAGAAGGTCGGGGTCGGGCACCGGACGCACGATCGGAGCGGCACCATCCGACCTCACCGAGGTGGGGGCCACCAGGTCAGCGTCGACGGCGGCCAGGACCGCAGCAGCCGGCTCCATCAGCTCGCTGGGGGTTCGGTAGTTGACGGTGAGCTGTTCGATCTGGAGGGCCCGGCCGTCGAGCAGCTCACCGAGCCCTTGCTCCCAGGTGGTGGCTGATCCTTCCCGGCTGGCCTGGCCCAGGTCGCCGACCAGGGTCATCGAGCGAGACGGGCATCGCTCACCGAGAAGCCGCCACTGCATCGGCGAGAGATCCTGGGCCTCATCGACGATGACATGGCCGAAGCTCTCACGGCGCCGGGGGCGCAGGGGTGTCGACTCGTCCTCGACCTGCTGTTGCACCAGGCGACGGCCGAGCTGGCGCCTCATCACGTCGTCGACGCCACCCGCCATCTCGGACACCAGCTCGATGGCGTCGCGGATGCGGTCGGCCTGGCCCTCAGCCAGCCGGTGGCCGCCCCCGGCCCGGTTCTGGCGGGGGTCGGCCCCCAGTAGCAGGTCGGCCTCGTCCAGGAGCGGAACATCCGATTCTGTCCACACCACCTCGTCCACCGAGGCGGAGCGGGGCCGCTCCAGAGCGGCCAGTTCCGCGTCGGTGAAGCGGTCACCACCAGCCGCCCCGAGCAGAGCCGGCGACCCGAACAGGTCGTGGAGCAGTTCCTGGGGGCTGAGCAGGGGCCACATGCGGTCGAGGGCCCGACGGATCGTCGTCTCGGAGCGCATGGCCCGGTCGAACCGCTCCCGTTCGCGGTCGAGCCCCACTTCCACACCCCGCTCGGCGTCATCGGCGTCCAGCTCGACGTCGGCCGGACCGACCCCGTCGCCCAGTGCCGACAGCCGCTGCCGCAGGCTGTCCTCGACCTGATGCCGGTGACCACTCCAGAGATGGTCGAGGACCATGGCCTCGAAGGTGGGGCGGCGAGCGTTATGGGTTCCGTCCATTCTCCGGACGGTGAGGACGATCTCGCGGGCATCGTCAGGTCGAAGCCGCAGGTATCGCAGCCCAAACGGCACTTCGAGGGTCTTGCGCACCGGTCGTTCCCGACTGCGTACCGCTCGGCGGATGAACCGCACCATGCGCAGGTCGCCCTTGACCCGGCGAACGCCGGCGGGGTCGTCGTGGCGGGCCTCGACGCCCGGATACAGGTCACCCAGCGATGTGAGTCGGGCGCCGGTCTCACCCAGCGAGGGCAGCACATCGCCGATGTACCGTACGAACCGGTTGTTGGGACCAACCACCATCACGGCACCGTCAAGAATGTCCTGGTGGGTGAACAGGAGGTAGGCGGCCCGGTGGAGCGCCACCGCCGTCTTTCCGGTGCCGGGGCCGCCCTGGACGACCAGCACGCCGGGCAGGGGGGCTCGGATGATGCGGTCCTGCTCGGTCTGGATGGTGGCCACGATGTCGCCCATGCGGTCGGTACGGGCCCGGTTGAGGGCATCGATGAGAGCCCCCTCGCCGACCAGTTCCGAGTGGGTTGCCTCTGCACCCTCGAGATCGAGGATCTCGTCATCGAGGCCGATCAGCCGGCGGCCCCGAGTGACCAGGTGGCGGCGACGAACCAGGCCCAGAGGCTCGACCGGGGTGGCTTGGTAGAAGGGGGCTGCCGCCGGCACCCGCCAGTCGACCAGCAGGGGGTCGCTGGCCTGGTCGAGCACCCCGATCCGGCCCACGTGGAGGCGCTCGCCCTCGACGGTGTCGATGCGACCGAAGACCAGTGAGACGTCGCCGACGTCAAGCTGATGCAAGCGGTCCTGGCTGGTGGCAATGAGCACATCGCGCTCGAAGAGGTGGTCGCGGGAGCCCCCGGCGTCGGCCTCCATCCGGTGGCGTGCCATGGCCAGGGCGTGCCGGCGCATGACCTCGAGCCGGTCATAGACCCGCTCGAGGTGGGCCTGTTCCGCGGCCAGTTCGGTGCGGCGGGTGTGGTCGGCGGCCATGAGGAAGGAGGGGACGGCCGATCAGAGGGCCGGCGCGGCGCAGGCGTCGACGAGTAGTTCCATGGCCCGGTCGGCGTCTATGGCCATAGCCACCTCGACCGGTCCGTCGCCCGGGCCTGGCTGGCGGCGATCGACGACGGTCATCCCCCGGGTGTGGGTACCCGTCAGCTCGATGTGAACCCGCCGGCGCTCGAACTCGAACAGCTCAGGATGGGTTACGGCCAGGACCGCACACGGATCGTGGATGGCGGCCCGGCGGATCCCGAAAGTGCGCTCGTACGCACCGATGTAGTGCTCGAGAAGGTCGGCCACGAACACCCCCGTGGCGGTGCCGAGGGCCCGGAAGTCGCCGGCTTCAGCGTCGGTGGCTCCGAACTGGTGGGTCACGTTCAGACCACACATCCGGATGGGTACTTCCTGCTCGAAGAGCACGGCCGCGGCTTCGGGGTCGACGGCGATATTGAACTCGGCCATCGAGGTGAGGTTGCCGGGTTTGTCGGCCGTACCGCCACCCATGATGGACACCCCGCGAAGGTGACCCAGCAGGTCGGGATGACGGCGGATGGCCAGGGCCACGTTGGTGAGCGGGCCGATGGGGATGAGCCACATCCCCGGGTTGTCGCGGGCCGCGGTGGCGAGCCAGTCGACGGCGTCGGTCCCCACCTCGCTCCGCTCGAGGTGGGGCAGGGTGGGCCCGTCGAGCCCGCTCTGGCCGTGCACGTGGGCGGCGTCGCGGGGAGGGGCCACCAGGGGGCGGGCGGCGCCCCTCCGCACGGGAACGTCGAGTCCCATGATCTGGGTGGTGACCAGGGCGTTGCGGGTGGTGAGGTCCAACCCGATGTTGCCCGCCACCGTGGTGAGGCCCAGAACCTCGGCGTGGCGGGCGGCGAGGATGATGGCCATGGCGTCGTCGTGGCCGGGGTCGCAGTCGATGACGACCCGGGGCGTCTCGTCCATCTCGCCAAACTCCTTTCCTCACCAGCGGTTTGCCCGAGGCTAGGGCGTCTCGAACGCGAGGTTACGGCCCAACGCCAGCATTGCGAGGACAAGCGTCACCCCAGCCAGCGTCCATTGGGCCGTGGCGAAGCCGCCGGAGAGATCGGCGAGCACTCCGACCGTGAGCGGTCCGGTGACCCCGCCGATCTCACCGGCGGTGAAATAGAGGGCGCTGGCCCCCGCCATGTTCGCCGGCCCAACCCGTGGTGCGTCCATGAGGAAGAGCATGGCGATGGGCAGAACCGCCGACCTCATGGCACCGATGGCCACCAACCCAACCACCGAAAGGGCCGACCAGTCACCCAGCAGGCCGAGCACCCCGAGACCGAGGACCAGGTAGCACGAGGCCAGCACGGCCCGTCGGAGATGGGGTACCGCCAGCCGTGGTACCACGACACCGCCGGCCAGCCCGACCAGGCTGGGGATGGCGGCCCAGGCGGACGCCGCCGATGCCGACAGGCCTCCGTCGCGCAACATCTCGGGTAGCCAGTTGCCCAGGGCGTGATTCACGAAGAAGGTACCGGTGGCCAGGATCAGCACGATACGCACGACCGGTTCACGAAAGAGCTGAAGCGAACCGAGGGACTTGCCCGCGGCCGGGCGCCACGGATCCTCGATCCCATCCGGGACCCGAGCGGTCACGACCAGCCACACCACGCCCACACCAGCGGCCAGAACCGCGTACGTGGCCACCACAAGCCGCCAGCGGTCATCGTAGGCGGGC
This sequence comes from Actinomycetes bacterium, assembly GCA_024225275.1. Taxonomy (GTDB): domain Bacteria; phylum Actinomycetota; class Acidimicrobiia; order Acidimicrobiales; family JAAEMS01; genus JAAEMS01. Next base: position 17,806 of record JAAEMS010000334.1, read on the forward strand.
ATGAGTAGGCCGTTGGCGGTGAGCAGGGTGATGACCGAACCCACGACCGGACCACCTCCAGCGGCCCCCGTGGCCGGGCCGCGGGAATCGCCGCTGAACCACGCACTCACCAGGGTCGGGGTGCCAATCGAGATGAGGGGGCCGCCCAGACCGAAGACCCCAACCGCCAACAGTAGAGAGCCCCAGCCCACCGCTGCGGCGCGCAGGAGTCCCGAGGCGGCCACCAAGCCGATCCCCAGCAGAAGCCCCCACCGCAGGCCCATACGGTCGAGCAGGCGCCCCGCGGGGACCGACGAAGCCAGGTATACGAACTGCCAGGCTCCCAGCACCAGGCCCATCTGTGATCGGCTCAAACCGAGGTCGTCGGAGATGGGTCCGACCAGCGGCGCCAGGGATGACGCCACCACACCAAATCCCAGGTACAGACCGAAGACGGCCGCCAGCAACACCCACCGGTACCGCCCCGCGGACCCCGTCACCCACTCACTCCTGGCGGGAGTGCTCAGCCGCCGCCCCCTCGTGCCAGTGACGGCGACAGAGCAGACGGTAGGTGATGTCGGGCCCACCCCCCTCGAGCTCGAGCCGGGCCTGAGCGCCATCGCCCTCGTTGGTGTCGCCGATCACCTTGAGCTCACCAGCGGTGACCTGGACACCATCAACCAGCCGGGCGTTGTGGGTGGCCCGCTCGCCGCACCAGCAGCGGGCCTCGACCTGGACCTCCTGGCGCTCGTCGGCCAGTTCGAGGAGCCGGGCAGTCCCGGCGAAGAGGGTGCCCTGGAAGCTGGTGAGCAGCCCGAAGGCGTAGACGTCGATACCGAGATCGTCGACGACCCGGGCCAGCTGTTCGGCCTGGGCCGACTCGTAGAACTGGGCCTCGTCGCAGATCACATAGTCGAGCGGGGTGCGCTCGTGTTCGGTCCCTACCAATACTTCAAGGTCGAAGTCGGGTCCGATCTGTAGGGCCTCGGCCGAGACCCCCAGGCGGCTCGACACCACCCCGCCGGCCCGGTCGAGCTGGGTGAGGAGCAGCCCCTCGAGTCCGCACGATCCAAGGTTGTGGTGGATCTGGAGAGCCTGGGTGCTCTTCCCCGAACCCATCGTGCCGAAATAGAACCTCAACCGAGCCACCGCCGGAAGATACCCGCACCCCGAAGCCAGGGCGAGCGGGGACCCGGATGCGGCTTCACAGGGTCGCACCACAACCAGTTCTGCCCCCACTACAGTCAAGCCTCCCCATGGCCCTCTCCGTCCGTCTCCGACCCTGGCAGAAGGCTGCACTGGATCAGTTGGCTGGCTCCCAATCGCCCGACTTCCTGGCGGTCGCAACGCCCGGGGCGGGCAAGACCACATTCGCTCTCACCGCGGTGCGGGTTGAGCTGGGATACCAGCCCAACCGTCGAATCATCGTGGTGGCCCCCACCAAACATCTCAAGACCCAGTGGGCCGAGGCTGCGGGCCGCTTCGATCTCCACCTCACCGCCGACTGGTCGGCATCCGAGCGGCTGCCGTCGGACCTCCACGGCCTGGTCACCACCTACCAGCAGGTGGCGTCTGACCCCGCCGGCTTGGCCCGTATGGCCGGCGACGCCATCGTGGTGCTCGACGAGATCCACCACGCCGGTGATGACCGGGCCTGGGGCGACGGCGTACGCGAGGCTTTCCACGGCGCGGCGCGGCGCATTTCGCTGTCCGGAACACCGTTCCGATCCGACAGCAACCCCATCCCCTTCCTGCGCTATGTCGGCGGCCAGGCAGAACCCGACTTCGAGTACGGGTACGCCGACGCGCTGGGCGACGGTGGTGTCGTGCGACCGGTCTTCTTCCCCCGCATCGATGGCCATATGGAGTGGGTCGACACCGAGGGCTCGGTCCACAGCGCCACCTTCGCCGACGACATCGACCCCGTCCGGTCAGCCCAGCGGCTGCGCACCGCCCTATCCCTCGAGGGTGAGTGGATCTCGGAGGTTCTGAGCCGGGCCAACGAACGGCTCGACGAGGTGCGACTCGATCACCCCAACGCCGGTGGCCTCGTCATTGCCACCGACGTCGAACACGCCCGCGGCATCGTCGACGTCCTCGGTCAGCTCGGGGCCTCGGCCCGCATCGCGGTGTCCGACGACCCCGATGCTTCGCGCATCATCGCTGAGTACTCGTCATCGGCCGACCCGTGGTTGGTTGCGGTTCGGATGGTGTCGGAGGGGGTCGACATTCCCCGCCTCCGGGTCGGGGTCTACGCCACAACGACCACCACCGACCTTTTCTTTCGTCAGGCAGTTGGTCGCTTCGTCCGTTGGCAGGCCGGCATCGGTGCCCAGCCGGCCTGGCTCTACATCCCCGACGATCCCCGCCTACGTGAGGTCGCCAGCCGGATGGCCGAGCAACGCCGCCACAGCCTCAAGCGCCGCCAGGACCGATTCGAGTCAGAGAGCGACCGCCAGGTTCTGGGCGACGACGAACAGCTGTCCCTCTTCGCCGCCCTGTCATCGACGGTCTTGGACGACGAGGACGATGACGCCGAGCTCACCCCGGTGCCGGACACACCGTGGGCGCCGTGGGTGGCCGTGGCCGACACCAACGAACCCTTCGCCGATGACCCCGAGCTCCTGCTGGATCTAGCTCCGGCCCCCCGACTCGGCAACCTCAACACCAGCCAGGCCGAGCACGGAGGCCCGGCCACCCCCATCCGCGACGAACTCCGCCGTCGGCTCCGCGACGACAACTCCGAGCGGGTCCGTCTCCTGGTGCGGGCCACCGGCCTCGAACACCCCGCGGTGAACATGGAACTGAATCGCCGCAGCGGGGTCCACCGGGTGGCCGAGGCCACTGTCCGTCAGCTCCAGAACCGCCTCCGCGAAGCCGACCGCTGGCTCCGCTCGATCTAGCCGCCGGGCATCCGTCGGCGTTCCGAACATCCTGGCCCTGCGGGCCGGGGCGCTCGAGCCCCGGCCTCCCAAGCTCGGCCTCAGTACCCAGCGGGTTCGTTGAGGGGGAGACGGAGCCAGCTGATCATGCTCCGGAGAGACTCGTAGGCGGCCAGGCGAGCATCGTCGGTATCGGCCTCGTCGGCCTGCTCACATGTGGACCACATTCGTTCGACCGTGGTCGAGCCCAGATGGAGCAGGCCCTCGCTGCCCGCGGTGGCCCATTTGGCCAGGACGTACCGGGCCAGGGCGCCAACCGGGATGTCGAGGCTGGCACTCATACCTTCGAGGGTGTGGAGCGGGTCGAGATGGCCGTACTCGGCTACCTCGGCCTTGAACCCACCATTGGGGTCGTCGTCGGGCCAGGACCCAGTCCACGGGTCGAGACGGAGAATGGTCGGGTCGGTCGAGTCAGCCATGAGTCGGAGTCTGGCCCACACCAGCCGCGCGGCACGAAGCCCGAAGGCACCAACTGATGCGAGATGGATGGCAACATGGGCTTCCCCGACCTGAGGACGTTTCATGGCTACTCCCCATATCGAGGCCGAACCCGGCAGCATCGCCCCCGTCGTGCTGCTGCCCGGCGACCCCTTGCGGGCTGAGTGGATCGCCGAGAACCACCTCGACGACGCTCGCCAGGTGACCGGCGTCCGCAACATGCTGGGGTTCACCGGCACCGTCAGCGGCGTACCCGTCTCGGTGATGGGTTCGGGTATGGGTGTGCCCTCGTCGGCTATCTACGCCACCGAGCTGATCCGGTCCTACGACGTCGATCGAATCATCCGGGTTGGCAGCTGTGGCGGGCTGCGCAGCGACGTCACCCTCAACCAGCTGATCCTCGCCATCGGGGCCGGCACCGACTCGAACATCAACCGCGCCCGGATCGGTGGGCATGACTTCCCGGCTGTCGCTGACTTCGACCTCCTGGCCGCCGCCGACGAAGCGGCCCGGCGCCGACAGGTCGAGGTCTTGGTGGGCACGGTGTTCACGAGCGACCTGTTCTACGCACCTGACGGCTACTACGACGCCGCCGCGGTTCACGGCATGCTCGCCGTCGAGATGGAGACCGCCGGCCTCTACGGGGTGGGTGCCGCCGAGGGCGCTCGGATGTTGTCGATCCTGACGGTCAGCGACAACCTGATCACCGGCGAACGGCTGAGCACCGAGGACCGCCAGAGCGGCTTCGACGCGATGGTGGCCATGGCCCTCGACGTGGCTGTGGGTACCTCAGAAGCCTGAGCGCTCGTAGACGAAGGCTCCGGGCTGCATGAGCAGACGGTGGCGGGGGCCCGCAGCGTCGAGGTCTCGTTCGGGGTGGCCCGCGTCTTCGGCGTAGAGCGAGACGGGTACTCCGTCGCCGTTGAGGACCACCCGGGGGGCGAACACGGCCGGCGGGTTGGCCCGGGCATGGGCCAGCACCGAGGTCACGTCAGGGTGAGCGGCCACACCCCGGATGGTGAGCCAGGTGGGTGGACCCAGCTCGATCTCACGGGCCTCGAAGCGCCGGAAGACCTCGACCGGGTCGACCCAGTCGTGATCATGGATCTCGCCGCCATCGACCTCGACGTCGGAATCGTCGCCCTCGCACACGTAGAACCAGGTGCTGAAGCGTTTGGGGCGGACAACCGGGGTCGTCCAGTGCGACCATTGGGCCAGATCGGTCTCGGCGATGGTGAGGCCAGCCTCCTCGGCCACTTCACGCACCCCAGCCCGCCGGGCCGCGAACTCGAGCTCGTCCTCGCTGATGATGCCGTCTCCGTCGATGTCCTCGGGGTCGACCTTGCCCCCCGGGAACACCCAGGCGCCGCCGTAGAAGGCGATGCTGGGATTGCGGCGTACCAGCAGGACCTCCATACCCGCCGAGCCGTCCCGGAGCATGATCACCGTCGACGACGGGCGGGCCTCGGGCGGGTCGTCGGGCTCGGGAGGTTGGGGAGAGTCGGCCATGGCCGACGACCCTACTGGCGCCGCCTCGCCCGACGAGGGGCGGTCACCAGATCAGGGCTGCGAGAGCGCCCAGCACGGTGCTCCCCAACATGACCAGCGCCAACAGGGCCGCCGCCCACCGGATGACCGGCCGGGTCTGTCGGGGCGCCGAGCGCAGGGTGTCGACAATGGCGTGGGCTCGGGCCTCATCACCGGATCGGACGAGCAACCGATGACTCTCGAGCCCCGGATAGGGGCCGTAGCCTGAAGGTTCCACCAGCCGGGTCACGACATCGTCGGCGTCGAGCACGGTCTGGAGGAGGCGGGCCCGGCCCGGGTCGCGCCCCGCATCGATGGTCACCATCTCGTCCACGTCCGAATCGTACCGGCCGAACCTGGTGGAAGTGAGGGTCAGGAGGCGGAGGTGACTGGAGCGAAGCGTTCGGGCAACCCGGCAAGCCGCCAAGCGAGCGACGGGGGTAGGCCGTGCACGTCGCGGTGACGACGGACCTCGTCGAGGTCGATGGCGGCTAGCGCCCACATGATCTCGCGATGATCCAGACCGCGGTTACGCGACGCGGGCACGGTGGTGGCAGTGGCGTCGGAGAAGAGCAGGAACAGGGAGGTCATGGCCACGATCACCGCGACCGATTGGAGCTCGCGAACCGACAGGCTGAGCATGGCCACACTGGCCACGGCGAGCACGAAGACCCACAGGCCCACTCTGATCCGGAGCCAGGGTGAGGGACGCTCAGCCGGGCGGATCGACCTCAACTCGGCGTAGTCGCCCGGCCCACAGCCCCGGTCCAGGGCCTCAGCCAGCTGGGTCCAGGTCCAGGGATTGCGGGCCGGATGGTGGCGGTGCCTGACCTCACCGGCCCCGTCGCGGACATGGGCCTCGGCCTCGGTCTCGGTGCGCTCGACCCGTGGTCCGGGCACCAGTTCGGTGACCGTGACGGGGGGGTGCTGGACGTCCTTGGGGGCTGCCGCTGGAAGCCGGTCGCGCAGATCGATGACAATCGGCTGGGACAGACCAATCAACCGCTTCCGGGCGGCCTCACCTCGAAACCTCACAACCACCCAGAGTAGCGGGCAACCACGGACTGTGTGAGGCCCGAACCGGAAGTGACCCTGTGGGGTGGGTTCAGCTGCAGCCGGTGGTGGTGCCGCAGTCGCCGCACACCAGGCAGCTACCCGACCGCATCATGCGCGCTGAACCACAGTTCATGCACACCTCGCCCCGGTCGGACATGACCAGCCCCGGACCGTCGTCGGTGACCGTTTGGACCTCGCCGGTGAGGGTCGTGGGCGACTTGGGGTCGGAGGGTGCTGCCAGATTGGGATCGGCAGCCTCGGCCATCAGCTCCAGGCCGGGTAGGGGGGGCTGGCTGCGCTCAGCCATGGTCTGGATGCCCAGGGCCTGACGCTCGTCGGGCTCGAGGTACTCGATGGCCAGGCGCCGGCCCAGATAGTCCATGAGGCTGGAGGCGATGCGAACGTCGGGGTCGTCAGTTATGCCGGCCGGCTCGAAGCGCATGCCCACGAAGGCATCGACGAAGGCACCGAGTGGCACCCCGTACTGGAGGCCGTAGGAGACCGCCACCGCGAAGGCGTCCATGATGCCGGCGAGGGTGGAGCCCTGCTTGGAGACCCGTACGAAGATCTCGCCCGGGCGACCGTCGACATACTCGCCCACGGTGACGAAGCCCTTGCAGTCGGCCACCCGGAACTCGAAGGTACGCGAGACCCGGCTGCGGGGCAGCTTCTCGCGGACCGGGGTTCCGTGGTGTTGGGCC